>BQJU01000014.1 GCA_021604865.1 Saprospiraceae bacterium | reverse complement strand
CCCAAATTGGCCAGTTGACCAATTTGTCGACCCTGTATTTAAGTGGCAACGAATTGAGCAGCTTACCTCCCCAAATTGGCCAGTTGACCAATTTGTCGACCCTGTATTTAAGTTCCAACCAATTGGTCAACTGGCCAAATTCGGGAGGTAAGCTGCTCAATTGGTTGGAACTTAAATACAGGGTCGACAAATTGGTCAACTGGCCAATTTGGGGAGGTAAGCTGCTCAATTCGTTGCCACTTAAATACAGGGTCGACAAATTGGTCAACTGGCCAATTTGGGGAGGTAAGCTACTCAATTTGTTGTAACTTAAATCCAGGGATGACAAATTGGTGAGCTGGCCAATTTGGGGAGGTAAGCTGCTCAATTGGTTGTAACTTAAACCCAGGGATGACAAATTGCTTAACTGGCCAATTTGGGGAGGTAAGCTGCTCAATTGGTTGTAACTTAAACCCAGGGACGACAAATTGCTTAACTGGCCAATTTGGGGAGGTAAGCTGTTCAATTGGTTGTAACTTAAATACAGGGTCGACAACTTGCTTAACTGGCCAATTTGGGGAAGTAAGCTGTTCAATTGGTTGTAACTTAAATCCAGGGACGACAACTTGGTCAACTGGCCAATTTGGGGAGGTAAGCTGTTCAATTGGTTGTAACTTAAATCCAGGGACGACAAATTGGTCAACTGGCCAATTTGGGGAGGTAAGCTGCTCAATTGGTTGTAACTTAACCCCAGGGACGACAAATTGGTCAACTGGCCAATTTGGGGAGGTAAGCTGCTCAATTGGTTGTAACTTAAATCCAGGGCTGACAACTTGGTCAACTGGCCAATTTGGGGAGGTAAGTTGCTCAATTGGTTGTAACTTAAATCCAGGGCTGACAACTTGGTCAACTGGCCAATTTGGGGAGGTAAGCTGTTCAATTGGTTGTAACTTAAATCCAGGGTCGACAAATTGGTCAACTGGCCAATTTCAGGGGGTAAGTTTTTTATACTACAATAGCCCAGCTGCAAAGTCTTTAGATTTGTCAATTTTGCTATATTAGCAGGAAGGCTATCAAAGGTATTATGTTGATCTTTATTTCCATTTAAAATCAATACCTGTAGCTGGGTATATGCCAGGATTTCAATAGGAAAGGTGTCCCATTGTACATTTGATAAATCAAGGGCCGTAATTTGAGTATTTAAGTTTTTGAGGTCATAAGCTACTAAATAACTATTGCCCAAAGTATCCAGTAAGTATTCTTGTAGTTTCCCATTCTCTTGCTTTTTTACTTTGACAAAACCGGTCTCCTCAAACTGCTCGGCTTTTTCCCAGCGGCCTAATCTTTTCACCTCTTCGCCTGTTTTATCGATAAAATAAAATCGGTTGGACTTAAACGCAAGAGCAAAACGATCAGCATAAAAATAAAAAGCATTGATGAGTTTATTGGCTTGATCCAGGGCGATTTTGGTTTCGGCTTTGGCTTTTTCAGTTTGGACAAGGGCTTCCTGAGCTTGATTTTTTGCTTGATCCGCCTCCCGCCGTAAAGCCTCAATTTTATCAAATACCCGATTTACTTTTGCCTTGACAATCTCATCCTTGCTAGGATCAAAAGCCTCCGCGGCAAAATATTTATTGATGGCTGTTTTATACTGCCCCCGATTGAAAGCAACATCGCCTTGCTGGATGGCTTCCTGATAGCTGCTTTGGGCTTGGGCCGCCATAGAAATGAATAACAATATGAATAAGCTGATCACTCGTTTCATCGACAATTGGGGTTTTTATTTCGCAAAGAGGAGAGTTTGTCTTTCAATAAAAGACTATCCGGATGAATCCCCGCTATATCTTGCATTTCTTCTAATAATTCTTTCGGACACCCTCCAACATCTAAAATGGTAATCGCCCTGCTTTCCAGATTATTGAACTTTATGCGTTCTTTGGCCGCATTTTCACGTTGATAGTCCTCCAGGGCTTTTTCCGCCCGGTCCTTTTGTTTTTTTGCTTCTTCTGATTGCTCCAGCGCTTCCGTTTTCGCAATTTCTGCCTCCGCTTTCTTTTGATTGGCATCCCAGGCAAAGTAGCCTGCCGCCACAAACGCCAAAATGGCTATCGCCAAAAGGCCTCGTAAAGTGCGCAGGCGTTTCCGTGCTGCTTCCAGTTCTTTTGCTTGCTGCGCTGCCTTTAATTGAGCCTCTACTTCCCGGCGTTGGCTACGGGCCTGTAGCACGGGAGGCACCAAGCGATCATGGGATAATTCGTAGGTATATCCGCCCCGCAAAAAAGGTTCCGACCGCAACAACCGGCTATCCACCAAATCTTCCAACATTTTTTTCTGCACCCCAAATTCATGCAGGATATAGCTTTCATGCAAACTCAATCGCATGGCTTCTCCTTCTGAAACCAGCCCATCCTCAATCAGCCGGCGGGCAGCAGTCTGCTCGCCGGTAGGTAGGTTTTCGATTTTTTCGTCGTAATATTTTTTGACTACCTGTTTTGGGTCACCAATTTGCGGAAGATCGAGTAGGGTAGTGCCCTGGGCTTCTACCTGCCGGCGTTCGTAGTGCTCACATAACATTTGCAGCAAAATGCCCTCAATTCGCTGATCCTGAGGATCTTCCAGGTAGTTAATTAAATGGCTGAGTGCCGCTGGAGTATAATCAAAGGGTGGTGTTTGAAAATCCCCCTCTGCCTGGGCCGGTAAAAGAATGGCGTCTTTGGCATCTTTTTTTGTCAGGGCTTTTAACTCAAAGGTGTGACGCAATACATTGGGCAAATAATCCTTGAGCCGGTCGAGTAAATGCATACGATCGGATCGAATGGCAAAAACAATGCGGGCATTAAGCCCTGCTTCAAGTTGGTCTTCTTCTTCCTCAGTGGCATCAATGGATTCGAGGCGGCGCCGGAAGCGGAGTGGAATGCCGGTATGCAGCAGTTCCGAAAGTTCCTGTTGGAATGCCGCTACTTCAACATCCGGATAGCTAAACAATTCTTCAAACTGGTCGAAAAGCAATAATGGCCGTCCTCCCTGGTCCCGATTTATCGCATTGAGTTGCCGGTTTTTTGCGCAAGACCAAAGCGAGGTATCATCGGGCAGTAAGCGATCAAGCAGGGTAGGGGCTTCGAAGCCTTTTGTAATGACCTTCTTACTAATGGAAAGCGGCGTTTCATTGGCCTGCTCCGTCCAGGCACCAAAACGAATGATGAGCGGACTATATTCGCCTTCTTGCTGGCAGCGTGGTATGATGCCCGCATTGAGCAGGGAACTTTTGCCAAGGCCACTTTTTCCATATAATACCACAAGTGGCTCCCGGCGAATGAGGCGGTAAAAATCATTGGTATCCCCCTCTCTGCCAAAAAAAATGGATGCCTGCCCTGTGGTAAATGGGGTAACACCCGGGTAGCGGTAATTTTTTGCTGTTTGTTGTTCCATCACATTCAAAGTTTTTGAGCTTGAGTGATGAGATCCAGCAAACGCTCCGCAATCTGGTTGTATTCTACCGATAGATCACGCGAATCAATGGTGCCGCGTAGCTCCCGTTGACTCAACAGGTTGAACTGATTGCGCAACACGATAAGGTCATTGGCTAGTTCGGCACTTCGTGGTTTTCGATAGTTTAAATAGACATTCAAGTGTAACATGGCCGTTTTCATCTCTGCTTTGGCCACCAATTCCCGTAATTCATCGGGAGCAGGGTCGGGTAGTTTAGCCAATGCCGGATCGACAGCGGGAAGGGCTTTTAGCAAGTCTGCGGTTTCGCAGCGGCGATAGAGTTCTCCGATAAATTCTTCGGTATTGGCAGGAAAAAATTCGATCTTAAACTCTTCGGTGTATATCTTGTGCAGACGCGGGTCTTCAAACTCTTTCAGCGCTAGTCGTTCTATTTCCTTCAAGCGGTCGGAGTGCATGGAAAGTACCCGCAATAACAACTGAAAATACCACTTTTCATAAGGTAAACCCAGGAAAATATAACGTTCCATACCCTCCAGTTCATCCTTGAGATCGGCACTCATACTGTTGCCCTTAAAGACCGATTCGAGATAATCGAAAAAATCACTATGGGTCAACACCAGGCTTTCTGGTTCTTCAATGTTTCCTAATAAATTATAAATCAGTGGTTTATCCTTTCTCGGGTTTTCGAATTTATCGGTCGCCCGCCGATTGCGAAAGTAAAAATCAGGCTGGTATTCAAAACCCATTACATCAAAGATTCGCGCTAGTATATTGTCGGGCGTCAAGGTGAAGATCATAGAGAAGGGTATGCGGGCGAGTCGCCCAAACTGTGTTTCCGTTTCCGGAAATGACTGGCTGTAAAACCGCTTCATTTCAGCGATCACCTTGCGTTTGTAGCGGTTCTTTTTAAAAAGAAAAAAACCATCGGGATTGTGAACCTGGATGAATGGATGCTCGGGATTATCCGTATCGAGCCATTGTCTTAGCGCAGTCTCAATGCCACCGCCACCCGGTGCTGAAAAAACACTGCTGCCGAGGAAAAGCACACATTTCTGTTGTTCAAGGGTATCAAGTACGTCATCCCAATCTACCTTATCGAGCGGGTTAGTGAGCTTGGTGTTTGTTTCTGACATGTATGAATTTTAGTTTTGGGGTTCCAACACAGCAAAAATTGAAAACATTGGCTGAGAGCATGTTTGCATCCCAAATGTTTGCTGCAAACATACGCTCTAAATTAGGTTCATTTATTATTGTAATACTTAAAGATATAAAATTTTTATATTTCGTACTTGCAATAAATAATTCATCTTTTTACGATTTTATGTACCTTGCCAACCGATTTGCCTAACCAAATTAAGATCATATAACCAATGGAAAATCCATTCAAACTTTCCGCCTGGGGCATTACCCCAAAAGTAGAGACTATTCGCAATGCCCAGCCACCAATGCTGTATAAATTGGCCATCCAGTATGAACGGGATGCAGCCATAACAGACGTAGGTGCCCTGGCGCTAAGATCGGGAGAAAAAACCGGCCGCAGTCCTAAGGATAAACGCATCGTTGAAAGACCGGAAAGTGAGAAAGATATCTGGTGGGGCGATATAAATTTCCGGATGGATGAGCACACCTTTAACATCAACCGACAACGCTGTATTGACTATTTCAACACGCGTTCCCGCATTTACGTGGTGGATGGTTATGTAGGCTGGGATCCGGACTATCAATTAAAAGTACGGGTTATTTGTACCCGGCCTTATCATGCGCTATTTATGCACAACATGATGATCCGGCCTACGGCAAAACAATTGGCCGAATTTGGAGAACCTGATTATGTGATCTTTAATGGAGGAGAATTTCCCGCCAATCCGTACACCACACACATGAACCGGCGCACCAGCATCGACCTTTGCTTTGAACGTAAGGAAATTGTCATCCTGGGCACGGAATACGCCGGAGAAATGAAAAAGGGCATTTTTACGGTTATGAATTACCTGATGCCCAAACAAGGTAAAATGTCGATGCACTGCTCGGCCAATGAAGGTAAACAAGGAGATGTAAGCCTTTTCTTTGGATTGAGCGGGACCGGTAAAACAACGCTTTCTGCTGATGCCAACCGCCAGCTGATCGGTGATGATGAACACTGCTGGACACCCAATGGCATTTTTAATATAGAGGGCGGCTGTTATGCCAAAGCCATCAACCTATCTGCCGAAAAGGAACCCGAGATATTTCAGGCCATCAAATTCGGTACCGTTTTAGAAAATGTAGTAATAGATCCTCAAACCAACCAGGTCGACTACGATAATGATTCCCTAACGGAAAATACCCGGGCAGCGTATCCCATTGAATTTATTCCGAATGCCAAAATCCCATGTGTTGGGGGCCATCCTAAAAATATCATCTTCCTCACTTGTGATGCCTTTGGTGTCTTGCCTCCGGTATCCAAATTGACCGCTGAACAGGCCAAATACTATTTCATCAACGGCTATACCGCTAAGGTTGCCGGTACGGAAGTTGGGGTATCAGAACCTACCGCTACTTTTTCTACCTGTTTTGGCGCCGCCTTTATGGTTTGGCATCCTCAAAAATATGCAGACCTGCTGGCAGAATTAATCAAAAAACACCAATCAAAGGTGTGGCTGGTCAATACTGGCTGGATAGGTGGAAGTGTTGAAAAAGGGTCAAGAATTCAACTCAAATATACCCGCGCTATAATTGATGCCATTCACGATGGCAGTTTGCAGAATACAGCCACTACGATTGACCCAATTTTCAATCTGGAAATTCCGGTCAGCTGTGAAAAGGTGCCTACGGAAGTCCTGACACCAGCTACCTACTGGCCAGACAAGCAGGCTTACAGCAAGCAGGCCCATAGGTTACAGGAGTTGTTTACAGCGAACAATGCTAAATATCTGTAAAGAAGGTAAACATTGGATCTAGGCGAGAATCCCAGTACCGGGCCATTACCGCCATGTAATACAATTTGATAAGGAGTGTATTGATTATAACTATCATTATAGAAACAATCAACGTTTTTTCAATCAATTAATGTTTTAAATTAGCAACAAAAAACATTATAAAAACGGAAAAAAATAGAATATAGCAAAACAAAGCATTGAATATTGTTGTTTTGTCGGAATAAAATTCTATTCATGCTAATTCTTTTGTGTTTGCAACTTTTTCATCATTATTTCATGCATTTTCTTTGTAAAGATTTCGCTATATTGTAGGAGAATTATACCTCCTATTAACTATGATGACAAAAGTTGCTGCACCTCGAACAGCTACCCGCCTTGGGGAAACAGATCGTCTTGACCTATGGTGGATTGGCCCATTATCTGTTTTTTTAGGATTAAGTCTTTTTATAGTTTACGCTACCTTTCGGGTATTTTACAATGCACATTATGTAATCGATACCGCTAGCTCAGCTTATTTACTTTCTCCCTTTTACTCACCTTTGATTCTTTGGGATGGAATGCCGCCGTGGCTGTCTCCTGGCATCCTCATTCTATGGGCACCCGGAGGATTTAGATTGACTTGTTATTACTACCGCAAAGCATATTATCGGGCCTTTTTCCTGGATCCTCCTGCTTGTGGTGTATCGGAAAGTCCTAAGAAGAACTATACCGGCGAAACCAGATTGTTGTTGTTTCAAAACATTCACCGTTATTTCCTTTACCTCGCTTTGTTGTTTCTGATCATCCTTTCAATTGATGTAGGTTACTCTTGTATATGGCCCGATGGCTTTGGAATGAGTATTGGTTCATTAGTCCTACTTACGAATGTAGTATTATTGGGTTTATATACCTTTTCCTGTCATTCCCTTCGCCACCTGATTGGGGGAAAAATCGACTGTTACTCCTGTGTAGCATTTGGTCATACCCGACATAAAATGTGGAAAGGTGTTTCAATATTAAACCAGAAACATATGTATTGGGCCTGGGCCAGCCTTTTTATGGTCGCCTTTGCCGACTTCTATATTTGGATGGTTTCAACGGGTACATTTACAGACATACGGATTTTCTAAAATATGGACAAATATACCACACTCCAATACGACGTAATCATTATCGGCGCCGGTGGATCTGGACTCAGAGCCGCCATTGAAGCTTCCAGGAATGGAGCCAAAACAGCCATTATTTGCAAATCCCTCCTTGGAAAGGCACATACGGTGATGGCTGAGGGAGGTGTTGCAGCTGCTCTCGCCAACCTTGACGACCGGGATAATTGGAAAGTTCATTTTCGGGACACCATGAAAGGAGGCAAATACCTCAATCACTGGAGAATGGCCCAGCTGCATGCCCAGGAAGCCCCTGATCGGGTAAATGAACTGGAAGAGTGGGGAGCTGTCTTTGACCGGACCCAGGATGGGCGGATACTGCAACGCAATTTTGGCGGGCATACTTATCCGCGATTGGCTCATGTGGGTGACCGTACAGGTCTTGAATTAATCCGTACACTCCAGGATAAAGGAGTGCATGATGGCATCGATGTGTATATGGAATACACTGTTAGAAGGATATTGACCAGCGAAGGTGCTGTTTCAGGCTGTCTGGCCTATCAACGTGAAACTGGGCGGTTCACTATTTTTAATGCCAAAGCATTGGTCATTGCTACAGGTGGAATTGGACAATGTTGGGATATAACCTCCAATTCCTGGGAATACACGGCCGATGGGCATGCCTTGGCCCTATGGGCTGGCGCTCAATTACTTGATATGGAATTTGTGCAGTTTCATCCCACAGGCATGGTCTGGCCCCCCAGCGTTCGAGGAACATTGATTACGGAAGGCGTCCGCGGAGAAGGCGGGGTGCTTAAAAATAGTGAAGGGAAACGCTTTATGTTCAACAATGTTCCCGAAATGTACAAAGGCGAGTTTGCCGATACAGAAGAAGAGGCCAATGAATGGGTCAAATCAGTGGTAGCCAACAAGATACCAAAGGTAAGACGCCCACCGGAACTATTGACCCGGGATGTAGTCGCCAGAGCCATTCGAAAGGAAGTGCTTGAAGGGCGTGGGTCTCCACATGGAGGGGTATTCCTCGATATTGCTTCCAGACGTCCAGCAGCTGAAATCATTCGGAAGTTGCCTAGTATGTACCACCAGTTTAAGGAATTGGCAGATGTAGACATCACTAAAGAACCGATGGAGGTAGGGCCTACTTGTCATTATATGATGGGTGGCGTAAAAGTAGACCCAGAGACCCAGGAATCAACCTTGACTGGTTTATTTGCTGCGGGTGAGGTCGCTGCGGGTTTGCATGGTTCAAACCGTTTAGGCGGAAACTCCTTGTCTGACTTGCTGGTATTTGGCAAACGGGCCGGTGAGTATGCTGCGGCCTTCGCAAAAAAAATGACGGATTACCCAAAGGTTGATCCTGATCAGGTGAACGAAACGGTAAAAGGCAGTAAAAAACCTTTTGAGCAAACAGAGGGAGAAAACCCTTATAGCATCTCCGAAGATCTTAAAAAAATGATGCAGGATAAAGTAGGTATTGTCCGGACTGAATCGGAGCTCAAAGAAGCACTTGGCGAATTAAATAAACTAAGAGAGCGAGCCAATAATGTAAAAGTTGGAGGCAATGTACAATTTAATCCAGGCTGGCATCTGGCATTGGACCTTAGGAATATGCTGGATATCAGCGAAGTGGTAACCAAAGCTGCCCTGGTACGACAGGAAAGCCGTGGGGCGCACACCCGGGAAGATTTTCCAGGTTCTGATCCCGAATGGGGCAAGGTAAATTTAATTGCCTACCTGAGGGGTGATGCCATAGAAGTAGAAAAAGTGCCACTTCCCATTGTTCCACCAGAACTTAAAGAATTGCTTAAAGATTAATGCTATGTCAAACGTAACAACGCTTCAAATCTATCGGGGTGATAACGAAAGTGGTGAAATGGTTGAATACCAGGTGCCACGAAACCCAGGCATGGTGGTATTAGATGCTGTTCATAAGGTTCAATCCATTCACAGTCCAGATCTGGCTGTAAGATGGAATTGCAAAGCAGGAAAATGTGGTTCGTGTAGTGCCGAGGTGAATGGCAAGCCAAAGTTGATGTGTATGGATCGGTTAAACAAATATCCTGATGATGCGACAATTAGCATTAGACCAATGAAAACCTTTCCAATCGTTAAGGACCTGGTCTGTGATGTTTCCTGGAATTACGAGGTTAACAAAAAAATACCAGCCTTTAAAATCCGTAAAGGAGAGCGAAAGTATTATCAATATGAAGCTGACCGGGTTCAAGAATTTAGAAAGTGTATCGAATGTTTCCTTTGTCAGAATGTCTGCCATGTATTAAGAGAGCACCAATTAAAGGACGAATTTTGCGGCCCTCGTTTTCTGGTAAGAGTAGCTGGGCTGGAAATGCATCCTCTGGATACGGAAGACCGTAGCGAGTTGCTAAAAAATGAATTAGGTGTAGGCTTATGCAATATTACCAAATGTTGTACAGAAGTGTGCCCGGAAAGCATTGCCATCACTGATAATGCTATTATCCCACTCAAAGAACGGGTTGTTGATCGGTTCTTTGATCCACTGGGTTGGATTGCCCGGAAGTTGTTTAAGAAAACTTGATTAGATGTCCAAAAACGGCTGAACATCTCTTTCTTCCTGGGCCGGCCTTAATTTATGTTGGGTAATCATCCTTGCACAAGCATTCCACCGAAGGATAGATTCTTCATTATCTATTGGGCGACTTTTTTCCGCCTTGTCATACCAATCCATAGCTTGGATTAAATATTCATAGGCAATATAACCTGACCGGGGGCTGGCTCTTTTGAGGGCAGCTGTAGCCTGTCGTTCATAAATAAGTCCCTTATAATAGTTACGCTGATACTCATTTTTAAGGTCAGAAAGCATCTCCAATGCTTGTGAGAGACTAACTCTGAATTTGCTGTCAAACTGGTCGGTGATTGACAAAATGAGCGTTACAACGGCGTGCTGGTTATCCGGGTCCACAGTCAGTATGTCGCGACAGATGCTCTCAGCCTGCCAGGGGTCATTTAGCAGCCTGTATCTGACCGCTTTATCTAAAGCATCGGGAATGGCTTCCTTGGATAGTGGTTTGAGTTTAAACATGGTTACTGGGCTTTTGATATTAGAGTCATCCTAAGATAAGAAAAATTTATGATTCTTATGGATAAAAGCTTGCGATATTTAATTTGGTTGGAACGGGTTGTAAAAATCTGCTTATCCGGCTGGGGTGGGGGAGACGCCGGTCATTTATGTCCATAAACAGGTACGGATAACCAAATTGTCTAAGAGGCTTGTTTGCAGCCGAAAGGTTGGCCTCCAAAGCCAACCTCCAAGCTAGCTTGTAAAACAAACTTAAATCCTACATTAGTGTTGTAAAATTAGGAAAATGAAAAGCTTAAAACTGAATTTCACGGATGGAAATACTCCTAAAAGAACGTTATGAATACGTTTTTGAAAAAGAACTATTAGAAGAAATTATTAAAGAAGGGCAATTTAGAAAGGTCAGAAAGGATGTGATTATGATTGAGATTGGCGATAAATTGACCCACATGCCTTTGATTTTGGAGGGAGCAATAAAAATTGTTAATGAAGATGACACAGACAATGAGTATCTGCTCTATTATCTGGAAATGGGAGATTCCTGTGCCATGACAATGACCTGCTGCATCGGTGGTAAAAAAAGCAACATCCGGGCAGTGACAGAAAAAGAAACGCTAATGTATATGATCCCCATTCACAAGATGGAGGATTGGTTGATTAAATATAAATCCTGGCGAGCTTTTGTTTTTGATAGTTATGATGTTAGAATGTCGGAAATGTTGGAAGCCATAAACGTTCTAGCTTTTCAAAACATGGAAGAACGTTTGTACAAATATTTAAAAGATCGCGCCATGGTACTTCAATCTCCTTTCCTTGAAATAACACATTATCAAATAGCCAATGACCTGAACACTTCCAGGGTCGTTATTTCCAGGCTTGTAAAAAAATTGATGATTGATCAAAAGATTGAAACAAACCGAAACAAAATTACCGTTTTAGAATTCCTGCCTCAAAAATAGTGCTGGGTAACATTAGTTACCAACTGTGTAGATAAGAAAGTCCATCTTTGCACTCTTAATACATTATAAAATAAATAATAATCTATGGATTTAATTTTGGAGCCATGGCCTTGGTATGTGGCCGGGCCGGCTATTGCATTGGTTATGTTTTTGCTGCTGTACTTTGGTGGAAATTTTGGCATGTCAGCAAATTTAAGAACCATGTGTGCCATAGCAGGAGGCGATAAATACACTGATTTTTTCAAATTTGACTGGAAAAAACAAAAGTGGAATTTAATGTTCGTAGTCGGTGCAATTATTGGAGGTTTTATATCGGCCAATTTTTTAGCCAACGGACAAGCGATTGACTTGAATCCCAACACCATTACAGCATTAGAGGATTTAGGCTTTCAGGAAGTAGGCGAAAGTTACTTGCCTGGCGAAATATTTGGTCGTGAAGCTATCTTTTCTCTAAAAGGTATTCTGATTCTCATCGGGGGCGGACTAATGGTTGGGTTTGGTTCCCGCTATGCAGGTGGTTGCACTTCTGGTCACGCTATCAGTGGTTTGAGCGATTTACAAATTCCTTCTTTAATAGCCGTTATCGGCTTTTTTATAGGAGGCCTTATTATGACCCATCTACTCATTCCCATTATTTTTTAATCAGACAGCCAAATGACACGAATACGGTACTTCACCTTTCTAATACTCTTGCTGGGTAGTTTTTCACTTTGTGGGCAAGCTGAATTAGGAGATATTGCTCCTGATGAAAAGCGGATTAAATCAGTAAAAGATTTTTTTGTCAAAGGGCAATTGCATGGTCATGTCAGGAATTATTTCATGGCCACCATTAATGAAAAAGAATTGAAGGATTATTGGACAAATGCAACGGGTGGCGCTTTTAAGTACGAAACGGCGAACTGGAAAGGGGTGCAATTTGGTATAAAAGGAGTTGTTATTTACCAAACGGTTTCTTCAGATTTAAGCATGCCCGATCTCCTAGTACAAAAAAGCGCGGGTTGGGAAAAAGAATTATATGATATTGCTCTGCCTCCCGGGCAGAAGGTTTTGACGGGATTGGATGAATTATATATTCAATATTCCAGACAAAATTCCATTATCAGACTTGGAAAAATAGACCTCAATCAAGGCCCACTGCTGCTCAACAGAGATGGTCGGATGAAACCTTTTGTTTATCAGGGAATTTGGGTAGAAATCAATGAGTTAAAAAATCACCAGTTTAATCTGGGATGGATAAATGGGGTATCACCCCGTGGCATGACTCAATGGTATTCCCTCAACGAAGCAATAGGACTGCTAAACAATGGCTTTCAACAAGATGGAACAAAAGCCGAATATCACCAATATGCTAATACTGCAGGCATGGGCATATTGGGGTATAAGGTGACTTTGTCGGAAAAGCTAAAGGTGCAACTCTGGGATTATTTTTTGCACAACATAGATAATACCCTTTGGGTGCAGGCAGATCTTGAGGAAAACCACCTATTTGGTGGAATGCAGTATGTTTTGCAAACAGCCAGTCAGCAACAACAAACCCTCCGACCTGAAAATCAGTATTTCCAGCCCCAGCAATCGTCTAATACCGTTTCGGTACAAGTCGGATATCAATCATTATCCAATGATTTAAAACTTTCTGCTTCCTATTTACATGGCTTCGGTCCGGGGAGATTTCTTTTTCCAAAAGAATTAGGCCGGGAAAACTTTTATGTGTCACAAGCACGAAGCTGGGTAGATGGTTTTGGCCGGGTAAATATTTATATGATAAGAGGACAATTTCAACCCAATCATGAAAAATGGGATAATTGGTCTTTTGATTTCCGGTTTTCATTTATAGAGGCACCTGTTCCGCAGGATTTTGCTCAAAATAAATATGCTCGCTCTGATTACGGGCAAGCCACGTTGTTAGTGGATTATGAATTTGAAAAACAGTTGGAAGGTTTACATCTGAGTTTGCTTTACGTCCTGAAAGATAGTGGAAGCCAAAATTTGCTGCCCTCAGAAATATTCTACAAAACAAACCTCCATCATTTTAACCTAATAGCAAATATAATTTTTTGAAAATGAAATATTTAAAATTCATACTCGCAGGAGTATTATTCGGAATTATCATGGCAAAAGGCGAAATTATCTCCTGGTACCGAATATATGAAATGTTCCGATTTGAGTCTTTTCACATGTATGGCATAATTGGTTCTGCCGTCGTATTGGGTATATTGATGGTCCAAATTATTAAACGCACCCAACTCAAGGATATTCAAGGCAGTAGCATCACCTTCAACCCTAAGGATAAAAGTATTATCCGCTATCTTGTAGGTGGGACTATTTTCGGTTTGGGTTGGGCACTTGCTGGTGCATGCCCGGGGCCCATGTTCGTATTGGTTGGTTATGGTTACTTGTCGCTTCTTATTGTAATTGGAGGTGCATTATTGGGCACTTTTCTATATGGGCTTTTAAAAAGTAGATTACCTCATTAGTGCATGTTTGGAGGCCGGGAATTAAAAATAAATAAAGATGAGACAATATTTGCCAATTATTAACTGGCTGAAAAATTATAAAAAAGAATGGATTGGTGGCGACTTATCCGCAGGACTTACCGTTGGCGTCATGTTGATTCCGCAGGGCATGGCTTATGCGATGCTGGCTGGTCTGCCACCAATTTATGGCTTGTATGCATCCACAATTCCATTGATTATTTATGCCATTTTTGGTACTTCCCGACAACTAGCGGTTGGTCCAGTGGCAATGGTTGCTTTACTGATTTCCAGTGGTGTTGGGCAATTTGCAGATATTGGTTCATCAGAATTTATTACGCTTGCTATTTTACTGGCCTTGATGGTGGGGGTAATTCAGTTTTCAATGGGGTTGTTTCGACTAGGGTTTATTGTTAACTTTCTATCGCATCCAGTAATAGCAGGGTTTACCTCCGCAGCAGCGCTAATTATTGGCTTTAGTCAGATAAAACATTTATTGGGTATTGAAATTCCGAGAGGAAAGGTTCACGAAACGCTAATCAATATTGTACAGAATATAGAAAACATCAACCTGCCAACTTTTTTATTAGGTGTAGCAGCCATTGTGACCCTTCTAGCTGTAAAACGCCTGAATAAACGTATTCCAGGTCCACTTATCATTGTTTTGTTAGGCATCATTGGGGTATATCTATTTCAATTAACTTCACTTGGGGTCAATGTAGTAGGGGAGGTGCCCGGCGGTTTGCCAGCCTTTAGTTTCCCTATGGTAAATATTGAACTTATTCAACGCTTATTGCCCACTGCTCTAACAATTTCTTTTATTGGCTTCATGGAATCCATAGCCGTTGCCAAAGCCATACAGAAGAAACACAAGGACTATGAAATAGACAACAATCAGGAGTTAATCGGACTTGGATTAGCCAATATAGTGGGTTCCTTTTTTAAAGCGTTTCCAGTCACTGGTGGTTTTTCCCGCACAGCCGTTAATGATCAAGGTGGTGCAAAGACAGGTTTGGCAGCCATCTTTAGTGCTATTTTAATCATTGTTACTTTATTATTTCTAACCGATTATTTCTATAACCTTCCTACAGCCGTGCTTTCTGCCATTATCATGGTAGCAGTATTTGGACTAATAGATGTTGCTGAAGCCAAACATCTTTGGCAGACAGACAGGAGAGACTTTGTGTTGTTTATGATTACAGCAGTTGGCACACTCGTCTTGGGAATAGAAGAAGGCATTATTTTAGGAGCAGTCCTTTCCTTAATCGTGGTGATTTATAACATTTCCTATCCACATGTTGCTGTGTTGGGCAGATCAAAGGATGGCAAAATCTACCGGAATATTCAAAGGTTTGAGGATGTACAACAATTGAAAGAGATCTTAATTATTCGTTTTGATGCGCAACTCTATTTTGCCAACGTCAATTACTTCAAAGATTTTGTTTGGGCGCAAGTCGCTAATACAAAAAACATCCAACAGATCATCCTCGACGCCAGACCGATTAATAATATAGATTCGAGTGGTATCCATGCTTTGAAAGATTTGATATTGGATTTGCGGCAAAAAAACATTCAGTTTTACATGGTGGATATCAAAGGCCCTGTTCGGGATAAACTGCAAAAAGGGCAGCTGATTGAATTAATCGGAAAATCACACATCTTAAATAACATACCTGAGGCTGTAAACCTGATTGAAAATGCTTCGCACCCGCTTGATAAGAACAGGGGGTATGCTACTCAGACCAATGTATAATCACCTTGTATGGTAACAAATGTTACCCCCCGATAAGCAAAAGGCCCGTATTTTTGTATCATCATTAGTTAATTAAAAACCATCTAAAATGATAATAGATCAAATTTATACCGGTTGTTTAGCACAAGGCGCATATTACATCCAAAGCGAAGGAGAAGCTGCCATTATTGACCCTTTACGGGAAGTGTCCCCTTATCTAAAAAAGGCAGAAGAAAACGGAGCAAAAATCAAGTATATTTTCGAAACCCATTTCCATGCTGATTTTGTAAGCGGACACGTGACTCTTGCTGAAAAGACGGGAGCGCCGATCGTTTATGGTCCTACTGCCAATCCAAGTTTTGAAGCCCATATTGCAAAAGATGGCGAGGTGTTTAAACTCGGAAAAGTGAGCATTAAAGTGCTTCATACACCTGGCCATACCATGGAAAGTACGACCTATTTATTAATAGATGAGGAAGGTAATGAAACCGCCCTTTTCACCGGAGATACGTTATTTCTTGGAGATGTGGGAAGACCTGATTTGGCGCAAAAAGCAGCTCACATGACTCAGGAAGAACTGGCGGGAATCCTTTACGAAAGTTTACGCAACAAAATCATGCCTCTTTCCGATGACATTATCGTTTATCCGGCGCATGGTGCAGGTAGTGCCTGCGGTAAAAATATGATGAAGGAAACGGTGGACACGCTGGGCAACCAAAAGAAAATGAATTATGCTCTTCGTGCGGATATGACCAAAGCGGAATTTATTAAAGAGGTAACAGATGGATTACTTCCTCCTCCAGGATATTTTCCACTTAATGTAAAACTGAATAAGGAAGGATATGAAAGCATAGACAAAGTGTTAGCAGATGGAATGAAACCGCTTTCTCCTGCCGAGTTTGAAATCATTGCCAGCGAAACAGAGGCTTTAATGCTGGATGTACGCATGCCGGAAGATTTTGCAGCAGGTCATATTCCAAACAGTATTTTTATTGGTTTAGACAGCAGTTTTGCGCCTTGGGTAGGGGAGCTGGTAGTAGATGTGCAACAGCCCATTATTTTGATCGTGCCAGAAGGTAGAGAAGAAGAAGCCGTTACTCGTTTGTCGAGGGTGGGCTTTGATAACACGCTCGGATATTTGAAAGGTGGAATCAAGGCATGGAAAGCAGCTAACAAAGAAACGGATACCGTGACTTCTGTCCCGGCAACGGAGCTAAAGGATGTAAAAGCCAAGATTTTTGATGTACGGAAACAATCCGAATATTTATCAGAACATGTCGTTGATGCAGAAAATACGCCTCTTGGTGAAATTAATGAACATCTAGCTGAATTTCCGAAGGAAGAACCCTTCTATTTGCATTGTGAAGGCGGATACCGTTCCATGATAGCGTCCTCTATTTTGAAATCAAGAGGTTACCATAATTTGATTGATATACAGGGAGGTTTTAACGCCATCAAAGAGACAGATATTCCTGTTTCCGATTACGTATGCCCGACGACTCTGTAACGGAAACTTATCTTAACAGGATTTAGAAAAAATGGAGCTGTCTTAAATTGAATTTTTAGGACAGCTCCGATAAATAAATTAATCATGGCTACTCATCATCAGGTATTAATTATTGGCGGTGGAACAGGAGGCATAATGGCAGCTGCTCAATTAAAAAAACAGCAGCCCCAATTGACTATTGGACTTATTGACCCCGCCGAAACTCATTATTATCAACCGGCATGGACTTTGGTTGGAGCCAATACGTATAAATTTGAAGATACTGCCCGCCCGATGAAATCGCTTATACCCAAAGGGGTAAATTGGATAAAAGAGTATGCCAACAAATTTGAACCAGAGCAAAATAAGGTGATTACCAAAAACGGTAATGAATACCTATACGATTATCTGGTCGTTTGCCCTGGTTTAAAAAATGATACATCACTGGTGGAGGGACTTTCAGAAGCCATTGACAAAGGTGTAGTTTGCAGTAATTATACAGACCCTAAGCACACCTGGGAAGTTATCAAAAATTTCAAAGGTGGAACGGCATTGTTTACCCAACCTACCACTCCGATTAAATGTGGAGGTGCCCCTCAAAAGATCATGTATCTGGCCGCAGAAGCTTTTAAAAGGAATGGCGTGCATAAAAAAACAAATATTGTTTTTGCAACACCGGGAACCGTAATTTTTGGTATAAAATCAATTGCCAAAACCTTGATGGAAGTAGTGGATAGACATGATATTTCACTTAATTTCGGGTATAAACTCGTAGCGGTAGACGGGAAAGCGCAAATTGCCTGGTACGAGATGGCAGATCATGAAAAATACTACAATAAAAAGGATAACATTAAGGTCATTAAAGATGGAGACCGTATAGGCATTAAGTTTGATATGATGCACTTAGCGCCACCTCAAACTGCTCCAGAATTTATTAAAAACTCACCATTTGCATTGGATACCGGCTGGATGAACGTAGATAAGCACACCTTGCAATCTCCCGATTATCGGAATGTCTTTGGTCTAGGAGATGTGTGCGGATTACCTACCGCAAAAACCGGAGCAGCCATTAGAAAACAAACACCCATCGTGGTGGCGAATATTCTAAAGCTGATGGAAATAAATGCTATCACAAATAAACAATACAATGGCTATTCCTCTTGTCCATTAGTCACCGGATATGGAAAAATGGTATTGGCAGAGTTTGATTATGATCAAAATTTCACACCAGATCCAAAGCTCAAGCAGATGCTTGTCTTCAATTCAGATAAAGAGCATTGGAGGTTATGGATGCTGAAAAAGTATATTTTGCCTTATTTGTACTGGAATAAGATGATGAAAGGGATAGATGTATAGTTTCTGTTCATGACGAGGGGGCGAAGGAAATCGTTTCAATTTCCTTCGCCCCACATTTAAATTCTCTGTTTTAACCTCAAAATATCCCCGTATACCCAAAAGGGTAGGGGGTTGATTATTTCAGCACAGTATATTTTTTTTAGTAAAGTGGCACAGTAGAAAATTTATTCAGTAAAGCTTCTACCGCATGCATCAATTAGGTCACACAGGTTTTTCAATCTCTTTTTTTACGGAATTGTACCCAGATTGGAGTCTATCTACCAATTGCACTCATCTATTTAACATAATATATATTATAGGAATGAAAACACCACGATAAACAAGAGAACCTTGTACGTCGTGCAACGTAAGTTACCCAAACGCGCAATCACGCATTGAACTGACACATTAAAACTTTTGCAAAAAAATCTTCAGCTGTAGCACCAAGCTATCTCTATAGGCCTTAAAATTCCTTGAAGCAGACTACAGTGTATACAATTTTCAATTACACACATTCTAATGCATCGTCCATTCCAATACATCGCACCAGATCATCAGACTTGTGTATACAGTCAATCACTCCCTGAGACTCAATCTGAGGTCCAATCAGATGCTTCCCTATCTCAGCAAGATGCCAATTTAAACTTCTACTTAACATAATAATCATAAATTCGGCATTTTTGCACTTAACAACAAATGCCGGTTAGGAACGACTCCTAAACCGGCATTTGTACACGGTAAACCACTGAGGCTCTTAGCCTTTAATGTACATGACCTCCTTGACAGCTTTAATCACTTTGGCAGGATTTGGCAAATATTCCTCCACAAATGTGGGCGCATAGCCAAGGGATGTATCTGCTGAATTAACCCGTGTTACCGGGGCATCCAGATAATCAAATGCATATTTTTGGATTTCATAGGCCACTTCAGCAGAAACACCAGCAAAGGGCCAGGCTTCATCAACCACGACCAGTCTGTTGGTTTTCTTTACAGAGTTAACCACGGTTCCATAATCTAGCGGGCGGATCGTTCTCAGGTCTATAACTTCAGCAGAAATGCCTTCCTTGGCCAATTCCTCAGCAGCTTCCAGGGCTGTGAGCACCATTTTGTTGTAGGAAACAATCGTTACATCTGTTCCCTCTTTTCTCACTCTCGCCACGCCGATTGGGACTAAATATTCTCCTTCTGGCACTTCTCCTTTATACCCATAGAGCAATTCCGATTCCATCACACAAATGGGATCATCATCGCGAATAGCTGATTTCAAAAGCCCTTTGGCATCAGCCGGATCAATACAGGAAATCACTTTTAAGCCAGGAACATTACCCATCCAGCTTTCAAAAGTCTGCGAATGCTGCTGTGCCAATTGGCCAGCGGCTCCCGATGGACCACGAAAAACAATAGGACATTTGAATTGTCCTCCTGACTGAGAAAGGGTCTTTGCGGCATTATTGACAATCTGGTCAAAAGCCAGAACGGCAAAGTTCCAAGTCATGAACTCGATTATCGGACGCAGGCCGTTCATTGCGGCACCTACTCCGATGCCTGTAAACCCCAGTTCGGCAATCGGCGTATCAATGACACGTCTTGGGCCAAACTCATCCAACATTCCCTTACTTACTTTGTAGGCGCCATTATATTCGGCAACCTCTTCTCCCATTAAAAATACGGTTTCGTCTCTCCGCATTTCTTCCGACATTGCTTCGTTCAAAGCATCTCTAAGTGCTAATTCTCTAGCCATATCTTTTTATTGCTTGTTTCGCTATTGATTCTAAAATGGATTGTTCAGATGTTGCAACAATTGGCAAAAATACTAAAACTAGTAATATTAACAACTACCCTACTCTATTAGCTGACTTACATACGCAGATTTATTGTCAGCTACCCACCTATTCTCTTTTTTAGGGAATAATGTTTAATTTTGCGCAACCTTTTATAAAATAAGGACATTAATAATAACGTTAACACTTTCAAATATAATCCAGCATATCTAAAAATTAAGCTCCGATGAAAAAAAAGTATCTCAAGCAAGTAATCACTGCCATGTTATTTTTAGCGGCAGTTGCCACCTTTTCTTCCTGCAACCGTGGATACGGATGTCCAAATAATTTTTCAATGAACCAAACTACCGTTGACGTTGTTAAGACCCTCACAAACATCGTGATTAATCGGTAATTATATGCTCAATTGGATTCCTATTACCTCGACCGAGCAGGTCGATGCAATCATTGAACGTTCTAAGAACATTCCTTGCGTTATTTTTAAACACAGCACTCGTTGTTCAATCAGTACGATGGCTAAATTCCGCTTGGAAAACGATTGGAATTATAAGGATTCGGAGATCGAAGCTTATTTTCTGGACCTCATCACCTATAGGCAGATATCACAATCCGTGGCAGAATCCTTTCAGGTTTACCACGAGTCTCCTCAGATTCTTTTGATCAAGGATGGAGAATGTGTCTATGATGCCTCTCATCTTGACATCACAGTTGCTGAGCTAAATGAATGTTTCCAGGATTCGTCTCCCTTGTAATTGGGCAACCTCATTTTGAATTTTTCAATCAGGTCTGGTAGCACAGGTTATGAATACATCAAGAATATTCGAAACCCAGGATGGCTCACACTCCATTGTTTCTGAACAGTTTGGAGAAAGTTATCACTCTAAATATGGAGCTATTCAGGAATCCCGCCATGTATTTATTGAGGCTGGCCTGCATCGTGCTGCCCAGCAAAAGAAATCCATTGATATACTTGAAATTGGTTGGGGAACCGGATTAAATACCTTCCTTAGTTTTTTAGAGGGAAAAAAAAGGGAATTGACCATTCATTACACAGGAGTAGAAGCCTACCCTATCAATCAGGAAGAAGCCTTAAAGTTAAATTATCCGGAAATGCTTCAATGTGAAGTAACTGAAGGAGACCTATTTTATCAGATGCATCAGCAACCATGGGAAATTCCATGCACCCTTCTCCCTGGCTTTTCACTGCAGAAAACCTGTCAGAGATTTGAGAATCTAGATTACAACAACCAGTTTGATCTTATTTATTTTGATGCATTCGCACCTAGTGCACAGCCCGAACTCTGGGAAAAACCAGTATTAGAAAAGATGTATAAAAGCCTAAAAAACAGTGGGATATTCGTAACTTATTGTGCTAAAGGTAGTATGAAAAGGATATTGAAAAACCTTGGTTTTACAGTCGAAGCGCTCCCAGGTCCTCCCGGAAAAAGAGAAATGACCAGAGCTTTTAAGCAGGAATTTTAGGCTAGTAATTTAAAACAGAAAGCTTGGTTCGTTAGTCGTCGTCTCCCTTTTTAGGTTTAACAACATTTATTTTACCATCTTCTCCATAGAGCTCCCGTGACATCTTATTGTAAGCCATTGCAGCTTCCTCAGCTGTTGAAAACATGCCGATATGAACAGATTTCCTGTTAACAGAAATGACTGCCCGATAACGGTTATTTTCTTTGTAAACACCAGTATAACCGACTTTGCTACTGGTTTTTCGCTTACGACTGGCAACGGAACGGGAGCGATAAGCTAAATTTTCAAGGCGACAATCCAGTTTGTTGCCATTTTTTGCACCTACCAGGTTTTTTTTGCCGCCTCTGGTCTCTGCCAAAAATTTCTCGGCGATCAACTTGTGCAAATAAATGGTTTCTGTTTTGTAACTACCATCAGCCTTTTTCCAGGTCTTTTGGAAAACAGCGCATCCACTAGAATGACGCCGTAAATTGTTTATGAAGTCTACTTTGACAAGGTAAGGATCGCTAGTCAGGTATTCATATACCTTATCATCAAGCAATACCTCCTCATCAGCATTCTTCAGTTTTACTTTGTATAACACGCTCTTTTAATTTAGGTGAACAATTAAACTATTGCTTATAGTTAGGGGGTTTATACTGTTGATAATGTTCAAAGGAAATGATCTGTCGAGAGTGTCGCGATGGAAAATTTGTTCCTAAATATACAGTCTTTACCAAATATATAAAAATGTTTATCCGTTTTCACTTAAAAAATTCCGTTTTTAAAGTTAAATAAAGCCTTGTATTATATTAATTTTGTTCGCAACAAACAATTCTGATGACCCAAGACGAGCAATATATGCAGAGGTGTCTGGATTTGGCTATATTGGGTTCCGGTAAGGTATCCCCTAATCCAATGGTAGGTGCCGTATTAGTCCACGAAAATAGAATAATTGGCGAAGGCTGGCACGAGCGTTATGGTGCAGCCCATGCAGAAGTAAATGCCGTAGCCAATGTCAAAGAAAAAGACCGGCCCTTTTTGCCACAATCTTGCCTCTATGTTTCGTTAGAGCCTTGTTGCATTCATGGAAACACGCCTCCCTGTACTGACTTGATCATCAAACACCGCATTCCAAAAGTAGTTATTTCTTGTGTGGATTTTACACCTGAAGTTCATGGAAAAGGGGTTGAAATATTGCGAAAAGCTGGCGTAGAGGTTATCACGCACATTCTTGCAGCTAAAGGAGAGCAATTAAGTGCTCCAAGACGGATTTTTGTCCAAAAAAACCGCCCTTATATTATTTTGAAATACGCTCAGACCAAAGAGGGATTTCTAGCAGCTAAAACAAAAGAACAAATATGGATATCCAATCACTATAGTAAACGTCTGGTGCATAAATGGCGCAGCGAAGTTGATGCAATCCTCGTGGGAACTACGACTGCTAAGACGGACAATCCTTCCCTAACCAATCGATATTATTATGGAAAATCCCCCCTGCGTATCGTTTTGGATCGCCAATTAAAACTCTCCACTGACCTAGCCCTATTTGATCAGCGCTCCCCTACCCTGGTGTACAATGAATTACACAGCAAAACCTCCGGGTTGTTGACCTACCAGAAAATTGATTTCTCCAACCTACTTCCTTCACTGCTGAATGATTTATTTTCGCGAAAATTGAGCCAATTATTAGTGGAAGGAGGAGCACATCTTCTTGGGCAGTTTGTCGAAGCAGGGCTATGGGATGAAGCTAGAGTGCTGGTAGGGTCAGCTTATTTTCCAGAAGGCATTCCCGCACCAATCTTACCAAAAAAACATGAAGTAGAATTCCAAATCGGAAATGATCTCCTAAAAATTTACCGAAATAGTTAAACTTTGTTTAAAGTAGGCTCTGGAAGCCATAATGATGACACCTTCTTTGTTTCTTAGATGTGTATTTATTTCGTAAAAATCTGTTGCTGAATGAAACTCCTGAGTGCTATTGCATTATTAATTCTGTCGAGTCTTTTTTCATTAGATGATCCTCCAATTACGGAAATTCTTCCTGTACAAAAGTCGCCTAGTGAAATTAACTGGTTGACATGGGATGAGGCCGTGCAATTGTCTGAAAAAGGAAAAAAGAAAATTTTCCTGGATGTTTACACTGAATGGTGCCGTTGGTGCGAACGAATGGATACCACTACGTTCAAAGATCCTGGTGTTGTAGAATACATCAATGCCAATTTCTATCCTGTTCGGTTTGATGCCGAATACAAAGAGGATATTCGATATAAAGACGAGGTTTTTAAGTTTGTGAAAAACGGGAAACGGGGTTATCACCAACTCGCCGAGAAATGGCTAAAAGGGAGACTAAGCTACCCTACCCTGGTTTTTATGGATGAGAATCAGGATGTTATTCAATCCATTGTTGGATTCAAAAACACTGAGAAATTCAGACTTATTGCCACCTATTTTGGTTCAAATGAATACCGGGTAACTCCGTGGTCGACTTATTGTCGAAACTACGAAGATGAAAAACAAGCTGTTGAAAATTTTCCCAGTAAAAATTAATGCAATTTTGAAGCCGACACTTCTGTTTATCATCTTTTTTTAATTCCCAAAACGCCCAACAGCCCTCTTGTTAATTCGCGGGCAATTGTGCGGCCAATTTGCCGGGTTGTTGTATTACTTATGATCTTCTCAAAAGTTGACTTTCGCTGGCGACGGCTGGTTGTTCGGCTTGCTTTTTGCCGTTGGGCCTGCATGTTCTCCTTGTGTTCTTCCTCTCGCGCTCTATCGATTTTCTGTCCCAATATTTCATAGGCACTTTTCCGATCTATTTCCTCATTGTATTTTCTAAGAAGATTCGATTGTTTCAAGATATTATTGATTTCTCCTTCTGTCAAAATATCCATCCGCGATTGTGGCGCCCGTAATAATGTATGTACTAAAGGAGTCGGAATGCCCTTTTCGTTCAATGTAGTCACCAAGGCCTCACCGATTCCCAACTCTGTGAGCAATTGGTCTACTTCGTAAAAATCGGTTTCAGGATAATTCTGCGACGCCAATCGGATTGCCTTACGGTCTTTAGCAGTAAAAGCACGAAGGGCATGCTGTATCTTTAATCCAAGCTGACTCAATACACTTTCAGGAATATCCGCCGGATTTTGGGTTACAAAATAAAGTCCTACTCCTTTGGAACGAATCAACTTGACAATCGCTTCAATCTGATCCTGAAGGGCATCAGAAGCTTCATCAAAAACCAGGTGAGCTTCATCGATAAAAATGACTAGTTTGGGTTGCTCCAAATCGCCTTCCTCTGGAAATGTAGCATAAATTTCGGCCAGAATTTGTAGCATAAAAGTAGAAAACAACTTAGGTCTATCCTGAATATCCGTTAGCCGGATAATCGATACCATTGCTTTGCCATTTTCATCCAAGCGGCAAAGATCTTCCACATCAAAAGATCGTTCGCCAAAAAAGACCTCTGCCCCTTGCTGCTCCAATTCGACGATTTTCCGCATGATCGCCCCGGTTGAAGCCGTTGAAATACGGCCATACATCTCCTCAATTTCCGCTTTCCCCTCACCGGTAACGTATTGAATCGTCTTTTTGAAGTCTTTTAAATCCAGTAGTGGCAGATTATTATCATCGCAATATTTATAAATTACAGCAACTACTCCCGATTGAGTATCATTTAGATCCAGGATTTTGGAAAACAATACCGGCCCGAATTCTGAGACCGTAGCTCGCAAACGAGCACCTTTTTCTTCGGACAAACTCAAAAATTCTACCGGGCTTGAATCTGCCTGGAAAGGAATGCCTATTTTGGCGTGCCGTTCGTCTATTTTCGGATGACCTGCACTCGGCATGGCAATGCCACTGAGGTCCCCTTTTATATCCATCAACAACACCGGTACTGATTTAGCAGCAAGTTGTTCTGCTATAATTTGTAACGTTTTTGTCTTTCCAGAGCCCGTAGCACCAGCTATTAATCCATGCCGGTTAAACATCTTAAGGGGAAGTTTTACTAAGGTGTTTGGCAAAGCCTCTTTGTCCAGCATAGCCCCACCTAATACGATAGAATCATTTTTAAAAGTATATCCCTTGTTGATCAGCTCGATAAAAGTTTCCCTATTGGACATAATGCGTAATTCTTGTTTTTAAAATGTACTTATTGTTGATTCCACTTTTCAGTTCTGTCTTCAAACTTTTTCTTACTGAATTCCCATAAATCCAAGTTGAAGTCACCTTCCACCTCTGTTTCAAGGTCTTCGTCCATCAGTTCCGGAAAAAAATTCAGGCCGGTAAGTCCCTCTACAGCATCAATCGAAGTGGCAAATTTATAGAGTGGTTCAAAAGTTACCTCATTGGGTATTACAAAGGCAATACCTTTTAAACCCGGTTCTGTTAAATCCAGCAAAACCTTGAAATAAGCAGCCGGGATACTAACTTCGTTGTCACCAATTGTCCCCTTGGTTTCCATGGCCAAAACCGGGCCCGTAATCACGTACAATTGGCCAAATTTCTTAGCCCAATTTCTGGTTAACTCTTCCAATTCCCGCCATACTCCTTTGTTGAAGTTGCTGGACTGTGGGCTTATATTACTCATTAAGAAAGTTTCCTTCATCGCTTCTTGGTCAAAAGCCATATCCGCTGATGGAACCAAATGCCCACGATCATAACCCGAGCCACGATAATCATTTGGCGTGGAAGAACCCGTTTTGACCTTATCATCAGGACGGAAATTATCTTCCCTTTTCTGCCATTCCTTGTCTAGGTTTTCCTTTGTAAGGATATGAGCCGTCCATTCTGCCTGCTCGTGCTCCTCAGAATAAGAAAGGGTATAATACTCGTGTTTGACAATTTGCCCTGTGGAAGAGGTCGGCAAATAATGGGCTGTAGGCAGGTATTGTTCTGTCTCCTCTGGTTCTGAAGTGTTGGTAGTACCCGTAAATTGGTTGAAGACAAAAAACAATCCACTTATGATAGCTCCGAAAACGCCAACCTTGATAAACATACCGGAACTCTTCTTTGTATCTTGCCGGGAATGCCCGGTTCTTAATTTCGCCATTATTTGTTTTTTGATCTGGAGGTAAAAATAGCATTTAGGAGAGAAGGCACCAACGTATCCTAATTTTCTTTTCTTTTTACCTCCAAAATCTCTACCCTTCTTTCTCTTGCTGCCGCAGGACTATATATGGAATTCCGCAAATCTGTGAGATCGTCACTTACCTCTTGCGAAGCTGTCGTTTCACCAAACGACCTTTCTGTAATTACCAATTGCCCATTATCCAAAAAAGGAACAAAAACACCATCCTGATAAGTAGAGAAATGATTGCGCAAACTGCTGATCCTTCTTTGCCCCAAACTTAGGTTGTAATCACTCTGGGCTCTCGGGCTGGTATATCCTTTGATAAAAATTTCTACTTCGTCACCAGCAAGTAATCGTTTTAAAAGGATTTCCGAAAAACGGAATAAAAAGTCATAGCCCTGTTTTACTTCCTCCTCAAAAAAAGAGGCGATCAAGGCTTCCGCTTCAGCCTGATCATCTTCATCCAGCGCCCGGGCGAATTGCTCCTGGTATTCCTTCTTTTTGTCATAATAGCGCTGGTAAGTGAGCTCGTAATTTTTGCGAGTCGTCGGGCGTCGGGTACGCCGGTCGGGCTCGTCATTGTCAAAATACAGAGCCAATGGCAGAAAATCTTCTAGTGTTTCCGGAATTTTAGGCAATTCAGGAACGCTTGTTTCTGCCTCTGGTGGGGTATAAACTATTGTTGAAGAATCTATTGGAGTCTCTGGTATTGGAGGGATCAATTTGAAGGTGTAAATATCGTTACAACAAGTCTTGTTGTGTTGATCCAGATAAAGAGACCCCAGTCGGTTAGACGATAAATATCCGGTCTTCCCATCTTCGTTTAGAAAATAATAAATGTCATTGTAGCTGGAATTAATAGGTGGTGCCAATGGCTCTATCAGCCCCCAGTTTTCACCTTTAGCTATTCGGTAAATATCAAACCCACCAAGACCATTATAACCATCAGAACTAAAATAGAGGTGTTGGTTTTGAGCGTGAAAAAAGGGCGTGATTTCATCATTTGGTGTATTAACCTGCTCCAGATTTTGCGGTTCCGAGAATTTATTTTTCCCAATCTCTCTTTGAACCCACCATATATCCTTGCCCCCTTTTCCTCCCGGCCTATCACTGACATAATAAAGGATTTCTGTATTTGATAGAGAATCGAAGGCCACGGCAGGTTGGGTAATTGTATACCCTGGAATATTAATGGAGCTAGGTAAAGCTAAACCCATTGATTTCCAACGTTTTCTACTGTCCTTCTCTCTATAAAATAGTTGACACCTAATAGCGACACTACCTTCCACAAAATCACAAAGGGTATAATATATTCTGGATTGATCAGTACTGATGGCCGTATGAGCAGTATGTTTTTGGTCCTCATTAAAATTTCGCCTCATCGTACGGCCTTTTCCTCCCTTAATGGACATCAGTACTTTTGAAATCTTTCTTTCCGGCAATCGACCTTTACTCTTTTTGTCAAACCTATAGGAACTGTAAAAAAGAGTGTCTCCGCTGCGATAGGCCCCAAATTCCGAATAAGCCGTATTGATTTTTTTATCCATACGTTCAACCTGGTATTCAGCCGGTTGCTCAAGTAGGTGGATAGCTTGTTCGCAGTTGTTAATTTCTTGTTTGGCTTTCGCCGAATACTCGGGATTGGGTTTAGCCTGTTCAAGATATTGCTGAAAGTAAGCCTTTGCTTCCTCATAGGCTCCCATTTGTTTCTTTACGAAGCCCAACCAATAAGTAACCAATGAAAATGCTCCAGTTTTATCCCTTTTCAACACCTTCTGGTAATATTTATCTGCCATCTCAAAGGAATTAAAATGTCGGGCTGCATCCGCCATTTTATAGAGCGTTGACAAATCATCCGGCTTGCGTTCCAAGGCATTTTCATAATAATGCATGGCGGCGAAATAATCTGTTTGCTGAATAGCCTGATCGCCCGCCTTTAGGTATGCACGAAAGGATTGAGCAGGAGAAACAATGGCAAGCCCTAATAGAAAAAATAATAAACTAAAATACTGCTTCATATCTCTTAAAATATCGGACAGGATTTGAAAGTGTCAGGTGGTTTTACCTTTGAAATTATGTAAGACAATGAAAACTCCGGTCCTCCCTTTTTGGCAGTAGCCACATTAAACGGTGAGTTATTGATATCATAGCTGAAGCCGGCTTTCCAATTGAGATATTGCACTCCCAGGTATGGAAAAAGAGCATCGCCTAATCGATAGCCCACGCCAGCTTGCAACACCAAAGGAGTATCTGCTCCAGTATCAAAATAACCTTTCCCACTTAGTACCCAAACCGTTTCCATATAAGCTCCCTGGAATTGCCATAAAATATTGGACACCAGATCAAATTGGTCGGTCAATTGAACGCCTGCATTTTGATGGAGAGAAATCAACATATTGAGGTGTATTTTCTCTTCTTCAAAAAAGCTTACGTTAGGCTGATTAACATGCATAAAACTAAAACCGGTCTGCGCATGGGTCCGGCTATCTTCATCCTGAAAATACCAAACGGCCCCTGCTCCAAGATCAAAATAGGCAATAGAGGATTTGGTCAGGGATTCCTGGCTGGCTTGTGAAGGGTCAAAGACATCTCCATTATACTGGTCGCCAAAGTTGAGCAAATTGGGATCCAATGCCCGTTGACCACCTTTCAATTGAAAGCCACCGCTCAAAAAATGCTCATCGGCTAGTTGTTGAATGTACGATAGGTTTATACCCAATTGGGTCCAGCTAAGATTCGCATCTCCAGCACGATCATAATTAAAAATCAAGCCGCCACCCAGCATGCTATTGTTCAGAATAGGTAAATAAAATTTCTGATCAAAATAGGCCGAGAAAGTCGTATAGGGCACGGGCACGCTTTGCCACTGATTGCGGTAATTGCCTCCAAATCGCACATCTCCTGAAAATAATCCGGTAAATGCGGGATTAACCTGAAGCGGCGCATTAAAAAATTGAGAAAAGTGAATGTCCTGGGAATGAGCACACCAGCTAAGAGAAATAATGAGCGAACTGATTAAGAGGTGTCGTAACATGCAGGCCAGTTTTATTTTTCTCCAATTTAAAAAATATCTTTGAGAAACTATCTGAATTTTCAGTCTAGGACAACTTCTCGATAAAGAAATGATGTTAAGAATCGGAATTACAGGAGGAATTGGTAGTGGCAAAACCACTGTTTGCAAGATTTTTGAAACCTTAGGGGTGCCCGTTTATTACGCTGATGATCGGGCAAAATGGCTAATGGTCCATGAGCCCAAGTTAGTGAATCAAATTAAGTCACTCCTGGGAACAGAAGCTTATCTGCCCGATGGATCATTGAACCGACAATATGTGGCTGGTAAAATATTTAAAAAGAATTCCCTGCGCTTGGGGCTAAATGCTATTGTACATCCCGCTGTACAACAAGATGGGCAGCAATGGTTTAATCAACTTGGAGATGTGCCTTATGGCCTATATGAAGCAGCCTTGCTCTATGAAAGTGGTGGTTATCAGTCGTTTGATTTTATTATCGTCGTCACCGCCCCTGAAGCCCTCCGGATTGAGCGGGTCGTAAAGCGGGACGGCACCACTCCTGAAGCCGTGGCTGCACGAATAAATAGCCAAATGCCTGAAGTTGAAAAAGTAAAAAAAGCGGACTTTGTAATTAACAATGATGGACAACATTCCCTGATTAAAGAGGTGCTAAAAATCCATCATCAATTACTTGACAGGTGTTAATTTTTTTTCGCTGCCTCTAAACCAGTTTTGTAGACATTCAGGCAGCGTTCTCTGGCAAATTTATGATCAACGATTGGTTCAGGGTAATCATCAGTATGATATTCTGGCACCCATTTTTTTATGTAATCAAAATTTTTGTCGAATTTTTCCTGTTGGGAATAGGGGTTGAAAATCCTGAAGTATGGAGCAGCATCGGTGCCACAACCCGCCGCCCATTGCCAGCCTCCGTTATTGCTGGCCAGATCATAATCCAGTAACATTCGGGCAAAATAGGCCTCGCCCCACCGCCAGTCGATCAGTAAATGTTTCGTCAAAAAACTGGCAGTAATCATCCGCACCCGATTGTGCATATAACCTGTTTGATTGAGTTGTCGCATGCCGGCATCTACCATTGCATAACCCGTTTTCCCATGACACCATTTTTGAAATTCGTCCTCGTCATTTCGCCATTCAATGAAGTCGTACTTTTCTCTGAAGGATTTTTCTACTACTTTAGGAAAGTGATCCAATATTTGAGCATAAAATTCTCGCCAGATGAGCTCATTTAAAAAAGTATCGTTTAATTGTTGAGCATGCAGGGCTTTTTCCCGGATACTGATGGTCCCAAAGCGAAAGTGAATGCCCAACCTTGAAGTTCCGTCCGTTGCCGGGTAATCTCTGGTTGAATCGTAATTTCTGATGATTCTCCGGGATACCGTTTTATCGGGAATACTCAATTTTGACGACAAAAACCCCATACTTTCTAGTGAAGGAAGATCAAAAGGTTGATCAGACTGAAAAAAGTTATCAAAATATTCCTCAGTTGGATAAGGTTTTAAATAAAAAGAAATTTCTTGCTCATTATGCCAGGCCGTTTTGGTTTTTAATTTGGCCAGCCATTTTTTGCTGTAAGGTGTAAATACGGTATAGGGACCACCTGCCTCCTTCTCTATCTCCATTTTTTCAAAAATGACGTGATCTTTGTAGGCGTGAAAGGGTATCCCCTTTTTTTTCACTAACTCCCCTACTCTATTGTCTCTCGTTTTGGCATAGGGTTCATAATCCCGATTGCTATAGATCGCATTCACTGGGTAAGTAGCCATAATTTCTTCCCAGATATCCAGAGGGTTTCCATATTTCACTAGCAGATTACTTCCCAATTTTTGGAGTTCCTCCTGTATTTCGGTAACTACCTGATGAATAAAACTGACTCTGGCATCGTCCTTATCCTCTAAGTCATCCAGAATGTTTTTGTCAAAAATAAATAAAGGCAATACAGGATAATCTCCTTTCAAGGCATGGTAGAGGCCGGCATTATCCCGAAGCCTCATATCTCGACGAAACCAAAAACAGTTTATTTTACTCATGACCTCGAAACAGGAAAAAATAAGCATTGTTCACGGCCGTTTTTTTGATAATTGTAAAAGTCCCTTAAATTTGACCCCGAGGCCTAAAATCCTGTTAACAAAAAGTACAAAACACAATTCAGCATGAATTACAAATTGTTATTTTTCGTAGCTATTCTTTTTCTCGCGGCTTGCAGCAATGGTGAAGGTGAGATACAATCATCCATTGATGAATTAGAGAAAAAATTGGAGGAAACCAATGATCCACAGGTAGCGGAGTCTTTGGTGGAGCAATATAAGGTATACATCAAAACCCATCCTGAGGATATGGAGACAAACTCCAGGTATCTATACCGGGCCGGCTCAATTATGTTCCGTATGAACCGCTATTCTGGCGCAACTGACTATTTCTCGAAAGCCATCAGAGATTATTACCCTGCTGAAACTACGCCCAAGGCATCCCTGTTTTTAGGCATGTTATACGATGAACAACTTCGGAATCCAGAGGCCGCAATAACAATTTTCCAGGGAATGTTACAGGCATTTCCACAATTTGAAGAGCTGGAAAAGGCGAAGGCAAAAATACCGGCAGATACCCCCCCTATAGCAGAAAGGCTGGAAAATATGCGTGTCAAAATGTTTAATGACAGCACTCAGCGTATTGAATACCGGATTGCCAATGATTATATCAATAGCTGCCAGTTGCACGCCATGGTTTTACCTGAAGATCCACAAAGCCCCGTTTTGCTGCACAAAGCTGGCGAAGTGGCCCGGTCAATCAGAGCATTCAATAAAGCTTTGGAAATTTACAATTGGATTTACACCAAATATCCAAATTATGAAAAAGCGCCACAAGCCTTATTCTTGCAAGCTTTTACCCTGGACAATGACCTCAAAAAATACGATGAAGCTAAGGTACTCTATGAGGAATTCCTAAAGAAATACCCCAATGATGACTTTGCTGATGACACTAAGTTTTTACTGGAAAATTTAGGCAAGGATGATGAAGAAATCATCAATTCCTTTAGCGGCGAGCAGGAAAAAGAAGCTGGCGAATAATATCGCTTTTGTTTGGAGGTGATGCTTTACTACTTAATAGCTGGCCTCCAAACATTCCTATTTATTTAATGAGTACATACTTTTTGTCAAAAGGATTCAGGGCAACTCCTTGTACCTGAGCTTCTGCTTCTACACGGTATTCTGATTTAGCAGCCTGGATAAGTTTGGCGGCTTTGGCCATTCCTCCAAAGAGAAAATTGCGATCACCAAACTCGTCAACATCTGATTTGACCATTTTAAAGGGAAGCGAAAAATCCACTTCTTTGACTTCACCCGGTTCAACTATAAAGGTTTCAGACAATTGGATTTCTCCGAGCTCATATTCGTCTATCAATTTTTCCTTGCCACGCCCCCTGGAGTATTTTTCAATTAGCACGATGCGAATGCTTTTCACCGTTTGCGGGTTCATTGACTGGAAAAGAATTTTTCCAGGTAAAAGGCCCAATTTTCCACTAACCTCCTCGGGAAGTTCAAGTTCTAATTTGACCCCTTCAATACCCAGCCATTTTTTTACTTTGCCGATCATAGATTCAAAATTATGACTGTAATCTAAAATTTGTTATTCTGGCGTCCCAGTATTTTCTATGAAACCGGGATGTAAATAGATTAAACCATTCTGTGGTGCCAACTTTCTTTCAATGGTTTGAGCCAACCCTCTTCAAAGGCTTTTTTATTGTTGACAAGTGTATCAAAGACCAAGGTGTCATCATTGATCGCACCGGAGGCATACAAACTGGCAAATTCATCTCGACTTACCGTTTTCACCTGCTCTCCTTGCTGGAAAGAAAAACGCATTCGATCAAATAGGTCTACGCCAAACTCTGCTTGCAATGACTTGAGAAAATGAACGGAAGCATCAATCGAACAACCGCTTGCGCCAGCCTGGTTTTCATCGACCATAAGGAGAATAAAGCGGTCATGCAGAATTTCTCCTAAAGCACTCAGCTGATTGTTGTGGCTTACCCACTGTTTTACAAATTGGTCCAAATAGGTCTTTACCATTGGCAATTCTTCCTGTTTAAAGGGACGATTGCTTTGGTAAACCCAAAGACGGGTAGTATCTGGCAAAGAGTCAATATTAGTCATGGTACATTGGTTTAATCACTCAGAGCTTGTTTGGAGGTCGGTTTTTGTAGCGAAAAGTAATCCTTTGCAGCCATGCTCCTACTCTGCCTTCGCGAAGCAAGGCGCTGAGTCCTTCGCCAAAGGCTACGGCCGCGCGCCGTCGTCGAAGCCTTTCGCTTGCGCCGAAGCTTCAGCGAAGGAGCATGGCGCAGACGCCCGGAGAAAGCTTCAGCGCAAGCGTATGGTTGGCCTCCAAACATGCCCTCAATAGTAACAAAAAAGAATTAGAGATGTTTCGCAAAGGCTTTGCTGTTGTTAAAACTATTTTTTCGATAGTGCCATTACCATTTGTTAGTCATCACGATCATTTCACTTAGGTCATACACCATGATATCATCCTGTTTTTCAGCGGCTTTCATGCCATCCGATAACATGGTCATACAAAAGGGACAGTTGACGGCAACAATTTCAGCACCGGTGCCAATAGCCTCTTCAGCTCGTTCAATATTAATTCTTTTATCACCTGGTTCATCTTCCTTCCACATTTGCGCGCCACCTGCACCACAACAAAGGCCATTGGTACGACTGCGCTTCATTTCCACCAAATCGCCATCCAGCGCTTCTAAAACACCTCTGGGGGCTTCATATACCCCATTCACACGGCCCATATAACAAGAATCGTGGTAGGTAATCTTTTTGCCTTTAAAACTGCCCCCAGCTTCCATTTTGATACGTCCCTGGTTAATGAGTTCCTGCAACAATTGGGTGTGGTGAACCACTTCGTAATTGCCCCCCAGTGCCGGATATTCATTTTTAAGGGTATTGAAACAGTGTGGGCAAGCCGCTACAATCTTCTTTACCTTGTACATATTGAGTGTCTCAATATTTTGCAGGGCCATCATTTGGAAAATAAATTCATTGCCTGCCCTTCTGGCTGGATCTCCAGTACATTGTTCCTCATTACCGAGGATAGCAAATTCAATACCCACAGCATTTAAAATCTTACAAAAGGCAATGGTTACTTTCTGCGCCCGGCTATCAAAGCTGCCTGCACAGCCCACCCAGAAAAGAATTTCAGGTTCTTTTCCTTCAGCGGACATTTCGGCCATAGTTGGTATTTTCAATGACATACTTTTCTACTTGTTTTTTTTAAAGTCTCCTTCTTTGACATTAAATCGTCGCTCTAGGAATTATTCGCCGGTAACATCTTTTGCCCATTTATCGCGGTCAACCGACATCGCCCATGCGCTCCCACCATTTTCAATACTGTTGAACAAAGGCAACCAATCGGATGGCCCTTGTGAAAGCGTCAAAATTTCATATCGGCGCATCTTCAAAATAGGATCCAGAGGATTTATCAGGACTGGGCAGGCTTCTACACAAGCATTGCAAGTAGTACAAGCATGCAATTCCTCTGGGCTGATGTAGTCAAATAAAGATTTGCCATCATCGTAGTTTGTTTTGTCCAATGGCTTTTCTTTATCCTTGGCACACTCCATATTGCCATTATCCAGATTCAGGGCTATTTCTTCCGTTCTGTCCCGGATATCCATCATGATTTTCCGTGGGGAGAGTTTTTTGCCTGTAATATTGGCTGGACAGGCAGCAGTACATCGGCCACATTCCGTGCAGCTGTATGCATCCAGGATATTTTTCCAACTCAAATCAAAAATATCATTGGCACCAAATTCCGGCAATTCGCTTTCCTCCGCCATCGCTTCCTCTTCTCCTCCCAAGCCCATCATGCTTTTCACCTCATTCATGATTTCGGGCATATTTTCCATCTCTCCTCGTGGAGTGAGTTTGGCATAATACGTATTTGGAAAAGCAAAGATAATGTGCAGGTGTTTGGATTTTGGCAGATAATTCAGAAAAATAAAAACCATCAGGATGTGAATCCACCAGCCAAACCGCTCGATCACCATCAACGTACTTTGATCCAAACCGCCAAAGAGCGCCGGGCCCAACCAGCTGCTTACCGCCAGTGTTCCGGTATCAGAATAATGGCTTGGATCCATTTTTTGCAGCAAAACATCTGCACCATTCATGCTAAAAATGCCAATTAGCAGAATCATTTCAAACACCAGGATCAGGTTGCCATCCAGCGAAGGCCACCCCTTCATTTCGGGTTTGAAAAAGCGGGGTACTTTTAACAGATTTCTTCTGGCCAAAAAAATAAAAGTTGCCACAAAAGCCATAATGGAAAGCACCTCAATAAAACTGATGATGAAGGTATATAGGCCACCCAAGATAGGCGCAAAGAAGCGGTGTACGCCAAATAGACCATCTATAAAGATCTCAATCAACTCCACCTGCGTCATCAAAAAGGCGGTATAGATAAAAAAATGAAAAAAGGCGGGAATAAACTGCTTGAACATCTTTTTCTGGCCAAAAGCTATTAATGCGACATTGCGCCAACGCTGTATTGAATCACCAGCAATAACCTCATCTTTGCCCAGCAAAATGTTTCTTCGCAAACGCAAAAACTGTTTGACTGCATAGCCCAGAGCTAATGCCGTCACCACAAAAAACACTATTTGTTGCACCATAAATCGTGGTTTAAAATCCCATGCGGCTTGAAAATTCATCCTCAGTCATGGGCGAAATTTCGCTAAAAATAAGTGCTAACTCTAGTTAAAAAAAATTATGAGGTCTAAATTTATGATGGATGATGATAAATTTAGACTTTTGGTTGATTAAACTTAATATCGATGCAAATCCTTAATCACCGTCAGATTCTACAAAAGATAAAACGCCTGTCCATTGAAATTCTGGAACACAACTATGAAGAGCCTGAAATTATCCTGGCAGGCATCAATAACAATGGTGTGGGATTTGCTGGGATGTTATTAGATCAATTGAAACAAATAACGGATATTCCGATTAAATTGACCAGGATCAAACTCAATCCAGCCAATCCAATTAGTGAAGCGGTACACATTGAGATGCCAGCTAAAGAACTTACTGGAAAAGCAGTAATCGTTATCGATGATGTGGCCAATACCGGCCGAACCCTTTTTTATGCCTGTAAGCCAATCATGGATGTCTTACCTAAAAAGGTAGAAGTGGCCGTGCTAATTGACCGAACCCATAAATCCTTTCCCATTAAGGTTGATTATATGGGGTTGTCATTAGCCACTACTTTAAAGGAAAATATCGACGTAAAAATCAGAGACACAGACGAGTATGCTGTTTTTCTAAAATAGACCTACGAGAAGTAGACAACTCTACTTTTAGGTGTTTCCCTCTGCTGCCAAGGCTTCTTTTATCAAGGGAATTGCCGATTGAGCTTCTTTGTAACCAATTTCAAAAAGATCATCTACTTTTGAAAAGTTGAAAATATTGAATTCATTCACTCCCTTGGGTTCAATAATAACATCACAGTGTTTTAAACTAGGCAAGGTATTCGCTAAAACTGCCAAATCAAAACAACGGGTAGTAACCCCTATAACTCCTTGCAAACTTTTACGCTCAATGGCTACATGTGGCATAACATTTACACCGATGATGAGATCCATTTTTTGATCTAGCAATGGCCCTACCGGAAGGTTATCCAACACCCCTCCATCAACATAGGACTGGCCATCAATTTCTACCGGTTGGAACACCAAAGGAATAGAAGAAGAAGCCATAATGATATCAATCAACTTACCGGAGTGAATCATTTCGCATTTACCGGAATTTAGATTGGTCACCGCTATATAAAGTGGTGTTTTCAACGATTCGAAAGTATCTTCTCCGATATACAGTTTCAAGCGATCTTTAAGATACTGTAGGCTGGTGATTCCTCGATTAGGTAGTACCAACTTCCATATTTTCATAATACTGCTATCCCGAACAAAGGAAAGCATTTCATCCACACTTTTACCATCCGCCAATAACGCGCCTACAATCGAACCGGCACTTGCGCCTGTTATGATATCCGGGTGGATATCGTTTTCCTGAAGGGCTTTGATAACGCCTATATGGGCGATGCCCCTGGCTCCTCCTCCTGATAAGGCAAGTCCTATCGATTTATTTTTTTTCATGGTCATAAAAACGCTAAAAAATAACCACGAACCTATTCGCTTAGTAGGTTCGTGGTCATGAAATCTCAATAAATAGAGTCGTTTAGACTTGCTGCCTTAGAGTAGCTAATCTATTGTTTCGCAAACTGACTGGTCCAGATACTATTTCCTTTGACAAAAGTGACAAAATACATGCCTTCTGCAAAGCTACTCAAATCAATGGTCTGGCTGCTGTTTGCTACGAGTGACACCATCGTTTTACCCAATACATCCCGGATCCCGATACGATCAAAATCAGTGGATAGGTCAATGTTCAGATAATCACCTACTGGATTTGGGTATATGCGGATTTTCTCTGCAAAGGAAGGATCAATTGTGGCATTGATCAAGTCAATATCTGCGATATACCTCGGCACGATCTGGTAGCCCTCATCAAAGGGCGAAGAACCATCAAACTGTCCGCCAATTCCAGTAAGATTAAATGCACCAGCAGGCGGATCGGTTCCAAATATGTTGACATCCCCATCAATCCGCATAGCATAGGTATTTGTTCCATCGGTAACATCCACATTGAAACCAGTTCCTTCGTTTGTCCACTGAACGGGATCTACGATCGTCAAACCCGTAATGCGGACTAACTGAGACTCGGTTGTTTCATCCAGAACATCAGTATCTGTAGGGTCAAAAAGGCTATTGCCAATTGAAACCGCCCAAACAGTGTCCAATTCCATTTGTGTCAAGCCACTAAACTGGGCAATTGTGCCTCGGACAATTACTTCATCTCCTTCCTCAACAATGTAGCCAAAGTCTACAGAATTGCTAAAAATATGGATACCGTCATTAGCTCCATCAATCAAAGTAAACTGCAATCCACCGGGACGCAGGTTATCACCATAAACGATCCCTTTCAATTGGCAAGTTACACCAATCGAGTCGGGCACACCATTGGCATTATTAGTGGTAACAACTCCAATATCGTAAGCGGGGTAAGTTGAAGGCTCTGGAGGGGTGCAGTCATTGCTTTCTCCAGGAGAAGCCAGTACCAGACTGCCATTAATGATGACCCCATTGTTGGTAAATGAAGCACTCCAGTTGGCAGGATCTTCATTGTCTGCAGATGGATCACATAATATCAGGGAATTTCCGCCTCCATCCGGTTCCTGAGGCCACGGAGCTTCATCATCGTAGGTGACTACATCAACTACATTACCAAATGCATCTCTCAGTTCTATAGTTTCTCCACTATTATTTAGTGCGCCACTATCCCACTGAAAAGCTTCAAAACCAAAAGCGGCTTCAAATAATGCAGAATCAACGGCGATAATCAGGTAATCACCAGGTTGCATCGTTATATTCGGGATGGTATCAACTACCCCCAGACCGAAATAAAAACCATTCATGTTGACGGGTCCCGAATCATTATTGTACAATTCGATAAATTCATAATCATCCGTTCCTGAATTATTGTACATGATTTCGGAAATGACAATATTGGGTATAACCGCATCATTATCCCCTATAGAAACGGTGCTACCTGAGCGAACAGGGTCAATGGCTACACCTGCGGAGGGCGATGACAATTCCAGAACAATCGTTTCGATAGATTCTATGTCAACATCATCAATTATTCCAATCTGGACGGTTTGAGTATCCTGTACCGCACCTGAATCAAAATTGACGGTCATTGCCGTATAGGTGTAATCATCAACAGAAGTAGCAGTCGATCCTGCCCCAATAATAACCATGACAGAATTATTGCTGCCGTTATTATTTTCAATGGCCAGGCGTACAGAAACGGTGCCTACTTCTTCCGATACATCCAATTCGTCATCGATAAAGTAAACAATAGGGCCACCAATACATTCGGAAGCGCCACCTGGATTGGCAAAAACTTCCAGTCCATTACTGATGACACCAGTAGCTGTACTTGCTGCTTGCCAATTTGCCGGATCAGTATTGTCACCCATTACATCACAGAGCACTAATGACGCACCCCCACCGGCTGCTCCGATAGGCCAGGCTCCGCCATCACTGTAGTCCACTTCATCAACTATATTACCATCGCCATCAGATAATTGAATAAGCTCACCGCCATTACTCAAACCACCACTTACCCATTGAAAAGCAGCAACACCAAAATTATTTTCAAATTTTACGGAATCAACCGCCACAATGACATATTCACCAGCCCCCAGGTTGAACCCAGGAAAGGTATAAGTGACTCCGGAAGTAAAAGAGTAATCAATCAAATTCACTGCAGTGGAACCATTATTGTACAACTCGATATATTCTAGAGAATCAGTACCACTCTCTGGGGGGTTGTACATAATTTCGGTGATTACTACATCTGCCAGAACTGTTCCGGCCAACATCAGGGCCGTGCATAAGAGGATAAGTCTTTTCATGAATCGGTTTTTATTGTTTTTACAAAGATAATAATATCCAGGCTTTTACTAAAAAAGCAAAACTAGTCGAATGGTTTAAAAAGAAGGACTTAAGGAGATAAATTTTTTGTTAAAGTAAATTGCTCCTTACGCAAAGGATTATTTTGAGTCCAATTGAACTCTCAAAACTATCGATGTTAATAAATTTATTCGGTACTATTAACTTTTTTTGATAATTTGCTTCGATATAAAAGCAACAGTGAATTAACATACTTTTAACATTACTGGGTTAATTTTGTCCCGTATTTAAAATATTTCATCATTAAAATCCACTAGTTTATGAGATTTGCATTACTCATGAGAACTCTGGGTGCCTTCGCCTTGATTTTGCTGATTCAAAGTACAGTCTTCGCGCAAGGGATAACCACCTCTTCCATGCAGGGAGTTATTACTGATAATAACGGTGAGACCCTAATTGGCGCAAATGTTCTTGCAGTACATGAGCCATCGGGAACAGTTTACGGTGCCTCTACCGACCTTGAGGGTAACTTCCGCATTACAGGAATGCGTGTGGGAGGTCCATACAAAGTAACTGTTTCCTACACAGGATTCGGAGAGATCAACCTTGAAGGCATCACCCTAAGACTTGGTGAAACCTTTAAGAGGAATTTTACAATGGAAGATTCTGCTATTGACCTGGAAGTTGTTCAGGTTATAGCCAGTGCCGGTATTGTCGGGCAGAATGCCGGAGCAAGTACTCAAATTTCGAGTAAAGATATCGACGCTTTACCTACACTGAACCGCAGTTTCGAGGACTTTGTAAGACTGACACCTCAAGCAAGTACCGCCACTGGTGGTATCACGTTTGCAGGTATGAACAATCGTTTCAACGCTATTTACATTGACGGTGCTGTCAATAATGATGTTTATGGTCTGGCCCCTTCAGGAACCAATGGTGGTCAAACCGGCATTTCACCTTTCAGTATCGATATTATCGATCAGTTCCAAATTGTACTTTCTCCTTATGATGTATCATTGGGAGGATTTGCAGGAGGTGGAATCAATGCTGTTACCAAGTCTGGTACCAACAAATTTACAGGAACGGCTTATTATTTTACTCAAAATGAAGGCCTGGCAGGTAAAACAAATGGTACCCTGGCCAAACGTTTAGATGTTGAGGCTACCAAGTTGGCTGAGTATTCCCAAAATCTTTACGGATTTTCATTGGGTGGACCTATTGTAAAAGACAAGGTTTTCTTTTACACCAACGTAGAAATCCAGAAAGACGAAACGCCTGTTCCTTTTGAAATAGCTTCTTATACGGGTGATTCTAACGAAGGAGCACTGGATAACCTTCGTAATTTTGTTAGAAACACGTACAATTACGATCCGGGAAACTTCCGTTCAACCTCTGACGAACTGGAGGGCGTGAAAATTTTTGGTAAGCTGGACTTCAACATAAACCAGGATCACAAACTGACCCTGCGTCATCAATACACCAAGGCCGAACAATTTGATCGCAATGGTGGTGGAAGCCGTGACATTAACTTTGCTAACAATGGTGTTTTCTTCCCTACGACGACTAATTCTACCGCAGCAGAATTAAACTCACGTTTTAGCGACAACCTTTCCAATAATCTGATTATAGGCTTTACTTCTGTCCATGACGACCGTGATCCACTGGGAAATAATTTCCCTTATGTTCAAATTACAGATGGCTCAGGTACGATTCGTTTTGGGTCTGAACAATTCTCAACCGGTAATGAACTGAGACAGGATGTTTTTACCCTTACGGATAACTTTAAAATTTACAAAGGAAATCATACGATAACCTTGGGTACGCACAATGAGTTTTCACACTTTTACAACCTGTTTATTCCTACCAACTACGGGGTTTATTTTTATGATAATGTAGACCAGTTTATTACTGGCCAACAAGCCTCTGGTTATGACCGTACTTATTCGCTGGTGGATGATATTACCGGTGATGGTTCCGCTGGAGCAGCCGACTTTAATGCCATGCAGCTTGGACTTTACGCACAAGATGAATGGTTGGTGAATTCTAAATTCACACTGACCTATGGCTTACGTCTTGATCTACCCGTTATCACAACCGATCCGGAAGAAGATGTTTATTTTAATCAGACCGCTTTGCCTAAAATGCAGGCAGCTTATGACATTGCTGAGGATGTTACCGGAGGTAAAGCTCCCGATGGCCAGTTGATGTTTTCTCCAAGAGTTGGTTTCAACTACGACTTTAAAGGTAATCGGAATACCATTCTACGTGGAGGCATGGGAATTTTCACCAGCCGTGTACCTTTTGTATGGCCAGGCGCAATGTACAGCAATAATGGTCTGACTCTCGGTCGTGTGAGTGGAGACGATATTGCTGGTGGTGTAGATTTTGTACCTGATTATACCAAGCAATACAAGAATCCTGACTTTACCATTCCTTCTGGACAGATTGACGTGTTTACGAATGACTTCAAATATCCACAGGTTTTCCGTACCAACCTGGCTGTTGACCAAAAACTACCTGGTGGAATTGAGGCGTCTTTGGAAGGTATTTATACCAAGACTTTGAACAACGTAGCCTATTCAAATATCAACTCCGATCCTACTGTTGATTATACATGGACAGGCTCCCCAGATAATCGCAATGTGTATACCAGATCCAGTCTGGATCCTACTTACAGTGCTGTTTATCTTGGTTACAATACAAGTGAAGGATATACTTACAATATCACAGCTTCGTTGGCCAAACAATTCAACTTTGGTTTAAATGCTTATCTGGCCTATACTTACGGTGATGCAAAATCTTTGAGTGAGGGTACTTCTTCACAAAATTCTTCTCAATGGCGTGGACAGATCAACATCAATGGGCGTAATAACCCTGTCTTTGGTCGGTCTGATTTTGCACTTGGTAGCCGGATTGTTACAGCACTTACGTACAAACTCAAGTGGAATAATGCCGAAAATGCAGCTACTACCTTCTCACTCTTCTACAATGGCCAATCAGGTAATGCTTTTTCTTACGTAATTTCCGGAAGTAATGGAAGAAACATCAATGACGAAACCGGTAGTACTAGCCGTAACCGTGGTTTGGTTTTTGTGCCAGCTGATCAGTCTCAGATCAACCTTGTGGATTATACCTCTGGAGGCGCAACTGTTACTGCAGCTGAACAATGGGCTAACCTTGATGCTTACATTAAAGATGACAAGTACTTGAATGATAGAAGAGGTGATTATGCTGAGAAAAATGGCGCAACTGCTCCATTTACAGGCATTTTTGATTTTGCTATCCGTCAGGATTTTGCTGTAAATGCAGGAAAAAACACACACAAACTACAGCTGTCTCTTGACGTATTTAACTTTGCGAATTTGATTAACTCTGACTGGGGCGTGGTATATTTTGTTCCTGGTGACTTCAACAACTACGACTTTGTTCAATTTGCAGGTTATGCCGCTGATGGCACTACCCCAACTTTTAACTATCGGGGTGGAAAGGACTTTAAGGATAGCTTTGACATTGCTGGAACAGCATCTCGCTGGCGCATGCGTCTTGGCCTTCGCTACATCTTCAACTAATTGAAGTAGAAAGGATATTTTGAATTTATAAAGGGTTTGGTCGAAATGACCAAACCCTTTATTTTTTTAGCGTTAAAGACCTTCTATTATTCCGGCCTAAACACTTCTGCCATCATACAGCGGGCACTCCCCCCTCCATAAGTTTCAATAACCTTTAAAGGGCTATATAAAATATTGGTTTTTTGCTCAATAATTTTAACCTGTTCAGGTGTCAATGAGTGGTATGCCTGTTCTGACATGACCAGAAAAGTTTTGCCAGTTTTATTTCGGACCTGAAGCATGTTGCCGGCAAAAGAGGCCATTTGATGCATGCTGATTTCAATGATTTCTTTGCCGGTTTGTTCCAATTTTTCGACAACAAATGCTCTTTCTTCCCGATCTGGAATAGCTTCCAGGCAGATTACAGCAAAGTTATCCCCTACTGACATCATTACATTGGTATGGTAAATTTCTTGTGCCTGCTGGTCGACCGAATGAAAAAGAATGGGTTCATAATTGATCTGATGACAGAAATCACGCACCAAATCGGGGTGTGTCCGAACACTGAGGCATGCATAAACCAGCTGGTTTTCACGATCCAGAATCATGCTTCCAGTGCCTTCAAGGAAACGGTCAGATGATTCGTATTTTTTTTCCAGGTTTATAATATCGGAAAAATGAAACTGGTCGACCATCATCTCCACAACTTCAGGTCTACGCTCCTGGCGTCGTATTGGAGAGAACATCGGATAAGTGATGATCTGTCCATTATCGTGAAAGGAAATCCAGTTGTTGGGAAAAATAGCGTCCATTTTCACGGGATCAGCGGAATCTTCAATAATGATCACTTCGATCCCGTTGGCATTCAATTTTTCAACAAATTGATCAAATTCATCTTTCGCCAATTCGCTGATTTTTTCAGGTGGTATACTGGTGTCATTTACTTGAAAGGCATTGTTTTCTGCCGTTTCAACATTATAGCCAAAATTTGCCGGCCTGACCATCATGATGGTATCCGTAATTTGTTTGGAGTGACTCATTTTCTGATTTTTCAAAATTTTTCTAATTCCATTGAGTTGCCTCATGTTTCATTTTATGCGCCAGTTCGTGGCCCAGATATCTATCAATGATAGCATGTCCTAGATATATAAGCGGGGTTAGAATAATTGCCAGACTAAATTTGTAAATATATTGAACCGTTCCCACTGCAAATATCAGGCTCCAGGTCCAGGGAGTTATCTGCCCAGTAATTTCCGGCCCCAATTTAAATGCGACATACAATACTACGAAGCTATCTACAAATTGGGAAATCAGCGTTGAACCTGTTGCTCTGAGCCAAACCATCTTATCACCGGTGGCCTTTTTTATCCAATGAAAAGTGACAACATCGACCATTTGTCCAATTAAAAATGCCATCACGGAGCCAACGATAATGAGCAATCCCTGTCCAAAAACCGCCCTGAATGCCGATTGCATGTCAGGTACCCCGTTTGCTGTGTTCTGCTCCACCCAGAATCCGGCGGGGGCCAACTGGATGGCTCCAAAGACCATAAAAAAGGAATAAATAATTAAGCCCACCGCCATATAAGAAAGAAAACGGATGCCGCGTTTGCCATAATATTCATTAATCACATCCGTCATCAGAAAAACAACTGGCCACAATAATACCCCAGCGGAAAATTGAAGCCCTCCTTTTTCACCAAAAAGGTTGAAATCAAAGGGTTTTATGCCAAGCGTGTTTTCAAGGGAAAAAATTTTCACCCCTATAAATTCAGCAACTAATGCATTGGCAACAAAAAAACCACCCAAAATCAAAAAAAGCCTGGACGGTCGATTAGATACAATGTCAAGTGGATTAGAGATACCCCCAGCTACAGCCAACGTTTTTGATGGTATTGGCGTCTTATCGGGTAATTGTTCTTCAGATGAATCTTTCATATAATAATCAGGACGTTATTTAGCATTCTCTAAAAATGGATAATTTACCAGTTTTGTTTCAGAACAACAGGATTTTTCATAAAATTGGCCGCTAAACAAGCTCAAAATAACTGACCCTGCTTAATTCCTTATTTCATGACAAGAATATTAATATGCTGCTTTCTCTTATTTTGCTCCATTTTCAATCAACTTTCAGCTCAGGTGTTTAGTGATAAAATCAACCTGAAAGATAGCACTCAAATTCACATTTTGGAAACAAAATGGGGAGATCGTTTGATTGGCCAAGTTGTCAAAATTGAAAACACCCAATTGACTTTCCGCATTAATGAACGAAGCATGCTTACCTATGATTTCTCGGAAATCAAATCGGTGGGCGTTTATGGAGAAGACGACTTTAAAGATTTGCTCTCCGCTCCCTATGAAAAAGAAACGGCATGGGGGACGGAAAACCTTATCTACAGTTCTACCGGATTTAACTTCCCAGCCCGAACGGGTGAACTCCGCAACATAGAATTACTTTTAAATACTTTTGATTATGGAATAACTGACAATTTTTCCCTTGGAGGGGGAATAGTTGTACCTGTAGCTATTATTATCAGGGGAAAAATTACCGCCCAAATCGTCCCTGAGGTCAACCTGGGCGTTGGTATAAATAATATCGTTCCCCTAGTAGACACCGACCCCGCTATTATTTCCCATGCGTACCTGGCTGCTACCATTGGCACTCCCGATCGATTCATCAACGTGACTACAGGATATGGCATTGCCCTTGGCGAAAGTGATAACAATCCTTTTATCCTCTCTTTTGGAGGAAGTTTTACCTTTGCAAAACGTTGGCGGTTCAAAATGGATGCAATCTGGGTTACAGAGTCAGGCCGTGAGGGACTGATACCCGGCTTTATGCTTGGCTGGTCAAAAGGGAAATCAAGAATAGAGTTTGGAACAGCAGTCATTCCAGATACATCTGTTCCCCTAATTCCTCTGGTAGCCTTTGGTGTTCGGATTGATTAACAACCATATCTGGTTTTGGACTGTTGAATGGAAAGAATTGGGTGCAGAAAAAATTCGCATAATAACTATAACATTTCATGGCAAAATTTTCGATCAACCTGAAAGAAGGGAAACTGAAAAAGGATAGTGACATCATCGTAGGAATTGACCTAGGTACGACTAATAGTCTGGTGGCATATATGGACAACGGCAAGGCAGTAGCTGTAAAAGGTAAAAATGGTAAAAGCACCTTGGTTCCGTCAATCATTTATTTTGGCCCGGATGAGCAAATTTGGGTGGGCGATCCAGCTCGGGAAAAATTGGCCACCGAGCCGCAAAACACCATCTATTCCATTAAACGATTAATGGGTAAATCCTATGGCGATGTAGCCGATTTTGAACAATATTTTGGCTATAAAGTTATTGATGAAGACACTGAAAGTCTGGTGAAAATCCGGGTGAAGGATAAGTTTTATACACCGATTGAGTTGTCAGCTGAGATCCTTAAAGAATTAAAACAAAGGATTGAGGCAGATCTGGACACCATTGTAAGTCGTGCGGTTATCACGGTTCCTGCCTATTTTAATGATGCTCAAAGACAAGCTACCAGAGATGCTGGAAAATTGGCTGGATTGGACGTATTACGTATCGTTAACGAACCTACTGCTGCCAGTCTTGCCTATGGCATTGGCTTAGAAAAAGGGGAAGATCAGCTCATTGCTGTTTTTGACCTGGGAGGAGGGACTTTCGATATTTCAATATTGCAAATTCAGGATGGTATTTTCGAAGTTTTGGCTACCCATGGAGACACCTTTTTGGGCGGTGACGATTTTGATCGAGCAATTTTAGATTATTGGGTTGATCAAAAAGGACTGGCACCGGAAGTCGTTCGCGAAAATAAGAAACTGGGACAAAGTCTCCGCCTAAAAGCAGAAGAAGCCAAAAAACAGTTGAGTTTGAACGATAAGTTTGAAGCCACCATTGACGACTTGGAATTATCTTTGGACCGCAAAACCTTTGAATCCTTAATTCAACCATTGATAAAAAGAACCCTGGACAGTTGTGCAAATGCTTTAAAAGACGCCAAGCTCAATGTCAGCGATATCCAACATGTGGTTATGGTTGGAGGATCAACCCGGGTGCCATTAGTCAAACAGCAAGTGGCTAACTTTTTCCAAAAAGAGATTTATGATGCCCTCGATCCTGATGAGGTAGTGGCACTAGGAGCAGCTATCCAGGCCGATGTGCTGGCTGGAAATCAAAAGGATGTCTTATTGCTTGATATTACGCCATTATCTCTAGGCATAGAAACGGTTGGTGGTTTAATGGATGTTATCATCCCACGCAACTCGAAAATTCCCTCCCGGGTAGGTCGCCAGTATACCACTTCAGTAGATGGGCAGAAAAACTTGAAAATTGCCGTTTATCAAGGAGAACGGGATTTGGTGGAGCACAACCGTAAGTTAGGAGAATTTATTCTTAAGGAAATTCCCCCAATGCCAGCTGGTTTACCAAAAATTGAGATCCAATTTCTGCTTAATGCCGATGGCATTCTCAAAGTAAAAGCCAAAGAATTGAGATCAAATGTGGAGCAGGAAATTGAAATTCGTTCACAGTATGGTATCTCCGAAGAGGAAATGGCGAAAATGTTGATCGAATCCCTCAAAAATGCAGAAACAGATATGAAAACCCGGGCGCTACTGGAGGCCAGAAATGAAGCCAACAATATTATCCTTTCTGCGGGTAAGTTTATCAAACAACACCAAGCTATTCTTTCAGAAGAGGAACTAAATCAAACGATTGCCCTTACAGAAGTACTAAAAAGCACGGTCAAGGAAGCAGATAAAGACGCCATCAACCGGGCTATGGATGCCCTCAATCAATATACTGCGCCCCTGGCCCACCGGGCTATGGATGTAACAATTGCTCAGGCGATGAAAGGAAAAAAGATCTAAGATTATGGCAAATAAAAACAAAAAGAACCGCAAAGGCATAGTCTTTTCTACCAATCCGGATTTTGAATACAATTATCAGGATGATCAGGAATCAACTGAAGCCCTGCCTGCCCAACAGCAAAAACTGAGGGTATTCATCGACCGTAAGCAACGAAAAGGCAAAGAGGTTACGTTGGTCACAGGATTTAGTGGGGCCGAAGATGAGCTCAAGGATCTAGGAAAACTGCTCAAAACCAAGTGTGGCGTTGGCGGTAGTGTCAAGGAAGGCGAAATTATCATTCAGGGCAATCAACGAGATAAGGTGGTCCAGATACTTTTAGCTGAGGGGTATACACAAACCAAAAAATCCGGAGGCTAACGTTGGTATCTGCCTGAACCTTGGGCTGGCTGGGCCCAATAAGCCCTATGTCCCAATCAAATTTCCGTATTCTCCCGCCAGGCTTTCACCATCATGATCACCCGGCTGTAGTTTTTGATGCCTTCTGTAATGCCTTGTGCTTTCAGGTAAGTATCGTAAGCAAAATACCGCAGATCAGGCATAATATCGGGGTATTTCTTGAGGTTTTCGTTGATGGCATTCAAATCTGCCTGAATGCCCGCAGGCAATTTTCCTCTAAATGCTTTGTATTTTTCGGGATAATAAATCAGGTAATTGGTGGCCAGGGTACGCCAATATACCAGGCGCCCCATATAGGCAATCACGGGGTCATGGGATTGCGCCGTAGCTAGATAGGCCCAGAAATTACAAGTTCCTTCATCTCCAAATCCATAACCATGAGCCATTTCATGACTCATCACAAAGGGCCATTCCAGTGGATGTAAGCCTGCATCAACATGTCCTTCACCGGTAAAAGGAAAATATAGTCCTGATGAACTAAAGCGTAAAAAGATGCCTTTGGGATAGAGTAACCGGCCTCGAACCCGTCCGGGCACCGGATATCCATAACGGCTTAATTGACGAACGACTCCTTTACGCAATTTTCTTTCCAGGTTTACTGGCAAGTGCTCTTTCCCCAATGCTGAATCCGTGGCTCCCGGGATTTCCAACCGTAGCCGGACGATTTGCTTGGTTTCATCTTGCAGTTCTTTCCATAGCTCATCCAGATTCAGCGGCGAAAGCTGTAATCCCATTTCTTCTTCCACAGGAACCCGTCCATAGTTAAAGCCCCAAATGAAAAGAAAAAAGAATATTCCTCCGCCAATAAATGCAGCAAGAGAGCTGGCAAACCGATAAAACTTCTTTTTTAAGGAATCTGAACTTTGGTATAATCGATAAGCCGATTTCCCTATAAAAAAGATCAGTAGTATAAAAAAGGGATAGATTAAAGGAATCGGCGACCAGGCAAGAAGATAGTCGATAGCTACTCGAATTCCTTGAAATATCCCCCGGCTATAAATCTTTTCTATCCACTCCGGATTAATTCCTCCTACCCATCTGAATAAAACTGCCACTATTCCTAATGTTACCCAAATTGCTTTTCTCTTTTGTATTATCATTTTTAGTTGAAACTATTTTCCTGGCCAATCGTTATGAAGATGGCAATAAAGATTGAATCAGACAGACCAACCCTTCACTTAAGTAGTAAAGATTGTCCCGGCCTTGACAATTCAATGTAACTTATTGCCTATATTTGCAAACTGAAAAAAGGGTAAAGTGTTTTATTCTTGTAAAAGTAATTGTAATTATTAACTAACAATCAAAATCAAAAACAATGGCATTCGAATTCACGGATCTCAACTTTCAGCAAGTGGCGTTAGAAAATGATGGCGTTTCAGTTGTTGACTTCTGGGCAGAATGGTGTGGTCCTTGCCGTATGATCAGCCCTATTATTGAAGAGCTTGCTTCCGAATATGAAGGAAAAGCAGTAATAGGTAAAGTTAATGTTGATGAGAATCCGGAAGTATCAATGAAATATGGCATTCGTAGTATACCTACTATTCTGATCCTTAAAAATGGAGAAGTAGTAGAAAAGCACGTAGGAACTGCTACCAAAAAAGTTCTTGCAGAAAAGATTGAATCACACTTTTGATATACAATATAAAATAATTAGCTTAAGCCCCCATTTCAGCCTTACAGATGAAATGGGGGCTTTCTATTTTATAATATGAATTAACATTGTCAACCATGAGCAGCATGTTGGATAATTACGAGGTAAGAAATTGGGGCAACCTGGAAGTTCTAGCCAGACAGGTCGTGGAAGGCTTTATTATAGGTTTGCACAAAAGTCCCTTTCATGGATTTTCAGTGGAATTTGCGGAACATCGACTATACAATCAGGGTGAATCAACCAGAAATTTAGATTGGAAGGTATACGCCCGCACTGATAAATTGTTTAGTAAAAGGTTTGAAGAAGAAACAAATTTGCGTTGCCAGATCGTTATTGATGGCTCCTCTTCTATGTATTACCCGGAGCCTGATGCAACGAAACAATTCAATAAATTACGTTTTTCAGCTTTGGCTTCTGCTTCATTAATGCATCTTTTGCAAAAACAACGGGATGCTTTTGGATTAAGCATTTTTGACGAAGAGGTACAACTACATACCCGCTGTAAGTCCAGTACAACTCATTATAGATTGATGCTGTCTCACCTGAATCAATTACTGCAAGACCCTACTCAGAAAAAGGCAACCTCTGCGGCTAAAGCATTGCACCAAATTGCTGATAGCATTCACAAAAGATCATTGGTGATCATCTTCAGCGATATGTTCGAACAATCGGAACAGACTGATGAACTATTCTCAGCGCTACAGCACCTTAAACACAACAAACATGAAGTTGTACTCTTTCATGTAGTGGATCAAAAACATGAAATAGAATTCCAGTTTGAAAATCGTCCTTATGAATTCATCGATATGGAAAGTGGAGAAAGGGTAAAACTTCAACCCAACCAGGTGAAGGATTATTACCTGGAAAAAATGAAGACATTTAAGGAATCTCTCAAAGTAAAGTGCCTTCAATATCGAATCGATTTTGTGGAGGCGGACATCAACAAAGGTTTTCGCCCCATTCTGCAATCGTATCTGGTTAAACGAAATCGGATGAAAATTTGATGTCCCCTACCCTTTTCAAAACAAAAGCCAAATCAACTTCAACAAATTTGACCAATAATATTTGACAGGATTTATGATAAAACTAAACGAAATATCAACCGATCCTCCAAAAGATCTGGAAAGAGATGACATAGAAAAAGTCACCAAAAAGTTAGTAGACAGACTAGGAGAATTGCAAAAAGTAATGCAAGCAGAGCGAAAACACGCTGTGCTGGTGGTCATGCAGGGCATGGATGGTAGCGGAAAAGATGGCGCCGTAGCCAATGTTTTTGAAGAATGCCATCCTTCGGGTTTAAGTGTTTATTCTTTTAAAAAACCAACCGAAGAAGAATTTGCTCATGACTTTTTATGGCGGGTACACAAACAAACACCCGCTAAAGGAATGATTCAGATTTTCAACCGGTCACACTACGAAGACATTCTCATCCAGCGGGTACATGGTTGGATTGATGAAGACAAAGTAAATCAACGAATTGACGCTATTAATGCCTTTGAAAAGTTGTTGACTTTTGACAACAGTACCCTGATTTTCAAATTCTATCTGCACATTTCCTACGAGCAACAAAAACTGGAATTGCAGGAACGCCTCGATGAAGCAGACAAACACTGGAAGCACAACGATAATGATTGGAAGGAGCGGGAACATTGGGATGAATATATGCGTTGTTATGAAGACGCAATGAAGCGTAGCGAACTACCCTGGACTATTGTACCGGTAGATAATCGATGGTATAGGAATTATATAATTGCAAAAACCATGGTTGATGCTATGGAAAAATTGGATATGCAATATCCACCATTGGAAAGAGGTTAACTGTACAAAAGTGGAAAAAGTAAGAATAGATAAATGGTTGTGGAGCGTCCGGATTTTTAAATCCCGAACCATGGCCACCGATGCTTGTAAAGCTGCAAAGGTGAAAATCAACGGCATTAATGTAAAGCCCTCCTACATGCTCGAAAAAGGGCAGGAAATCCAGGTCAACAAAAATGGTTTTAACTTACAATATAAGGTCCTAGATCTGATCCAAAAACGAGTTTCAGCGCCTCTGGCACAAGCTTGTTATGAGGATCATACCCCCGCTGAAGAATTAAATAAATATAAAGATTGGTATATTGGAAAAGGCAAGTCCGAACATAGAGAAAGAGGTGCCGGACGCCCCACCAAACGAGAACGTCGAACTATTGACCGGTTTAAGGATGATCTCCCCTAATATTTTTGTTAAGACTGGAGGTGATTGCAACTATTGCTAAACACCTCCGCCAAATTTTGTTTATTGAAACTTTTTAGCAACAATCAGCTCTTTCGATCCTGCCGTATGTTTATAAAATCCTTCTCCTGATTTTACACCCAATTTACCTGCTGTAACCATATTTACCAACAAAGGACATGGCGCGTATTTGGGATTGCCAAAACCTTGATGCAAAACATTGAGAATAGACAGACACACATCCAGTCCAATAAAATCTGCTAAATGTAAAGGCCCCATCGGATGAGCCATGCCCAACTTCATCACCGTATCAATTTCTTGTACTCCTGCTACCCCTTCATAAAGGGAATAAATAGCCTCATTAATCATAGGCATCAAAATCCGATTGGCTACAAATCCAGGATAATCATTAACTTCTACCGGGCTTTTCCCCAATTTTTTAGACAATTCCATTACCGTTTGGGTGACTTCATCTGAAGTGGCATACCCACGAATAACTTCCACTAATTTCATCACTGGCACAGGATTCATAAAGTGCATGCCGATCACCTGTTCAGGACGTTTAGTAACTGCCGCAATCCTGGTAATAGAAATGGATGAGGTATTGGTCGCTAAAATGGTGCTATCTGCACTTAGCTCGTCAATCTGAGCAAAAATCTTCAGTTTAAGGTCTACATTTTCCGTTGCTGCCTCAATAACTAATTCTGCATCTTTAAGCCCATCGGCCATATTGGTATAGGTATGGATATTTGCAATGGTCTCTGCCTTTTTTTGTTCCGTAATGAGTTCCTTTTTGATAATTCTGTCCAGGTTCCTTGAAATAGTCTTTAACGCCTTATCCAGAGCATCCGCAGAAATATCAACCAGATTTACGGAATATCCGTGCATGGCAAAAACATGTGCAATGCCATTACCCATCGTGCCCGCCCCTATTACGGTAATTTTTTTCATGATTCGGTATATTTGATTTTCCGCGAAAATAAGTAAAGTTGTGGAGTTTGTTGTGAAGTTACATTCATAATAGAGAGAAAATTTTAACTGAGTAAGTTTTTATTTCGAAAACAATACACCGAATCAAGAAATGAGTTGATCAATCATATATTAAATGCTGTACTTTTACCGAAATAAATCTGAATTATGCGGCAGTGCATTTTGGTTATACTATTATTGAGTCACCTGACCATTCAGGCTCAAGAGGAAGGCACATCAAGTGATTACCAAGGGGTAGCGGCAGTGGTTTTCCTTGATTCTTTTGTGGTCACAGCAAGCCGACAAGGCTTTAATGTCGAAGAGTTTATCAAACTGGTGATGGAGGATAAAAGTTTTTATGAAGCATTTCAAAATCTTCGCCTGGTGGCTTATTCGGCTCAAAATGCGATGACCTTTTTTGATAAAAGGGGTAAACAAAAAGCAGCCTATTCCAGTATCACTCGTCAGGAAGTTATCGACCGCTGTAGGACTATGGAGATTTTGGAAGAACAGACTTCTGGTAATTTCTACAAAAGAAAAGCTGTTTATAAATATTACACCGCAAAAATGTTTGACCGAATATTTTTTACGCAAGGACAGGTTTGTGAACCACTGCAAGAGCCTGATTCCGCTGATCATTTAAAAGGCATCAATAAACATATCGCGGAACTGAAGAAACTGATTTTCCAACCTGGCCAAGAAGTGGATGTCCCCTTTATCGGCAACAAAACGGCCATTTTTGACACCCGGATGGCTGAATATTATCAGTATTCAATTACCTCTGCTGTCTTCAACAATAAGGATTGTTACCTGTTTACCGCTAAGGTAAAACCAGACTACGAAGAAAAAAAAGTGGGAAAAACCATTATCAAAAATATGGAGACGTTTTTTGAAAAAGAGACTTTTCAGGTAGTGGGCAGAAATTACCAGATGTTTTATCAAGGCACCTTTTTTGATTTCGACGTACAAATGAAAGTTTCCCTAACCAAGGTAAAAGATCGATATATACCTACTCAAATTGACTATCGTGGCTCCTGGAATATTCCCACAAAAAAGCCGGAGATCGGTAGTTTTAGCGTACGCATTTTCGATATCGATCAAGCCAGCAATCAATAAGTTAGAAAAAAATCAATCATTAAAGCTTTCTACTTCTGTCCAATCCAATAGGTCGATTTGTTGCTCCAGATATCGCTCAAAATCAACAAGGTTGGCAGGTGCTTCATGATTGTTTGTTATAGTTTTCTCTTGTTTCCCATCATTTACCATCGTAATGACATTGGGCAAATCAGTAATATTTCGCCCGCTAACAGGATAGGTGTCTTCCAGTTTGAAGTAGCCCAGACTATTCGCTGTATCAATAATTTCAATAATAAATTCATCATCAATGGGAGCTACAAAATAGCCTTCCAAATCTACAAACTTCCGCCCATGGTAAGTAGCTCTGCCATCAGAGTAAAATTTGGCTTCGTAGACCGGGCATTTGCCATAACAGGCAGTCTTCCGTATAGTGGCTATCAGATGAGGTTTTAAAGAAACAATTTCCAACGGTTCTTCAGGAGCTGGTTGTTCTTTTGGAGGAGGCATCTTTTCTTCTACTGATGTCACAATAGGCTCTGCTGTTTTCCGATTACAGGAAACCAAGGCCAAAACACACAAAAAGCATAAATTCAATAATCTATTGTTCATTGCCTTTTAAACTTATTTATTCTTCTTAGTAGGCTTCTTCTTGTCTTTTTCACGCTCCGCTTGTAGCTTTTGTTGCTCTTTTAGGGCATTCTCCAATCGTGCCTGGAACCCGGACTTTTTCTTTTTGGGCTTTTTCTTATAGGCTTCCAGTTCTGCCGTTATCTTTTCGTGATTGATAATGTAATTCTTGGTTACGATCGTCTGGGTAATGTTGAATAAGTTGCTGAACAGTAGATAACAAGTCAATCCAGAGGCATAACTATTAAAGAATCCGAGGAAAAACAAGGGCATTAGATACTGCATGTATTTCATGGCCGGATTGGCCGTCATGTCCATGTGTTTGGTGTTGTAATAGGTATAGATCAGTGTTGTGATAGCCCATAAAAAGGTAAACAAGCTCACGTGTGACCCAAAACCGAGAGGAAGTGAATACGGCAATCGGAATAACACATCGTAAGAAGAAAGGTCTGTTGCCCATAAAAATCCTGCCTGCCGGAATTCAATGGATGCCGGAAAGAAACGATACAAGGCAATCCAGATCGGCATTTGCAGCACCATTGGCATACAGCCACCAAGAGGGTTAACCCCAAATTCCCGATACATTTTCATTTGCTCCATCTGCTGTGCCTGAGCATCATCCTTGTGTTTCTCTTTCAATCCCTCTAAACGAGGTTTCATCGCACTCATCTTAGACTGCGAGTACAACATTTTGTAGGTTAAGGGATAGAGTACAAGTTTTACTAATAAGGTCAACACTAAGATGACAATCCCCATATTGCCAATGAAAGACGACAGAAAATTGAAAAGTGGACGGATTATCCACCGATTGACTGTACCAAAAATACTCCAGCCAAATGGCACAATATCACTCAACTCATATCCAATATCTCTCAATCGGTCAAATTCATTAGGCCCAATGTAGAAACCCATTGAGAAAGTCTCTCTAGGACTGTGTCCATAAGGAATTTTCAAATCGGAAATCAGCACTTTTAAATCAGGATTTTCAATGTCCAATACTTTGGACTCCATCTTCCCACTTTGGAAGTTTTGCTCCGCAATCAAGGTGCTGTTGAAAAACTGATTGGTATTAGACACCCACTTTAAGGGTTGTTCCAGTTGCTCTATATCATCTGAAGTACAGGAGCAATAATCGGTTCCATCTTCCTGAGGTTTAAAGTAAACCGTAGAATAATTACGCTCAAAAGTGGTGTTGATCTCAATTTTGTCCAGGTAGTTTTCCCAGTATAGACTGATGGCTTCGGCGTTATTGGCAATCAATTTTTCCAGGCCTTCCAGTTGAATATCATAATTGATCCGATACGTGCCAGGGTCAAGCTTATAATGCTGCTCAAAATATCTTCCTTCACCTGCATTTGCCCGAAAAACAATTTCGTTTTCCGTCTTTTTTACAGTTTCAAAATAAAGATCAGAGGTACGAACACCTCCGCCAGGAAGATTGGCTATTGGTAGGAAATACTCAAATTTATTCTTTTCATCCTCCAACAACTTCAGCGGCAATTTGATTTCTTTTTTCTTGTCATTGAGTACTGCTTTCTGATAGCTTTTAAGCAGCACCTCTTTGATCCGTCCTCCCTTGTTGGTAAAGGTTATTGTAAACAAATCATTGCTCAATGTAACCTCTTCTTCTTCTCCAGAGGCAGCTGCTGCAAAGGGACCGAAAGTAGAACCTAATTGTTGCTGACGCAATGAATCCGGCAATTCCTGCGGAATAATATTTTGCTCTGAAGTAACTTCTTTTTCCTGAATTGCCAGGCTTTCTTTTTGTTTCTCTACCTGGGCGATAGAATCCTGCGTTTTTTGCATCGCCTCCATTTCCTCGGGAGAAGGTGCCATAAACTGTTGCCAAACTACCAACAGGATGAAAATTAAACTGAATCCAATGATGGTATTCCTATCCATTATACATTTTTTGTAAATAAAACCGTCCTTTGACAAATCCTATGATTTGACAAAGAACCAATAAAAACGGCACGCTTTACCCGTCTCTTAATACCTTTTCTTAAAAACTCCGCAAAGGTACAACTTTGTTTAAGCTTAAAGTAAATACCTTAGATGTTTATTAGCTGAAAACAGACGAAGTCCTAATCATTCCATACGAAATCTCAAAAGATTACCTATTCGGAATCAAGCTTTCGCCTGATAAAACCGGATTTTTTAGGCTTTTTCGTCCTGGATATGCCTCCAAGCCTTTTTCAAGACAATGCATCGCTGCTTCCAGGTTCACCGTATTCAAGACATAAGCTATCCGTACTTCGTCCAGCCCCAATCCAGGCGTAGCATAAAAGCCCTCGCCAGGAGATAACATCACTGTAGCCCCCTGGTAGTCAAATTCCTCCAACAGCCAACGACAAAAGTTATCGGCATTATCAATGGGAAATTTAGCGAAACAATAAAAGGCGCCGCCAGGACGGTAACTAATGACTCCCGGCATAGCCTGAAGTCTTTTGTACAATACTTTTCTTCGGCGGTCGTATTCTTCTTTTACTGTTTCAATATAGGTATCATCCATATCCAAGGTAGCCTCCGCCAGTATCTGACCAAGCCCAGGAGGACTTAACCGGAGTTTTGCGTAGCGAATGACACTATCTAACAAGCACTGGTTGCGGGTCACGATAGCACCAATCCGAGCTCCACAGGCACTGTATCGTTTGGAAATTGAATCCATCACAACTACGTTGTCTTCTATTCCCTTCAAGTTTAAAACGGAATAAAAGGATTGATCATCGTAGCAGAATTCACGATATACCTCATCAACAAAAAGGAATAAGTCATATTTTTTTACCAGATCTGCAATGGCCTCCAGATCTTCACGAGAATAGAAGCAACCAGTCGGATTGTTGGGATTGGTAATAAAAATGCCTTTTGTTTTTGGCCCAATCAACTGCTCAAATTCGGCAATATCGGGTAAGGCAAATCCATCCTCAATGACACAGGTAATCGGCTTGATATTCAGGTTGGCGATATGCGCAAAGCCATTATAATTAGCATAAAATGGTTCCGGTAAAATGAGCTCGTCATCTCTATCAAAACAGGCTTGAAACAACAATTGAATGGCTTCCGATGCACCTGTTGTGATGATGATTTCTTCCGGAGTGACTGCTATGTCGAATTTTTTGTAATAGGCTACCAACTTTTCCCGGTAGGACAAAATCCCTTCTGCTGGACTGTATTCCAGTATGCGAAAATCGGTGCTGCGAAGTTTATCAAGCGCAGCCCGTGGCGTCTCAATATCAGGTTGCCCAATATTCAAATGGTATACCTTTTTGCCTTCCGCTTTAACCCGGTTGGCAATGGGTACCAGCTTGCGGAATGGAGACAATGGAACAAATTCTGCTCTCTTTGAAATAGACGGCATTTCACTTAAATTTAAATGAGCCGCAAAGATAGCTGTATTTTACTCCTAAATAAACCTCGATGCAAATATTTACTGAGGAGCTGACACATCCACCGGATCAAAAGAAGTAAAGGCAGTTTCCGCCACTTTTGTATAGACTGCTATGTCTGTCAGGTCTCTCTCGCCTCTATCTCCTGACAGCATAATATTCCCATATTTCTGATATTCACCCCAAGGTGTTGAAAATCCTGGTTTTTCATCCCCAGCATTGCGGTAAAAATCCCACTGGATCACCAATTTCGATTCCGGGTCGACATAAACCCGGTATTTATTTTCCGGAGTATCCCCTACACTATCAAAGGTAAGCTCCAAAACTTCTGCTATTTTCCCCATCTGGGTGGTATCTTGCCCTGCATATTTAAGTGTCACTCCGGTATCTTTTAATTTAAAGGGCATCACCAACCAATACGCATCATTGATCCAGATACTTTCTCCCTTTTTAACATATTTTGCCAGAGAGTCTGGCTGCTCAATGGTTTCACTTCCTCTTTTTACCTTCCCGCTTTTATTTTTTAAATCCACAAGGTAAATGGTACTATCTGGGAGAGATTCGATCCTAACTCTTTGCCCGAATTTATCCCAAAGCAAGGTTCTGCGTCCGAAAAAACTCCAGTATACATACTGCGTTTGATCCCAGTTAGGCCTTCCTCCCATGGCCTCCATTACTTCATCAGCAAGATTGATCGCTTTTGCATCCGAAGCTTCCTGGTTAAAGCCTTGTGCTGCCGGATTGACCATTTTTTCTTTATTTTGGTCAGGGCTATCAGCTTTTGAATAATCGGATTGACAAGCAAATAAAATATAAGATACCAACAAAAGAAGGAAGCAATTTTTCATATAAATCAATTGTGATAAAAAATCCCCGTTCCTCTACGAAACGGGGATTTAGCAAGTTGGTTTATCGTTACAAATAATTATTTTGGAATCAACCCTGATGCAAGATCAGGGTTAGTTTCTCCACATAAGTTAAAAAACTATTTTGGAGACTTCCCTCCTGAGAGGTAATCTTGGTATTCCTTTAAATCATCCCATTTGCCACTCGCTGCCAAGTCGGCTTGCTTAGGCCAGGTAGTAGGATCAGCCAGGCGATAGCGGTCGCCAGCCTTTTCAAGAATCTCCTGGAGTCTTTCAATGGAAGATGCTGCCACATCGGCCCAGGTTTTGATACCTGCATCTTTCATCAATTGCTCAATTTTAGGTCCAACACCCTCAATAATTTTCAAGTCTTCCGGGTTATTGGAATAGCCCATCAACTTCGCAATCAATTTTTCAACCTTGGATGGTGTATCAAAGTCGCCTTTGTTTTCCCGACCGGTATCCAGGAATTTCTGATAATTTATCAATTCTGTCCATTGCCCGGTATTAGCCAATTCCGCTTGCTTTGGCCAGCTTTTCGGATCATGAATCCGGTATTTCGGGCCAGCATCATCAAGAACTTTTTTCAGATCGTCGTATTTGGCACCAGCTACTGCGGCCCAAGTACTAAATCCTCCAGCAGTAAGCAATTTGGAAATTTTCGGTCCAACACCCTCTATAATCTGCAGGTTATCTTTTCCTAATAAAGCCAAATAATCTATCTTTCCTCCCCTACTCTTAGGCGCATCACCTTTAAGTCCTCCACCAACGACAATCCCTGGATCCACTGATCCGCCCGAATCAGCTTTCGCTTGCAGCTTGGTATTCAATACTGCTTTATCTGATTCACAATTTCTCAAGGCCAATTTGAGGGAATCTCTCTCTTTCTGCAATTGCTCATGCTGGTATTTCAGACTCATATAGTCTTTTTCCATATTGGTAAACTTGGCATGATAACCATCTCGTTCGCTGATTGCTAAGGCAAGCTGATCTTTCAGTCCACGGGTAAAGAAAAGCCAGTTTAACAACCAACCCAACAGAAAAGCTCCCAATGAACAAAGCAACCACCACCACCAACAGGAGGGGAAACCCAGGAAGTCTAATAAAAGGATATCGATATACATGATATTTTCAAATTTGTTTTGATGAATAGAATTAATTCTTGATCAGTCTGACTTCGGCCCTGCGATTGTTGTGCCGTCCTTCTTCCGTATCATTGGTATCACTGGGTTGTGTCTCTCCTTTCGAAGCTGTAATGATTTGTGCGGAAGGCACCCCTTTACTACGTAAAATACCGGCAATTTGACCAGCACGATTACTGCCCAATGTCATATTGAAGTCGTCTGGCCCAACATTATCCGTATGGCCAGTAATACTTATTTTTTCTCCGGATTTTTTCACTCTTTCTGCCAGTTTTGTAAGGTATTCCTCTACTGCGGGGTCATAATCCTTCTCTGTAGAGTTCATGGCAAACCGAATGATGATGCGGTCATCAAGTTCCTCTAGCGTTTCGGCAACGGTATGTTCCGGTTCCAACCATTTAAAGGATATGGCTTCAAAATAGCCATCTCTTACCCCTTCACCCTCATCGACCAATCTGGCCCGGGTTCTAATACGATCACTTGACAAATCTGCCAAAAGTAATTGTTTGACAGCCTCAGCTCTGGCAAACCCCATATTTTCGAAACTATCCGGTTTGGACTCAGCTTCAAAATAATGGCCGGTAATCTCAAGAATGTTGTCATCAGTTTTTTTTGCCAGCAGATTCTGCTTTACTCCATCAAAACCTTCATTGGTGAAAACCTTGGCGTTAGACCATTGAAAGTCAATGGGATACCGTGTTACTTCAACTGGTGGCGGCGGAGGCACATCGTCAACAGTAGTGACGGCTCCCTGATCTACCCCAGAAACGGTACAACATTGTTCCAAACACCCTTTATAGGCAAAGATGGAATAAAGCAACCATACCAAAATCATGATGATCACTTTAAGCGGTACAGACATAGTGGTTAAGTTTGTTTATAAATATACTTTAAAAATAGTCAATTCAGGTCGGCCATTGGCCAGACGTCAGGAGATGTCCAATAAATAAGGGTTAAGAATGGGATTAAAATGTTTCTAAGGATTGCCTCGATACTCCTCAAAACAACACAACCACTTGGTTGGCAATAATTTGTTTGGTTGCTACTTATGGTTCAGCGAAGAATTTAGAGCATGTTTATGGCTTATTCCTGCTCCAAACATACGCTAAGAGCCGAAACATGCTCTTTGTTTCAAATATAAAGACTAGAATGAGAAAAGTTGCATTTTCCTGCATTTTTTTCCTTCTTTAATTAATCCTATAGGCAATCTATAGTTGGGCACATGTCATAAGCTATACTATTTTATGTCCTATTCTCAGGTACCTTCCAAATTTTTTTCTTGTCATCTACATACACAATATGTTTTTAAGCTAAATGATCTTTTATGTGTTAATATAGATATGGGAAAACATTTTGATAGGTACCCAAAAGAAGTTAATTGCCAACTGCTGCTTTTTTCCCCACTTTTAGTTGTTATATTTGCAGCGATTTTCCTTCTTTGGCATAAAGCAGGTTATTTAATAGCATAGTTTGGAAGTCAACTGTGCCTCAGAGCTTATTTGGAGATCGGCATTTGGAAGTAAAAAGTGATCCTTTGCAGCCCGAAGATTAGTCTCCAAACATGCTCTAAAATCACCGATTAAAGTCAGGGAGCCGAAATTTTAAAGTAGAAAAATAGAATTCAATGTTTGACAGTCTTAGCGAAAGATTAGAAGGTGCCTTTAAAACGCTTAAAGGAGAGAGCAAAATTACCGAAATAAATATTGCTACCTCGATTAAAGAGATCCGCCGTGCGCTGGTGGCAGCTGACGTCAATTATAAAATCGCCAAAGAGTTTACGGATAAGGTCAAGGAAAAAGCTCTGGGCCAGGAGAACGTTCTAAAAGCCGTAAAACCTGGTGAATTGATGGTGAAAATCGTCATGGATGAGCTGGTTGATCTCATGGGGGGACAGGCTGCTGGTATCAATATCAAAGGTGAGCCAGCCGTAGTGCTTATTGCAGGTCTACAAGGTTCCGGAAAAACGACCTTCTCTGGTAAATTGGCTCATTTCCTTTCCACCAAGCGTAAGAAAAAACCGTTGCTGGTTGCCTGTGATGTTTATCGTCCTGCGGCCATTGACCAGTTGACTGTACTCGCTAAACAAGTCGGCGCGGGAATATATACCGAGCCAGAAAATAAAAATCCAGTTGAAATCGCCTTGAAAGGCATCGGCCATGCCCAATCCAATGGATATGATGTCGTAATCGTCGATACCGCTGGTCGACTTTCTGTCGATGAACAAATGATGACAGAAATAGCCAATGTCAAAGAAGCTATTTTACCCAATGAGACGCTTTTTGTGGTTGACTCTATGACTGGTCAGGATGCGGTTAACACCGCCAAAGCCTTCAATGAAAGAATCAACTATGATGGCGTGGTGCTTACCAAGCTCGATGGTGATACCAGGGGTGGTGCAGCGCTTTCAGTCAAGTATACCGTTGGCAAACCCATCAAGTTTGTCAGCATGGGCGAAAAGATGGATACTCTGGATATCTTCTACCCGGAACGTATGGCTCAACGGATTCTCGGTATGGGTGATATCGTTTCTTTTGTGGAAAGAGCTCAGGAGCAATTTGACGATGAGGAAGCCAAACGGCTGGAAAAGAAAATCAAAAAGAACAAATTTGATTTCAATGATTTCCTAGGGCAGATCGGCCAACTTCGCAAAATGGGTGATTTGAAAAGCCTGATGAATATGATTCCGGGCATGAGCAAAATGACCAAAGACCTGAATATTGACAATTCTGCCTTTAACAAAGTGGAATCCATCATACAATCCATGACCCCACAGGAAAGGGGCAATCCTGAACTGCTCAACCTGAGCCGTAAAAAGCGCATCGCCCTTGGATGTGGACAAAACCTGGACGAAATTAATCGCTTTATCAAGCAATTTGATCAGATGCGCAAAATGATGCACAAAATGACCAAAATGCCAGGTATGGGCGGTATGGCCGGTCCTGGCGCAACCATGAAGAGGGGATTCCGCAAACGGAGATAAATGAGAAATATTCAAGGCGTTTTTTTTTGCCTGCTGGTTGTTTTAGCAACTTCTTTTGTTGATGCTCAATCAAATAGCAGCCAATCCTCTATTGCTGACTTATTACCAATCGATTCCAGCATCCGAATGGGTATCCTACCCAATGGCCTGCATTATTACCTTCAACACAACGCCAAACCCGAAAATCGAGCAGAACTTCGTCTAGCCATCAAAGCCGGATCAACCCAGGAGGATGATAACCAACGAGGATTAGCACATTTTGTGGAACACATGGCATTTAATGGTACAGCACATTTTGCCAAAAACGAACTCATCAATTATCTGGAATCAATAGGCGCTCGCTTTGGTGCCGACCTGAATGCATACACCAGTTTTGATGAAACAGTCTATATTTTACAAGCCCGAACCGATAGTCTTTATTTACTAAAAAAAGGCTTATTGATTTTGGAAGACTGGGGAAGTGGCCTGAGTTTTGACTCATTGGAAGTTGATAAGGAAAGAGGGGTTGTCATTTCAGAATGGCGGACCAGTTTGAGCCCTGATCAGCGACTGCAACAGCAATATTTCCCGGTTTTGTACAAGGGGTCGCGTTATGCGGAAAGGATGCCCATCGGTGACCCCGAGATCATTCGCACAGCCAGTGTGAATTCGATAAAGCAGTTTTACAAGGATTGGTACCGCCCCGATCTGATGGCAGTAGTAGCGGTAGGTGATTTTGATGTAGATTGGATGGAAAAGGAAATCATAGCCAGGTTTTCAAAGATTAAAGGGCCAGCCAATCCACGCAAAAGAGCCACTTATTCTATACCTTCTCATGATTCAACCTTCTACACCATTGCCACCGATAAGGAAGTTCCTTTCACCCAGGTCAGAATACTCTACAAACATCCCGCTGAAAAAGTCAGCACCATTGGAGATCTAAAAGCCAGTATAACTCGTAGCTTGTACAACCGGATCCTCAATGCCCGAATGGTAGAGGTTCAACAGCAAGCAGACCCACCGTTTACTTTTGCCTATTCGGGTTATGGAAGCGATCTGGGAGATATTGATATGTACCAGATGTACGCTTTTGTCAAAGAAGGTGGCGCCCTAAGAGGTATTGAAACCGTTATGATCGAAACGCAACGGGCAGTACAACACGGGTTTACACAAACAGAGCTGGACCGAAAGAAAAATGAGGTACTTAAAAGCATTGAAAAGGCCTATCGTGAGCGAGACAAAACAGCTTCCGCTAATTTGTCTTCCCGCCTGGTGTACCATTTTCTAGAAAACAATCCTATTCCGGGACCAAAACACACCCTGGAATTGTACCAAAAACTACTCCCTGAAATTACTTTGGAAGACATTAATGCATTACCTAAAAAATGGATTAATGACAACAACCGGGTCTTCATTGTTACCGGCCCTGAAGATGCTAAAGAAAGCCTTCCCAAAGAAGTGGAATTGGCTGAGCTTTTGAAGCTTGTCGAGAAAAAACCGCTGGCACCTTATCTAGACAAAGTGCCGGATGCTCCACTTTTAGGAGAGGAGTTGACACCTGGGAAGATCCTTTCTGAAACAATCATTGATTCCCTAGGTATACAGGAAATTCAATTGGATAATGGTGTGAAAGTCGTCTTGAAATCCACCGATTTCAAAAATGATGAAATCCTGATGACGGCCTATAGCCCTGGAGGTAATTCTCTCTATTCAGATGATGACTATCCCAGTGCTTCCCATGCAGCCTCTATCACAGATCAGGCGGGACTTGGTGATTTCACGTTGTTTGAATTACAAAAGAAACTAAGTGGAAAAATGGTCAATGTGGGGCCATATATTGGAGAATTATTTGAGGGTATTAGTGGCAATAGCTCTCCGGAAGACCTGGAAACCTTGTTCCAGTTAATTTATCTCTATTTTACACATCCGAGGATAGATACTGCCGGCTTTCAATCCTATGTTCAACGCCAGGAATCCATTTTTGAAAATATTATGGCCAATCCCTATAACTCCTTTGCTGAAGCCAAAAATCGAATAAAATATAAAGACCATGCCCGGCGACAAATTACAACACTGGAGGACCTGAAAAAAATATCGATGGACCGGGTGGTTGATATCTATCGCGATCGTTTTGCTGATGCCAGTGATTTTACCTTCTTTTTTGTAGGTAACTTTGCCCAGGAACAAATCAAACCATTATTGACAAAATATCTGGCGAATCTGCCGTCCACGCAAAGAAAAGAAAACTGGAAAGATGTAGGTGCTGCGTTAACTCCAGGGGTTATTGATACCACGATGTATAAGGGAGAAGCCCCCAAAGCCCTAGTGGAACTCGTTTTTCACGGTGCCTTTGCCCCAGAAATTGATAACCGCTATGCCTTTTCTTCTATGATCAGTTTATTGCGGATCAAAATGAGGGAGTCGATGCGTGAGGAACTGGGCGGTGTGTATGGGGTTCGCCTAAGTGGCAATCTAAATTATTTTCCGAAGTCAACTTACCGCATTACCTTATCCTTCAATTGTGAACCCGACCAGGTAGATACCCTGACCCATACCGCATTGACAGAAATTGGTAACCTAAAAGCTGAAGGAGCCGCATTAGAGGACCTGAATAAAGTAACCGAATCACAAAAACAAAGCCGGATAAAGGGGTTAAAAGAAAATAACTACTGGCTGGGGCAATTGAGTTATCGCTACCAATACGGTTTGCCTCTGGAGGGCATCAAAATTGAAGCCCTGCAAACCAAAATTGACGCCTTAACACCCGGCATGATTCAGGAAGCCGCCAATCATTACTTTGATGATGGAAATTTCATGAAATTTGTATTGCTCCCGGAGGGATAAGAAATAGGTTATAGGCTATTTGTGCACCTAAAACCAAACTTGATCATTTCACTAAAGCCCGGATCGTTTCAACAGGAAAAATAAAGGCGCCAGTCTCCTTCGGGTTGGTCGTTTTTTTGCCATTTTCCTGAATAAGCCTGTAGGCTTCCCGGGTAGTGATTTCCGGACGGATACTTTTCATCAGTCCCAACAGTCCGGCAGCGTATGGAGTAGCCATAGACGTTCCGTTGAATGAAGCATATTTACTTTCGGGAATTGTTGAGAAAATGTTGACTCCTGGTGCAGCAATACCCAATTCCAGATCATTTACATAATTTGAAAAAACGGCTCTCTGTAGCTTATCGTCCACTGCACTGACTCCAATAACACCTTGGGCGTTTACGGGAGCAAATTCCTTTGCATTCCGATTGGCATTACCCGCAGCAGCAACAACAATCGCTCCTTTTTTATTGGCGTATTTTACCGCTTTTCGATAAGCCTCCTGTCTGCTTTGATTAGATCGGCCGCCCAGAGAAAGGGAAATAACATCAGCACCCTGATCGGCAGCTTTGAGTATCCCTTTTATAATCGTTTGCTGGGTACCCATGCCGTAATTGTTGAGTACTCTGACACTGGTGATCTGGGTATACTTATTCGTCCTTGAAAAAGAAGCCACCCCTATCCCATTATTGGATACGGCGCCTGCGATTCCTGCACAATGGGTTCCGTGTCCCATAGGATCAGAATTGGCCGAAGCATCAATAGATTTAAAGTTGGCTTTCAAGTCTTCGTGTTCCGCATCAACGCCAGTATCCAAAATGGCAATTAACGCTTGCTTTTTAGGTTTAATATTTTGTTCATCCAGGAAGTCATATAGGCGATCCATTTCCATGGCCTGAAAACCCCATAAATTTTCCAATCCAGGGTCATTTAGGCCAAATTTTTTATTTATCTCAGGTAATTTCCTGCCAGGCAATGGAGCAACGAGGATCGTTTCATTCTCTTCCAGCCAGTCGATTTGATTCGATGCATTAATAGCCGCTTTGATAGCTGCTAGATGGCGCCGCTGGTTTTCCGGGATATCAATCAAGTAATAATCATCCAGGTCCGTTGAAATTGCATCTTCCGGAAAAAAGGCCCGTTCAGCCTTGAGGTTATATTGATTAAGAATATTTTGCAAGGCCGTTATGGACGTCCCTTCTTTAAGTTCAACTAGTAGTTCCCCCTCTGATGCCAATTCTATATCCGACGAAGCGATCAATGACTGGCGCAATACATTTTTATTGTACCATAACAGTCCGATTAATAAAACGGCGACGCCTGTCAGAAAAGCAGATTTGCGTCCAGCCAAAAACTGAAACACCATCCCAGTCACACCAATAACCATCAAATCCCGAAACATGATCCCCAATTTGTCGGAAAAACCGATTCCCGCAAACAACACGCCAACCAGATAAAGGCCAATACCACCAAAAAGTAGGGATTTAAAAATTTTGGCTTTGGCAGAATCCCCGACAAAGAACCAAAATACAAGGCCTAAAGTAGCCAACATAAAACCGACAGGATAGAAAAAAGTAGCAATCATAGTTTAGGATATTAATTACCTAATAAACGTATCAAACCGATACAAACTATACATTTATTACAAGAATTCCAAAATACTTCGACGAGTGCATGGTTTTCACAAACTAAAATGGGTTGACATCGTCATTCAACTTTCACCTATAGATAAATGTTTGTTTAAAACATGTTTGGTATTAGGTCTTTGGGGTCATAAGTGGAATAAGTTTATCCCTTGGCGAGCCAATTGGTGAGCTCCAAACAAACTCTAAGTCAAAGTAATTATTATTTTTGCGACAAATAAAAGAAACAACTAGGAATAATGGCAGAAGGAATGGAACATGTACGGTGCCTGATTATCGGATCAGGTCCAGCTGGTTATACAGCAGCGATATATGCAGCGCGAGCAAATCTCAATCCGGTTTTATATACCGGCGAACAGCCTGGCGGACAATTGACAATCACCACTGATGTGGAAAATTACCCCGGTTATACGGATGGAATCATGGGGCCTGAGATGATGGAGCATTTTCGCAAACAAGCCGAACGGTTTGGTACGGATGTTCGTTATGAGCTGATCTCAAAAGTAGACCTTACCGGTCCGGTCCACAAAGCATGGACTGAGAGTGGTACAGAAATCCAAGCAGATACAATTGTAATTGCTACGGGTGCCACAGCCAAGTGGTTGGGTCTGGAATCAGAAGAACGATTGGCCAATAAAGGGGTATCTGCCTGTGCCGTATGTGACGGGTTTTTCTTCCGTGGTCAGGAGGTAGCTGTTGTTGGTGGTGGAGATACCGCTGCTGAAGAAGCCACTTATCTTGCAAAGCTTTGCCCCAAAGTCCACCTTTTGGTGCGCCGTGACGAGTTTCGGGCCTCAAAGATTATGCAGGAAAGAGTATTTAATACGGAAAATATAATCGTACATTGGAATACCGAAACCCTGGAAGTTTTGGGAGAAGACGAGGTAGAAGGTATTCGTGTAATCAATAACAAGACTAAGGAAACAAGCGAAATACCAGTCAAAGGCTTTTTTGTCGCCATTGGTCACCAACCTAATACCGAAATTTTCAAAGGTTGGTTAGATATGGATCAAACAGGTTATATTACACCTGCGCCAGGAACGACAAAAACCAATATTGAAGGCGTTTTTGCCAGTGGAGATGCACAAGATAATGTTTACCGTCAGGCAGTCACTGCTGCGGGAACGGGATGTATGGCCGCCTTGGATGCTGAGCGATATTTGGTTGAAAAAGGCATTGTCTAGTGGAAGCCGTCTGAAGTAACTGACACTTTAATACGAACAATTAGCCGATAAAAGAGCAGGCAAAAGGGTCAATTATTTCGGTCTAACCGCACTAGTTCCATGGTGAATCTACTCTTTAAATCATAAAATTGCTATATATGTCAACCGCTACAAAAACCAGATTTCGTCCAGGAGTATTACATGGCGATGAAGTAACCGAGCTACTCAATTATGCCAATGAGCATAATTTTGCCCTTCCTGCTGTAAACGTGATCGGGACCAATTCAATTAATGCTGTTTTAGAAACTGCCAAAGCCGTTAATTCACCGGTTATTATTCAGTTTTCTAATGGTGGCGCCAGCTTTTTTGCAGGCAAAGGCTTATCTAATGAAAACCAACAAGCAGCAATTCTTGGTGGTATTTCCGGAGCGATGCATGTACATGCTATGGCCAAGGCATACGGTGTGACAGTCATCATGCATACTGACCACTGTGCTAGAAATATCCTCCCCTGGATCGAAGGATTGGCTAATGCAGGAGAAAGATTTTTTGAATCTCGTGGTTATCCTTTATACAGCTCTCACATGATTGATTTATCGGAAGAGCCTCTAAATGAGAATGTAGAAACTTGCGTGAAATTCCTGGAACGTATCGATAAAATTGGCATGACCCTGGAAATCGAACTTGGGGTTACCGGCGGTGAGGAAGATGGTGTAGATAATACAGATATAGACAGTTCCCGACTATACACCCAACCGGAAGAGGTAGCCCACGCCTACGAGGAGTTGAGCAAAGTTAGCAATCGATTTACGATCGCTGCCGCTTTTGGTAATGTGCATGGGGTGTACAAGCCAGGTAATGTGGAGTTGAAGCCGATTATCCTGAAAAATTCTCAGGAATTTGTAAAGGAAAAATTCAAAACCGCAGACAATCCGATCAATTTTGTTTTCCATGGTGGTTCTGGATCTTCAAGAGAAGAAATCCGGGAAGCAATAGAATATGGGGCAGTAAAAATGAACATTGATACAGATATGCAATGGGCATTCTGGGATGGCGTAAAAAATTACTACGAGGGCAAACGCGATTACCTGCAAACCCAGATTGGCAATCCTGATGGAGATGATAAACCAAACAAAAAACACTACGACCCACGCCAATGGCTACGGGCAGGTGAAGGTACTTTTGTGGAAAGATTGAAAGTTGCCTTTGAAGATTTGAATTGTATTGGTCGGAATGCTTAAGGGCATAGACCTCTTCTAATATAAGTAATCCTGCTGGAGTTGTTACCCCAGCAGGATTTTTTTATCGCAAATTATACCCTTTTGGCACCACAGTTTTCAATTCATCAGTCAGTTCCCGGCGGATTTCCACGAGTTTTTGATGTACTCGCATGTGGGCAGCTACTTCTTCGTCCTTTCCCTGCAATGCCAGCTCTTTAATTTTCTCCTGATTCTTCTCACAAATATTGATAATCTTTTTTAGCCGAAAGCGTTTGAGGGCTTCAATACTATCTATGGAAAAATTTTGTTCTGGCGGCTTTTGAGACAAGTGAATGTCGTGTTTTTCCGCCCAATTGGCACTAAACTCGTAAGGAGAGGTTAAAAAACCAATGGCAAGCTCACTTATTTTTTCGTTTTCATGGTTGATAAAATATTGATCGGAAATGTTTTGCTTTTGCTCCAATTGCTGGTGTACCTCCTTGATAATTTGTTGGAAGAATTCATTATCAAAATCCTCCAAAACATCTTCCAAATTGTGCAAAATATATTCTGCAACCGATATCTTTTCTTCTTCATCAAATACCTCACCGCCAAAAGCCATCAAAATCCTCACGATATCCCGTTCCTGAAATTCATCTCCTGAAGTGACCCTTTTTTCCGAAGGAGCAGGAAGCAAAACATCGGATTCAGGTATGGCCTCTCCGGTTCTTTCCGCTCTACGCGAAGCAATCTCTTTATCCTGCTGAGTCCGTTTAAATTTTCGAGTAACTGATTTATTGGTCTCCCCTACCAATAGCTGTTCCGGTACTTCAAAAATCTGGGCACATTCCTTAATATAAAGCGACCTTTTTATAGGATCGGGAATCAGGGATATGCTATTGACGATTTCCTTGATCAGATTGGAGCGTTGGATGGGATCATGACCGGCTTCCTCTTTCAGCATGTTCGCCTTAAACATGATAAAATCCTTCGCTTGCTGTTCTGAATATTCCCTAAAACTGGAAATACCAACCTTACTAAGGTAGGAATCGGGATCTTCCCCCTCTGGCAGCAACACGATTTTCACATTCATGTCCTGCTCCAACAAAAGATCCACTCCCCGCATTGCCGCCTTCACTCCGGCAAAATCACCGTCGTAAAGGATTTTCACATTGGGGGTAAACCGCTTGATTAGCTTGATTTGCTGTACCGTAAGCGAAGTGCCGGAAGAAGCCACCACATTTTCGATACCGGCCTGGTGCAGGGAGATGACATCTGTATAGCCCTCTACCAGAATACATTCATCTGCTTTTCGAATGGCTTGTTTGGCAAAATAAGCGCCGTAAAGGACCTTACTTTTGTGGTAAATTTCCGTTTCCGGCGAGTTGACGTATTTCGGAGCTTTTACATCCTTGACCATAATCCGGCCGGCAAAAGCAATGACCTTTCCTGACAGATTATGGATGGTAAACATCACCCGACTGCGGAAAAAATCCCGGTCGTACTGGCTGGTTAAACCCAGTTTTTTGAGCAATTCCAGATTGTATCCCTTATTGACAGCGGCGAGTGTCAAAGCATCCTTGGAATCCAATGAAAAGCCCAGTCCAAACTTCTTAATCGTCTCTTCCCGATAACCTCTTTCTTTAAAATAATTCAAGCCTACGCTTCGTCCAATATCCGTATTAAATAGTTTGTCATCATAAAATTCTTTGGCAAACTGATTAACCAGATATAGACTTTCGGCCTCTTGTTGTTGCTGCCTTGCTTCGGGGGTAAGTTCTTTTTCTTCAATTTTGACGCCAAACTTTTTCGCCAGTTGACGTATGGCTTCCGGAAACGAAAGGTGCTCGTGTTCCATCAAAAATTGTGGTGGCCCACCGGCCTGACCACAACCAAAACACTTATAGATGTTCTTGGCAGGAGAAACGACAAAAGAAGGGGTCTTTTCGTTGTGGAACGGGCACAGCCCAATATAATTCACCCCCCGCCGCTTGAGATTGACGAAATCCTGGATCACTTCCTCTACCCTGGAGACCTCCAATACTTCCTGAACACTTTTTGGATCGATCAATACGCTACTTTTTCTTCAAAAATAGGGAAATGAATTTAATAATGACAATGGAAAAGGGTTATTCTATTTTGATTTAGGGCTTCCACCCTTTTTCAAAATAAAAAATTCAGCAGCCTTAGGAGACAAGCTTACATTCTTAACATATTCAGGTTGGCGGGTAATTCGGATGGGAACGGAGTTTTTGCCCTCATTGAGCGGAACGCTTTTTAAATCTACTTCAATAGAAAAATCCTCTGAAGTAAGGGTATCATATTGGCTCAGGCCAACTACGCAAGTGATTCTGATTTTGTCGGGAAAAACTTTCAAACTATCAGCAGGAGGAGGATTCATTACCTGAAGTGGTACAAAAATGCTTTTTTCTGTGAATTGTTCCACGGGTATATTGACTTTAATGGTCTGCGGTACAATTTGAAGTTCAGCAGGAGGGTTGGCCAATTTAAGATCAATCGATTGACTGGATTGGATATTCTTAAGGATCAGGGAATCTGTCAGCCAATATTTAAGGGGCCCTACTCTACTTATTGGGCCGGCCACTAATACACTATCCGGTTTTAAACCAACAAGTCCTTGTCGCTGATATTCGGCAGAATATTCCAGGGAGGCATTGAGGTAAATGGGGATCTTTTTTTGTAATTTTTCTTCCAGTCGCAAATTGATTTCATCATAGTTGATCTCAGCAATCTCTAGCTTGCTGGCAGCCAGGCTACTATAAATTTCACTTCTTAACTGTGCCCGGTTGAGATCCAGAACATCTGTACTCACCATATTAATGGCAAGAGGGATGGCAGAAGAGGAAATGTATTCGTACAACAAATCCCACCCTGAACCGCTCAGCTCTACCTTCATATCAGTAGGAGGCTGGTCGAGTAAGGCTCTATCTTCAGGAAATTCAATATTGATCCTGACTTCTTTGATGGATTTATAGGGCTGGGAAAATTTGACCAAAAACCAGAAAATCAGGGCTATACCTATACAAATCAATAGGATAGCCCGTTCTTCCGGAATTTGAATGCTGCTAATTTTATTTTTTATCTGTTTTAGCATAAAGCGCGTCTGTCATTTCCTTGGAAATCGAAGATTTTGTCACCCTCAGGTAAACTTTGGTTCCAACCTCCAATGTAATGATGTCGTCTTCAATTTTGTTAATTTTACCAAGAATGCCACTGGTAGTCACTACATCATCCCCTTTTTCCATTGCCTGCACAAAATTATTTTGTTCTTTTTGCCGCTTGGTTTGTGGACGAATAATGAAAAACCAAAAAATTAGGACCATAGCCCCTAAAAACAGAAAACTGGTAGTCGGACTTCCTCCAGCTTGTAACAACAAAACATCCAGATACATTAGCTTATTTTTAGTTGATTAATAAAATCCAAAGTTAGCAATCTAGGTAATAATACATTAGATAAGTGGAAAAAATGGAAGAAATGTCCCATCTCTAGTGAATATCCATTATTTACATTTTAGCAATGGAATCTTGGGCGAAGCTGATTTCGCGCCTTATTCCTCGGTAGTCTCCTCCCCTTCTGCGGGTTTTACGTATCCTTTTAGGAATACTTTTGTAGTAGCAGGAAAAGTATTTGCAGTAATGGTGACGGGTTTACTTTGCTGATTTTTCTTGTTTTTTGTATTGAATTCAACATTAATTTCACCCTTAGCTCCTGGTGCTATTGGCTCCTTAGGCCATTCCGGCACAGTACATCCACAGGTCGAACGAGCATTGCTAATCAGTAAAGGTACTTTTCCGGTATTGGTAAACTGGAAAGTATGTTTGACCACATCGCCTTCTTTGACTTCACCAAAATCATAAGTAGCTTCGACAAAAGTCAATTTGGCAATATTAACTGTATCCTGAGGCTCATTAGCTGATACCGGGTTTCTGATAAGATCTGCATTGGTAATCCTGCCTTCTGATTTAATTTCCTCGATCGACTTTTCCTGATTTTTTTCCACGCCATTCTGACAAGAAACAATTGTCAGGGCTATAAAAAAGATAAACAATAGTTTGTACATGGTGGTTATTTTTAGTTTTCACATCTTTATGCCGACACAAAAGTTCTTGCAAAAATTTAGGCCCTTTCTTTGCCGGCATTTCCAAATATTGAGCACAAAAGTAGGCCTTTTTAGCTTTTATTGGGCATCTTTGGAGTTGAAAAGACAAGATGCGATTATTTTTGCTAGGATTCATGGGTAGTGGAAAAACCTATACTGGAAAACGATTAGCCGATAGGTTGAATATGCCTTTTATCGATTTAGACGATTGGATCGAAAAAAGACAGGGACGAAGCATTTCACAATTGTTTTCTGACTATGGTGAGGCTGCCTTTCGGCAAATGGAAAAAGAAGCACTGCACAGCCTGATCGATTATAAAAGAGTAGTGATTGCATGTGGTGGTGGTACGCCTTGTTTTTTCGACAACATAATTTGGATGAATCAATTTGGTATAAGTATTTATTTGCAGGCAAGTCCGGAATTATTGTACCAACGTCTGATATCAGAAACCAGCCACCGTCCATTGTTAAAAGGCAAAAAAGAAACCGAATTATTACAATTTCTATCGGCAAAACTCGAAGAAAGGGTTGATTTTTACAATCAGGCAAGTGTGGTTTTAAATCAGGATGACCCCGGACCTCCAGCTGATGAAGCACTTTTTTTACATTTAAAAGATATTATTGGACATTAGCGTAAACAATTCTTTTTTACACAATAACTCTTGATGGCATTTCAACTCAACATCCCTTTTTATCTCTTCAATGTTTCGCTGGAAATGGGGGGCGATTTCCAGGTTCCGCTTATGGATCATGAAGGGGTACATTTAGGTGAAGCAGGGCAGAAGATAGCCGAAAAATATAGGCAGGAACTTCAGGAAAAATTTATCAACGAAGGAAGTTTAGTACAAATTCTTGATGAATACCGAGACGGCAATTTCTACAAAAACCAATTACAGGTCGCCTTTCCAGGAGCAAAGGATCAAATCAGTTATCCTCCTTTCCAGTTGGAGTTCGATTATTTCAGCCACAAAGTCGACCGAGGATATTGGGCCATTTTGCCCAGTCTCGGGCTCGAAAGTTTTGGCAAAAATCCGGAGCATTTACAAAAAAATCTTCGCGAAGTCGTGGAACTGGATTTTGCCCGCAATCAACGCCTGACCGTAGTACAAGAAATCATAGCCTCCATTTGGTATCATACTACTGAACTCACCCAACACCCCATGGCACTTTCCATCCTCAGGCCAAAAGAGATTGACCAGGGAGTGTCCACGCTCAAAAAACAATGGCTCAACAAAGTTGCTCACCCGCTCGATATTTCAGAAGTAGCCACCTATGGGCGAGCTGCTGAACTGGAACAATTTGCGACCCTGCTCAAAGGCAAATTTAATCGCAATATTCTCTTGGTTGGCCCTTCCGGTGTGGGCAAAACAGCATTGGTTTGGGAAATTGCCCGCCAACAAAAAAATCGCTCTTCAAAACTAAAAATCTGGGAAACGACGGCTTCTACACTTATCAAGGAATTAACCGGCGAAATGGGTTGGCGCGATAACCTTTCCGCCCTGAGCAGAGAATTAAGCGATACTTCCGACATTCTTTTTATCCGTAACTTAATGGAAATGTTTAAAGTCGGAAAATCGGAGGGAAACACCGTAAGTATGGCTGAATACTTGCGTCCTTACCTCAGCCGGGAGGAGATCAGCCTCATTTCTGAATGTACAGATGAGGAATTGGCATTGATTGAACTGGAAAGCCCCAGTTACCTAAGTTATTTCCATAAAATAAAACTGGGCGAACCTACTACGGAATTGGATTTTATCATCCTAAATAAGGTGCGGGATCTGGCCAGTCACCAAAGGGTCAACATCACCGATGAAGCCATCAGGGAGGTCATTAGTCTCAATCGCCGATTTACACCTTACGCCGGCTTTCCCGGAAAACCAATCCGTTTTCTTGAAAGCATTCTGATTCATCAAAATGACAGTTTTGCGTTAAGCAACCAGAAGACCAATGTAAAAATAGACCGCAGTGATGTCATCCGCTATTTTTGTGAAGAATCTGGCATGCCACTTTTTATTGTTGACCCTGAAACACCCATGAATTTGGGACAATTGGAGGTTGCCTTCAACCAACAGGTATTTGGACAGGAGCAGGCAGTAAATACGGTAGTTAATTTATTAGCCGCTGTAAAAACAGCACTGACTCGCAGTGGCAAACCCATTGCGTCCCTCTTATTTGTAGGCCCTACCGGGGTTGGCAAGACTGAATTAGCAAAGGTCCTTGCCCATTTTATGTTTGGCAGTCGCGATCGAATTATAAGGTTCGATATGAGTGAGTACTCCAGTTATTATGATGTGTTACGCCTGGCGGGGTCGGATTATTTCAGCGAAGGACTGTTAAGTAGTGCCGTGCGCAAAGAACCTTTTGGAGTCCTGCTTTTTGATGAAATTGAAAAAGCACATCCCAATTTTTATGACTTGTTATTACAAATTCTCGGAGAAGGTCGGCTTACTGATAACCAGGGGAAACTAGTCAACTTTTGTAGCTCCATTATTTTGATGACCTCTAATATTGGGGCAGAAAAATTCCAGCAAGGGCGAATTGGCTGGCAACAAACCATTGATAACCAGGAGGTCGCCGATCAGTTCATGACCGCTGTACAGCAATTTTTCCGCCCGGAGCTTTTCAACAGAATTGATCTGGTTATCCCATTTGCACCATTGGATTCCAATACGGTTAGGAACGTAGTCGACCGGGAAATAAATCTGATGCTCAAAAGGGAAGGTATCCGCTTTCGCCGATTGGATTTACAAATCGATCCGGAAGTGAAAACTTTTCTCGCACAAACTGGCTATCATTCCAAATACGGTGCTCGCGAATTGCAAAGAACGATCCGTGAGAAGCTGATTATTCCACTATCAAGCCAGCTCAATCAACAGGATTATGACGACCAGATCATTGCCAAAGTCAATATGGAAAATGGTCTGGTAAATATACAATTGGATGCCGATCCCCTCGGCTTGGATTTGCTGATCGAAGAGTTGGAAAAATCCAGCTATGCAAACTATACCAGCTCCCTGCGCAGGAGAACCAATACCATTAAAGAAAGTCACCTTTATGTACAGTTGACTAGCCGGTTACAAATGCTGGAACAAAAGAAAATTGAGGATAACAATCTGTTCTGGCAGGACCAAAAACAAGTGACTCAGTATACAGAATACCTCAATACTCAAAGTAATAGTGAGGCTTTGGAGAAACAGATTGTGCAATACGAAATGGAGTTGGGGCTAGCTTGTTTGAATCAAGGCATTTATCGGCCTGAAATACAGGAAAAAATTCAGGAATGGGAAGAACAGTTTTTTAAACTCAAATTAGAAATCTTATCCCGCATTTATCCAGAAACCAATACCTGCCATTTAGCTATATACGGCCATAATCCGGAAGCTATCGGGCGATTTTATGTAGAGATTCTCGAGCAGGAAAAATTTGAATATGAGATCCAGAGTGTTTGGTTTCGGGAGAAGTATTACCACGATGAGCTTCAGCAAAAAGCCGAAGAAAAAGAATGGGATGCTTTCTCCAACCATTCCCCTTACCTTAAAGAAATTACGAGAGCTGAGGAACTAAATCAGAGGCTGAAACCTCCCAAAACCAACGACCTTTGCTGTGGCCTGGAGCTGGTTATTCACGGTCCGGCAGTCTTCCTATTCCTAGAACCGGAAATTGGATTACAAAAATGGATGTTGGCCAATAATGAGGAAGAACTCTATGTATTGGAAGCCAATGTGGCTGCGCAACCAACACCTGATAAAATTCATCGAAAAGACTTTTTTAAGAAAAAAACCGTTCGAAGAGTCGTAGACTTTGTTGATGGGAAACAGGCCTTCCTAAAGGACAAACTCGATGGTAATTTGAAGCCATTGTTAGCTGAAGTTCAGGAAGCGCTCAGAACTCACTTTCAGCAAGCAGTAGACACTTCATTCTTATAAATAAAGACATGAAAAAAATACCCCTTATTCTGATCCTGGCTTTACTGGTATTAAATACCTATGCACAAGTTGCAGATAGTATCCCTAAATATTTCTGGGTTACCTTTAAAGATAAAGCGGACAGTCCATATCAGCTTAACCATCCTGAAGTATTTTTATCCGAAAAAGCATTGGCCAGAAGGGCAAAATACAATATCCCTGTTACCGAGGCTGATTTCCCTGTCAATCCCACATATTTACAAAGTTTAAGGGAACAAGGTGGCCTCATTCACCTCAGCTCCCGGTGGCTCAATGCCGCAACCGTTTTGGCCAAGCCCGAGGTTATTGATCAAATTGCCAAATTGCCTTTTGTCGATACCATTTTGTATGTTGGCAAATACCAAAAACCTAGAATCGAAAAAAGGCCTAGGCCTTTTAAAGACAACCTTGACACCAATCTTCTAGTGTCAAATCCTTATGGTTATGCCCACCCACAAATTACAGCCATGAAAGGAGATTCCCTGCACAGCAAGGGATGGAATGGACAGGGCATAACGATTGCCGTACTTGATGGTGGATTTTCCAATGTAGACATTATACCTTTCTTTGACAGCCTGCGTCAGCATAACCGTTTTTTGGGTTTCCATGATTTTGTTGATGGAGACACCAATGTTTTCGAATCGAGCACACATGGCACTCAGGTTCTTTCCGTTATGGGTGCCAATTTGCCGGGCCTGATGGTTGGCACAGCTCCCGGGGCTAACTATCTTTGTATCAAAACAGAAGATGTAAGAGGCGAATACCTGATCGAGGAATGCAATTGGGTAGCAGGCCTTGAATATGCCGATAGTATTGGTGCCGATGTAGTCAATTCTTCACTGGGATATTTTGTTTTTAATGATGCCAGTATGAATTACAAGTATGAAGATCTGACTGGCTTGAAATCAATGGCCAGCCGTGCAGTGGATTATGCCTTTGCACGAGGCATGATTGTGGTGACCAGTGCCGGCAATGAAGGAAATTCTGCCTGGAGATATATCAGCATCCCCGCTGATGCCCCTAATGTGCTTGCAGTAGGTTCCGTTTTTATCGATACAACTTTACGTGCTGGATTTAGCTCAGTGGGTCCTACTGCAGATGGCCGGATAAAACCCGACCTGGTGGCTCCAGGGGTTGCCATAACTGTAGTTTCCCAATATTCTTATAAAACCAGAACTTCAAATGGCACCTCTTTGTCCTCTCCATTGATAGCCGGAATGACAGCAAGTCTATGGTCGGCATTTCCGAATTTAAACAATGAAGAGATTATTGATGCCATCATAAAGAGTTGCAATCAAACAGTGAAACCTGACAATTTTCTTGGTCATGGACTACCCGATTTTCTTCAGGCATATAAGTTACTGCTCAAAAGCCAAAAAGAAGAACTCCAAAAACGGTAATAAGTCATTTTTGTAACCCTTTCAGATATAAAACGTAAAAGGATATTTGAACCTAATTTTCCAAAAGGTTACAATGATAAATCAACTCAAAAATCTATTTTTCTTTTTCAGCATATTTTTCTTTTTTTCCTGTCAGGAGGAAAAAGTAACAGCTTCTTTTGCAGATTGTAAATACGCCCAACCGGAAGCGATCTTTGAGTCCAAAACCAATCTGATCAAAAGTCATGACTTTTTATTAGAAGGTCAAAAAGGAATCGAGCTGATCACCTTTTCCGATGGCGTCAAATTGAAACTTATACAGGAAGGTTGTGACGATTTATTGCAAACCTTTGAGTTTTCATTTCCACAACTCAATATTCAGGAGGATACCCCTAATTTCTGGCTGATGCTGGCAGTTGCCCAATTTGATCGCATTGCCGATATCGGTCCGAACTATATGGTTTTCGGCAGTTGGGCAGCTGCCCTTGTCCGATATCGGGATCAGTTCTCATTTGGTAATAGTGTTCAGTTGCAAAAAGGTTTTTTTGCCAAATTGGAACGCCTTGAAGGTAGAAATGGTGGCATCCTAATGCTTACACTTTCCCAAAAGCCTTAATATATACCTGCATTTTTTAAGATTTGTATACGACTGTTTTTCAGAGAGTTCCAAAACAACAACAAAAATACATATAGTAATTAATAATTTATTATCAACTGATACACGGATTGTTAAGCAAAAAAATTACATACTTCCCCAATAATATTTTGTGCCATTTTTTAGAAGATATATTTGCCTTTCAGGATCATATTTTCTACTTTTACAGTAGCAAGCGACACTAGAAGAAGATTTGGAAATGAATGACCAACTTGATTCCATTCTTACCAATTTACCTTTATCTTAAAAAATGACGGCTTACTAGTCAAATAGTAGACTGGATATATGACACTTCCAATATTGAATCGTCTCGCTAATTTCAACACAACAACAATTGTTTAAAAATTTATATTAGTATCAGTAAGTTAGATTGGCTCCGCTTCATTTGTTTGTTGCGGAGTTTTTTTTAGGTATCAATGGGTTGTTGTTTTGCTCCTTTAAATTCTGTAAGTATATTTGTGCCGCGATTTGCGCCCCTTTTGCGATCAACCATTCTCTTACTTTCGGTGTTGGTCCAGACAAGGATACTAACAATTAAATAAAAACCAATTTATGAATTACGATCTTATTGTTATCGGAAGCGGTCCGGGCGGTTATGTGGCTGCTATTAGAGGAGCCCAATTAGGCATGAAGGTAGCAGTGGTAGAGCGAGAATCTATAGGCGGAATTTGCCTCAATTGGGGTTGTATTCCCACCAAAGCGTTGTTAAAAAGCGCCCAAGTGTTTGAGTATATTCAGCATGCCGAAGATTATGGGATCAAAATAAAAGATGCACAGGTTGACTTTGGCGGAATGATAAAGCGTAGCCGTGGCGTAGCTGAAGGTATGAGCAAAGGTGTCAACTTCCTTTTGCGAAAAAATAAAATTGATGTGATCATAGGTACAGGACGGTTGGTTCGCGGTAAAAAAGTGGAGGTCACAGCCAATGACGGCAAAAAAACAACCTACGAAGCAGCGCATATTATCATTGCAACCGGAGGTAGAGCCAAAGAATTACCGAGCCTTCCCATTGACGGAAAAAATATTATTGAATACCGCAAGGCAATGTCTCTTGACAAATTACCCAAAAGTATGGTCATCGTAGGTGCTGGAGCCATCGGTGTAGAGTTTGCCTACTTTTACCATTCCATCGGAACTGAAGTAACTATTGTAGAATTTTTGGAACAAGGACTTGTTCCTCGGGAGGATAGCGACGTATCCAAAGAGCTGGGCAAAGTTTATAAGAAAAAAGGCATTAAAGTATTGGCCAATACATCTGTCGAATCCGTTGACACTAAAGGCCGCGGGTGCAAAGTAAGTGTAAAAAATCGGAAGACCGGCGCAACAGAAGAGATTAAGTGTGACATCGTTCTATCAGCTGCCGGAGTAACGCCCAATACGGAAGATATCGGGCTGGAGGCCCTGGGTATAAAAACGGAGCGTGGCATGATTTCGGTGGATGCTTATTATCAAACCAATGTGGCCGGCATTTATGCTATCGGTGATGTTATTGAGGGGCCAGCGCTTGCCCATGTTGCCAGTGCAGAAGGCATCATTTGTGCAGAAAAGATAAAGGGTATGTCGCCAGAGCCACTTGATTATAACAATATCCCAGGCTGTACCTACTGCTCACCTGAAGTTGCCTCGGTTGGAATGACTGAACAGGCAGCGAAAGAAGCTGGTTACGAAATAAAAGTTGGAAAATTCCCTTTCAGCGCGTCAGGAAAAGCCAGTGCCGCTGGAGCAAAAGAAGGATTTGTGAAGCTAATTTTCGATGCGAAATACGGTGAATTTTTAGGCGCACACATGATCGGATATAATGTAACTGAGATGATTGCCGAAGTTGTCGTGGCTAGAAAACTGGAGACGACCGGGCATGAAATCATCAAATCAGTACACCCCCATCCTACTATGAGTGAAGCCATTATGGAAGCTGCGGCGGCAGCTTATGGTGAGGTGATCCACCTATAAAAAAATAGAGTTGTTGCGCATTTGTATTGTCTCTGCGCAACAACTCTATTTTTAAGTTTTGTATTGCCCCCAAACAGGATCTAAGAAATCGAAACCAATTTGCGGGTATTTTCAAAAATCCAGTCAATAAAGCGTTTATTCTCTGTGATAATTTCTGCTTTACCGAGCATTTCCTGGCTTGGTTCAATCACTCTTCCAGTAGTTGTTCGTAATCCATCTGGAAATATGACCTCAATAGGGATGCGGTCATTATTAGGCACTTTTCCCTTGCGAGAAACCTGTCCGATTACCGCGCCAAATTCTTCAAAGGGATAACTATCAAATTTCACAACAACTCGTTGTCCTTCTTTAACCTTTCCAGTGCCACTATGTTCCAATGCTAACCGACCAAGAATGTCCGTAGTATTTGTAGGCAGGATAAGCATTAGTTCCGTTTCTTTAGCCACAAACTGTTTAGCTCCCAAGCTTTCATTGTTCAGCACTACAAGGCCATCCATAGGAGATATTAATAAGTGGTCCTTTTTCCAATCTTCTATTTTTTCCTGAAGCCGGTAAAAGCTTTCTCTTAATTCAGCCGAAGCACTTGACTGAGAAATATTAGCGCCCTGTTCATATCCACCAATTTCCCGCTGTAGCAATGAAATCTCAAATTCCTTATTCTTAATATTGGACTCAAAGCCTTGGATCATGCGTTCGTCCGACAATACTTTTTCTTGTACCTGGCGAACCCTAGCTACAGAATTCAGTCCTTCTTTTAAGAGGTTTTGTTGACGGGTCAATTCCTCCCGGGATAACTTGAGCTGTTTTTCATAATTCTCTTTTTGTTTTTTCTCATAGACAATGTTATTTCTAGCCTTTCGAATTTGGCTTTTCAACTGTTCTATGCTCAATTTGTCCAATTTCCGGGAGGCGCTCATATCATAAGATTCCCTCGACTCTTTAAAATCATAGAGGTCATCCTGCAATTCCCCTAAAATCAAATCTTTGGGAGGGTTAAAGCTCAATAAAGTGGAATCATTGGTGTCTTTAATGGAAAGCATATAATCTTCTAATGACAGTACATCCTCAAATTTTGCCTTGCTTTTGAATACCAACAAAACCTGGCCAGCTTCCACGGTGTCTTCCGATGATACCAGTACTTTGGATATATAGGCCATGCGTTCAGCCACCAGTTTCCGGGGTGGTTCCGTTGACGTCACTCGAATTTGACCTGTAACCGTATCCGGATATTGAACAAAATAACTGATCCAGCCCAATATTACGATAATAATCAAAGCAATGATAGTTCCCCATTGGACCAACCAACTGGGTGGTGTACCAAGGATCTCCTGCACCTCCTCACTTCTTATTTCAAGGTTCTCATCCATAATTTGAATGTCTAATTAAGCGCCTAATTCCAGCTGGTTTCTCACTAGCTGATAATACGCTCCCCGAATATAGGTCAACTCCTCATGTGTACCTTGTTCTACAATTTCACCGCCATCGATGACGATAATATTATCAGCATTCATCACTGTACTTAAACGATGGGCAACCACTACGACCGTCCTCCCCCGGAAAAAATCTTCCAGGTTTTCCATAATGATCAGTTCATTAAAGGCGTCCAAGGCATTCGTCGCCTCATCAAAGAATATATAATCGGGGTTTTTATATACTGCCCGCGCTATCAACAACCGTTGTTTTTGTCCCTGACTCAAGCCAAGACCTTCCTGTCCGATTTTGGTGTTGTAGCCAAGTGGAAGCGTTTCAACAAAGGTCTGAATATTGGCCACCTTAACGGCTCGTAATAATTTGTGCTTGTTGATGATCTCGTCTCCCAAAGCAATGTTTTTCGCGATGGTATCATTAAAAATAAACCCATCTTGCATGACCACTCCACACTTGCTTCGCCACAAACGGCTATGAATATTATTGAGATTTATATCCCCCAACCGAATGGCTCCATCTGTTGGGGAATAAAAATTAAGTAACAATTTGAGTATTGTAGTTTTACCGCTTCCACTGGATCCAACAATAGCTGTGGTTTTAGCTTTAGGTATTTTAAAATTCAGGTTCTTTAATACCTTGGGGGAGTTGGGTCCATTATATTGGAAGGAAACGTTTTCCATAATCAGATCCCCCATTTCTGGCACCAGCGTGATTTTGTCCACGATATTTTCTTCATCGTCTTTGGCGTGGATCTCATTCATGCGCTCAAGGCTGATTTTAGCCTCTTGTAAAGATCGTATGAAAGTGACGAACTGATTTAGTGGTACATTGAGTTGAGCAATGATATATTGAATAGCGACCAACATACCTAGTGTCATATTGCCATCAATGACAGCTTTGACTACAACGAAGGTAATGATCAGGTTTTTGGTTTCATTGATAAAAGTTCCTCCTGAGCGTTGTAATTCCTCAATACCCAAAGAGCTAAGTTCAGTACGGAAGAGCCTGGCCTGAATACGCTCCCAAGCCCACCGCTTTTGTTTTTCAGCATTGTGCAACTTAATTTCTTGCATGCCGTTGATCAATTCGATCAGGTTGCCTTGGTTTTCAGCCGATTGGTCAAATTGTTTGTAATCAAGCTCTCTTCTTCTTTGTTGAAAAAACATAATCCAAACCAAATTGACAATGGTGCCCAGAAGGAAAATACTAAAGACCAATTCACTCCAGAAGACCAATACCACCAGGAAGGCTATAAAATTGAAAAAAGAAAAGACCGAAATTAAAGTAGTCGAAGTCAAAAATCGCTGAACTCTCTCATGATCAGCAATACGTTGCATCAAATCCCCTGTCATTTTCGTATCAAAAAAGCGAATAGGCAATTTGGTCAATTTGATCAGGAAATCGGAGATCAGGCTAATGTTCACCCTGACGCCAATGTGTAATAAGATCCACCTTCGAAAAGATTCGACAGATAACTGGGCCAAAAACAGGATAAACTGTGCCAGGATGATCAGTGTGACAAAAGAGTGGTCAACTTTAAATATCCCTACATCAATCAGAGATTTGATGAAGAAGGGGAAAATAATCTGAAGCAAAGTACCCAACAGTAAACCAACCACCAGTTGGATGATCAGTCTGCGGTATTTTTTGAAATAGGAAAAGATGTAGCCAAATCCACCTTTATCGGTCTTGACCCCATCGCGGGCATAAAATTCAGGAGTAGTTTCTAAAAGCAGTAATACCCCTAAATCCTCTCCTTCTTCCTTATCACTTAGCCAGTTTTCTTCAAATTCTTCCCGTGTAAGCTTAAACTTGCCAGCAGCAGGGTCCGCTATCCAAACAAATTTCTGATTGGCTTTGTAAATAACGACAAAGTGTCCCTGATTCCAGTGAGCAATGCAGGGCACAGGAATATCACGAACCAGGCGATCAAATGAAGTCTTGACGGCAAGCGATTGCATACCTATGTGCTCAGCAGCGTCGCTGATACCTAATAGGTCTACACCTTGCTTACCCATATAGGTTAGCTCTCGCAAATACTCAAGTGAATAGTATCTACCGAAATGACGTGCAATCATGCGAAGGCAGGTCGCTCCGCAATCCATGGCGTCTAACTGGTGATAAAATGGAAAATTACCCGACATAATTCCTACTGTATCATTAGTTGTAAGATGGTCATGGGTTGGTGTTTTTCATCGGGATTTTCCTTCTGTGGAAAACCGCTAACGCTCAAATTGACAATATTTCTGTTAATATCAAGCTGAAAAATAAGCTGTTATACTCGATTTTCAATATTTATAACGTTTTTTTTTATTAATTGTGGCTAGTTTACCTGCTTTTTAAGGAATTCTCGTTCATTTTTTGTTTTAAAACAGACTTTGCGATTATGTTTGTGCGAGCTTTTGATCCCTTTCTCTGTACAAGCAAAGCTATTTTGCTTGCTGGTCTAATTCCAATTAACTAAATTCGCCCCAACTCAAGATTGCAACATGTACAATAGCTTTCTTTCCTTTGTCAGTGTAATTCATACACCCTGGGAAGCCAGGAAATTGCCTGACTTACTGCTGGCCATTCATCCCATATTAAAAGAGCATTTCAGCGATTTTGAGATCATTCTCGTCAACAATGGAGTCACCAGTCCTATTGCGTCTCTTATCGAACCTTTGGATTCAGACCTAAAACACCACATTTTTTTGCTAAATCTTTCCAGCCGCACCGATAAGAACCATGCGACTGTCGCGGGGCTGGATCGTTCCAATGGTGACTATACCCTTTTGTTTGATGTCGAACTATATGAACATCCAGAATACATTTTACAGCTTTTTGAAAAAAGTAGAGCCCACTTTGACATCGTTTACCTTCGGTCAAAAGAACGTAATGTAAGCATCAGATACAGGCCTTTTTATAGTATCTTTTATTACATCATCCGTCATTATTCGAACCTGGAGATTGATGAAAATGCGCACAATACAAGAATCATTTCCAGAAGAGCCCTTAATTCATTGCTGCGACTTCGGGAAAATCTTCGGTACATGAAGGCCATTTACTCCATGGTAGGATATCAAACCAGTTACCTCGAAGTTGACATCCCTCTGCCACCCATCGAAGATAATTTTTCGGATCGTTTTAAAACTTCCCTGGTAGCCATTACCTCTTTTACTACCTTTTTGCGGTCTTTGTTGTTGTGGATTTTTATTTTTTCTTTTCTATTTCTGCTGGGCGTTATTTTTAACGCCTTAAAAGTGAAATTCACCGGTATTGATGTATTTGGCAACCATGGAGATCCCTGGTCAGGATGGACTTTTCTGGTGATCCTGATCTCGGTATTTTTTGCCATTACCTGTCTAAACCTATACATTATGTCGATTTACCTATCCAACATCTATAATGAGATAAAACATCGACCCTTGTATATCATTGAGTCCATCAAAAGGTTCTAAAGGCTCAGTGCATGTTTTGTAGTCCTAAGTTTGACCTCCAAACAAGCACTCAGCAAAGAATAAGTTTTGAGCAAACTTTAAGGCAGATATGCTGACATCCACTTGTTAGCAAAGCTGAATATCTGGTCCTGCTGAATCTCATTGTGGATTTCGTGGTAGAGCCCTTCCCAACTTTTAAACGTAACATCACCACTAAGCTGTGCGGCAAAGCGTTCGCTTGCTTGAGCGGAGGTTATTTGATCATCCGTTCCGTGCATAATCAGAAGTGGGATATTTACTTTTCCTTTGAATGCCAACAACCACTTGCCCGCCTCAAGCATACCGATGCCCAGGGCTGAAGATACCTTGTTGTGCACCAAAGGGTCGGCCAAATAATCCTTTTCAACATTTGGATCATGGGATAAATGACCAGTGTCCAGATCGTTGGGCTGCGAAAATTTGGGGTGCAGAAAACGCATGATTTTGCCCAGGATAACCAAACTTGAAGAAGGTTGAAAGGCCAATTCAATCCAAGGGGCAGTAACGATAGCACCAGCGATGGTAGGATGCCTACGCAATACATAGTTCAACACGATTCCTCCACCCATACTATGGCCATAAAGAAAGACGGGAAGATCAGGATGTCTGAGTTCAACTTCTACCAGCAATTGGGAAATGCCATCCAACAAACTGTCGATATCAGGCGTGTGGCCACGTTTTCCTTCCGATTGGCCATGGCCACGCTGGTCATAACCGATAACCGTGTAGTTTTTTTTTGTAAAATACGATGCCAAATGATTGTAGCGATTGATGTGTTCTCCCAATCCATGCACTAACCCGATAACGGCAATGGGGGTGGACGCTTTCCATTCTTTGGCATAAATATTTAGCCCATCAGTGGTTTTCCAGTTGAATTCTTCGTTCTTCATGTTGCATTTTGTGGCAAAACTTAGCGTAGGATCGGAGGTGTTATCTTAGCTCAATACAAGCGGCGGCCTGACTCATACTTTATCACCCTGGCTTCAGAGTATCGGCTCAAAAGAAAACGATCGAGAAATTCCTGGGCTTGCTCCTCACTTGAAAAATTGCCAATTAAATAAGTAAAAGTTCCATCACCGGTTTTATCTACCATAATATTGCCATGCCGAAAAAAGATTTCGTCATCTTCAGCCAATGGCTCTTCGATTGATTTAGCAATCTGAACTTTAAATCCGGTATAGTCCTTGGGTAACGGCCTCAAGATCGCATTTTCATTGATCACTTCCAATTTTTTTTCAGTGATAATCCGGGCTTCAATAGGGGCATCATACGCTTCAGGCTGAACCTCATCCTGAGAAACTATAATGATTTTTTTCTGTAGTTGTTCCAGAGATTCCCCAAAATCATCTACTTCCCAACTATTTGCAGGAATCGTATCTTGGGAATTTGGATACCGAGACTGCGCCAAGAGAGGCTCTCCCGCTGAAAAAATAAAAACGACCACAATAATTAATACTCTCATAATTTCCACGTTTACCATTTTTTCGGTTACTTTTCGGTCAATATCCGACCTCCAAACATACTTTCACGAAAGTCTGGTATCAGATTTTCCCTGCAAACTTCGGATAACCACTTCATATTATGAAATTAGTATTGTAAAAATTAAATCACATGTCCTTAAAAATAGTTTTTATGGGCACTCCGGAATTCGCAGTGCCTTCCTTAAAGATTTTATTAGATCACGGTTACGAAGTCGTTGGAGTGGTTACAACCGCTGATAAACTTGGAGGACGTGGCAAAAAACAATTGCTGGAATCGGCAGTAAAACAATTTGCTAAAACCAAAGGGCTACCGATTCTGCAACCGCTCAAACTTAAAGATCCGGAATTTCTGGAACAACTAAAAGCACTCGGGGCCAATTTACAAGTCATTGTTGCCTTTCGTATGTTACCAGAAGTGGTATGGGCAATGCCGGAATTGGGTACCTTCAATCTGCATGGTTCTTTACTACCTAAATACAGGGGAGCAGCACCCATTAATTGGGCCATTATTAAGGGTGAAAAAGAAACAGGAGTAACGACCTTTTTCCTAAAACATGAAATAGATACTGGCGCCATTATCTTTCAGGAAAAACTGAACATCGGAGAAAATGAAACTGCCGGTGATGTGCACGACCGAATGATGGAATTGGGGGCCAGCACTGTTTTAAAAACGGTACAGGCCGTTGAAACTGGTGATTTCAATGTAAAAAAACAAAATGATGAACTGGCTACTAAAGCCCCAAAGATTTTTCACGAAACTTGTGAAATCAATTTTGATCAGCCCACTCAAAACGTACATGACTTTATCCGTGGGTTAAGCCCCTACCCTGCCGCCTGGACTCACCTTGATGGAAAAGAACTCAAAATTTTACGCACCACCATGATGCCAGAAAAACACCAATTACCTCCCGGAGAAATTGTTTCCGACAACCGGAAAAGCATAAAATTTGCCGCCCGCGACGGATTCCTTGAAGTATTGGAATTGCAGCTTCAAGGAAGAAAAAGAATGCGTACCGTGGATTTTCTAAATGGTTATAGTTTTGGTTAGTTTTTTAACCTTAAAAGAAAGAAAATTTTAACTGAGTAAAAATATACTACAAAATAGTAAGTCCTAAAATATGATACATACCATCGATCTCCATTTTCAGCAGATCCCAAAAACCATTGCTGCTTTTATTGTTGAATCTTCCGAAGGGCCAATTTTAGTAGAAACCGGGCCCCATTCCACCTTCCCACAATTAAAAAAGGGCATCGAAAAACTCGGATACCGTATTGAGGAGATCCAACATGTCCTGCTAACCCACATTCACCTTGACCATGCAGGTTCCTCCTGGGCATTTGCTGAAAATGGTGCTGTCGTTTATGTACATCCTTTGGGATATGGACATTTAAATGCTCCAGAGCGGTTAATGGAATCAGCAGCCCGAATTTATAAGGATCAAATGCATAGCCTCTGGGGGCAAATGAAACCCATTCCAGAGCAACAGCCCCAAAAAGTTGAGAATGGCGAAGTGATCACGATAGGACAAAATCAATTTACTGCCTGGCATACCCCGGGACATGCTGTTCACCATATTGCCTGGCAATTGAATGACAAGCTTTTTTGCGGCGATGTAGCCGGTGTTAAAGTTAACGGAGGACCAGTGGTCCCTCCCTGCCCTCCACCTGATATTAATTTGGAAGATTGGAAACAATCAATTGAACTAATGCGCAATCTGGAACTCAGTAGTATTTATCTCACTCATTTTGGTGAAATCAAAGATTGGAAGACACATCTGAATGCTTTGGAAAGGGTACTTAATGATTGGGCCAACTGGATATTGCCCCACTTTAAAGCGGGAAGAGAGATGAATGATATTATCCCCGATTTTCAAAATCATGTAAAACAATCACTATTGGATGCTGGTTTAACACAAGAGGGACTAGCGCAATACGAAGCGGCTAATCCCTCTTGGATGAGTGTAGCTGGGTTGCTACGCTACTGGAAAAAAAGATTACCTTGAAGAAGGTAAAATTCTTCTTCCTGTTTCAATTACTTTCTGTAGAATTCTAACATCTGGGAGAATGGCATCTTGTTTCACCTCTTCCTCAAAATAAGAGGATTCCTCCTTTTCGTTCAGTACAGTTCCCTGTTCCAATTCCGTTATATTCATATAAATGTAGGAACATAAACTGGCAGAAACTAACAAAAAAAATAGCAACTTACGGACATTAAGGCTTTTCATGGTGCTGGAATTAAATAAGCTCTTCAAAGTTAACAGATTTATACCAAAGTTGGTCATCTATTCGACTAGGACCTGTTTTTCATCTATTAAATTCGAAAAAGTCTGGTGATTCTTAATAACTTCTTTATAAAAGACGCCTGAAAAAATTAAAAGGTTGCAAAAGCCTGCATTTATTTTGCAAGAATTCGTTTATTTTTCAAAAATGTTTTTCGGAATAGCGGCGATCAATTTTTTAGTGTACGGATCTTTAGGGTTTTTATAGATATCATCTGCCGGACCGGATTCAACAATTTTTCCTTGATCCATTACCAAAATCCGGTCACTCATCAACTTCACTACCGATAAATCGTGTGAAATAAAGATATAAGTTAATTGATGATTTTCGCGCAAATCCATCAATAGATTAAGGATCTGAGCTTGAACTGAAACATCAAGTGCAGAAACTGATTCGTCGCAAACAATAAAGCGGGGATTTACAGCTAGTGCACGGGCGATACAGATTCGTTGTCTCTGTCCTCCGGAAAACTGATGTGGGTATCGATAAAAATGATCCGTTTCCAAACCAACCGTTTCTAACAATTCAATTGCTTTTTCTTTGCATCGTTTTGAATTTTCACCAGGATGATGGATAGCAATGGGTTCCATCAATGCATTTCCAATCATTAGCCGTGGATTTAATGCCGCAAAAGGATCCTGGAAAATGATTTGCATTTCTTTTCGGAGCGCCTTCATTTCCTTATTGCTCAACTCCAGGATATTCTGGCCTTCGTATTCTACCCTACCTGAACGAGCAGCTTGAAGTCTGAGGATTGCTCGCCCCAATGTTGTTTTGCCACAACCCGATTCGCCCACCAGGCCTAGTGTCTCTCCTTTACGCAATTCGAAACTGACCTCATCAACGGCTTTAATGTGACTTTGTATATTGCCCCAGAAGTCCTTTTTTCCTGGGAACCATACACTAAGGTCAGTAACCTTTAATAATAGTGGATTACTTGCTAGTGTTTGAAGCCTTTTTTCATGTTCTTCCGAGCTTATTTTTAGGCTTAGCTGTTTTTGTGCTACATCTTCGATATTTTCATCTGACTGGTCTCTATTCAAAAAATCACTCACTACTGGTAATCTTTTCAATCTAAAATCCAATGGTGGGCGACAGGCCAGTAATCCCTTTGTATAAGAATGTTGAGGCCTTAAAAAAATATCCTCTACACTACCCTGTTCGACAATTTTTCCTTTGTGCATCACTAAAACCCGGTCTGCAATTTCAGCAATAACCCCTAAATCATGAGTAATGAAAATGATCGACCCTGAGAATTGTTTTTTCAAGTCAGACATCAGGTTCAATATCGTCTTCTGAACCGTTACATCAAGGGCTGTTGTAGGCTCATCTGCAATCAAAATATCTGGCTGACAAGACAAAGCCATAGCGATCATAACCCGTTGTTTTTGCCCACCTGAAAGTTGGTGAGGGTACGCCCGATAAATGCGTTCAGGGTCTGGTAAATGCACCTTGTCAAATAATTCAAGCACCAATTTTTTAGCGGAAGATTTTTCCTGGGGACGATGTATTAAAATGGCCTCTTGAACCTGGTGGCCACAGCGAAAGACAGGATTGAGCGAACTCATAGGTTCCTGAAAAACCATGCCTAGGCGATTACCACGTAGGGCTACCATTTTTTTGGCGGAAAGTGGAATTAAATCCAAATATTCATCTTCTCCAGTACGAAGCTTAATCGCTCCCCCCATTATTTCACCAGGTGGTTGGGTGATCAATCCCATAATAGAAAGGGCCGTAACTGACTTACCCGATCCTGACTCCCCTACTATTCCCAAGGTCTCTCCCCTGAAAAGATCAAAACTGATATCATCAACTGCCTTGACAATGTCTTGATCAGTATGAAACCAGGTTTTTAATCCGCTAACTTCCAGAAGCTTATCCATGATCAATTCTTAGCTCGATATTACCACCATTGATTTCCATTTTCAAATTGTCGAGGTTTTCCATCCAGGAAAATATGGTATCTCCGAGAAACTCTCTTTTCCAAGGCATTTTATTCAGGTCGTTAATCAAAGTAGGGTCTTCTCTTAACTTCTTCAGCATGTTGCGCGGCAAAACCATGCTAGGAGAAACCTCATTCTCCATGCACTTATATTTGATTAAAAGATAAACCATATCAATGATCACTTCTTCCTGAGGGGTTTCGAAGCCTTCCCTGGGAATCAAATCAAGTAGTGCAATTTCCTCTTCAGTTGGTTCTTTCAGCCATAAGTCCTGAAAAATCTCACCGTATTGGGTATTTATTTTATCCGGCACCCTGCGATTTTGCTTCAGGGCATCTCTTCCCGAAGTGACCCCCCGCACAATATGGCTGATATATTTCCCTTGCAGCACCATTTCTTTAGAATGATCCCTTTTTTCAGCCATTTCCCGGCGCCATTCAAACAGGCGAATCAGAAAGATGCGTTCCTTACGGTTAAGTGACCGCATCAGATTACTGTTAAGGGCTTCCTGATGTGGGTTTTTCTCATAAAAGGAGGCTTCTTCCAATAACGCAAATTCTTGTCTGGCCCAGTGCAACCGATTACGTTCTTTGAGTTTTTCTTCCAGGTTGAGTTTAAGCTGAGCCAATGGAATAACATCATTTAAGGCATAACGCAGTTGTTTAGCCTGAAAAGGGCGCATTTCCCAATCCGTTACTGCATAGCCTTTGTCCAGCCTAATATTCAATTCGCCTTCTACCAACTTGCGGAAAGCCACGGGATAACGGTAACCAACTAAGCCAGCAGCTACCTGGGTGTCAAAGACGTTTTTGGGAACAATTCCGTAGTCGATATTTAGCAACCGATAGTCATTATCACCAGCGTGAGTGATCTTTAAAATATTGGGATCAACTACCATATCCAAAAATACGGAGAGGTCAGTGACCGCTAGGGGATCTATTAAATAATTTCCGTGAATTGTTGCGACCTGAATCAAACAAACCTTCGTATAAAATCGTTTTTCTCCTACAAACTCTGTATCAAAACACAACCAATTTATATCCTTATTTTCGCGGTAAAATGAGTCTATCTGGGGTTGTTTTTCGATTAAGGTGTACTGTTGTGGTTTTAAAGACATGTAATTATGTTAAAAAAAGATTAATCGTAGTATCTTTTGTGCATTAAATTGAGCCAAAGCATCAAATTTAAGGCTTGTTTGCCGGGAAGAAAAGTGTTTGCTCATAATAATCTGACAGAAATCGTTTCAAAAAAAAATATCTGATGAAAATCGTCAAGAGAATTCTTATTGTTTTACTGGTTTTGATTGTCCTTTTAATAGGAAGCGCCATTGCTCTGCCCTTTATTTTTAAAGATGAGATTGTCGCATTGGCTAAGGAAGAAATCAATAAAAACATCAATGCCAAAGTGGACTTTAGTGGGGTTGACCTATCTCTTTTCAGAGATTTTCCCAATTTGAATTTTCAAATGAATGATTTTCTGGTCGATGGCATTGACGAATTTGAAGGAATTCGCCTTGCCGAAGGCAAACAACTTGGATTTAGCCTGGATTTAAAATCGGTCATTGCCAAATCGGGAGCTATCAATGTCAGATCAGTGGAATTGATTGAGCCCAAAATCAACATCATCGTTCTCAAAGATGGTAAAGCCAATTACGATATCGCCATTGCAAGTGATGAAATTACAGAAGAAACCTCCAGCGAATCTGACTACAGCGGCTTTAAAGCGGAACTAAAGGCCTACCGGATTGTTGATGGCCATCTTGTATATGATGATCGCAGTAGTGACACCTATGTTGAAATTGAGGACCTCGATCACGAAGGTACCGGTAATTTCACCATCGATGTTTTTGACCTGGATACAGAAACTCAAATAGCTGCGATGACTGTTAGCCAAGGAAATATTACCTACTTGAAAAAGGCAAAAATGCATTTGGATGCTATTTTCAATATCGATCAAAAAAACAGCAAGTATAGCCTAAAGGATAACATGCTCACTATTAATGCACTACAGGTAAATGCTGAAGGATTTGTTCAATTGAAGAAAGCAGATGATATTCTCCTGGATTTGAAATTCAATACGCCGAAAAATAATTTCAAGGAACTTTTATCGCTGATCCCCAATGCTTATATCGAGGGGTACGAAAATGTCAAAGCTTCAGGAGATTTCAGCTTGGATGGAAGTGTCAATGGCGTTTATAACGGAGAAAGGGAACAATTGCCAGCTTTCCTGGTGAATGTCAGTATCAATAACGGCAATTTTCAGTATCCTGGTCTACCATTGGGTGTGACCAATATCAATGCTGATATCAATGTCAATAGTCCGGAAAGCGATTTGGATAAAATGGTCATCAACGCCTCTAAATTCAGTATCACGGTGGGAGACAATCCTTTCAGCGCTCAATTTAGATTAAGCACCCCAATTTCTGATCCAAATGTAGATGCTCAAATCAAGGGAGTTATTGACCTTGAAGCCATTAGCAAGGCATTTCCTCTTGAAGACATTGATGAATTGGCAGGCTTGATCAAGGCAGATGTCAAAATAAAGGCCAGGATGTCTCAGATTGATCGCGGAGATTATGAAGCCGTAAATATGAGCGGTACAGCCGATATCTCAAACCTAAAATACCAAAGTGCAGGACTCCCTAACATCATGATCAATCAGGCAGCCATGACATTCAACCCTAAACGGGTAGAAGTCAGCAATTTTGACGCCAAACTCGGCAAGAGTGATATTAAGGCCAATGGAAGTATCGACAATATTCTTGCCTATATTTCTCCGGATAAAACCATGAAGGGCGACTTTATTATTAGGTCCAGACATTTTGATGCAGGCGAATGGGTAACCGAGGAAGAAACATCAAGTCCAACTGCAACTCCTCAAGCTCTGGGGGCAAGTCCGGCAACAAATACTGAATCTACCGAAATATTTGACCGTTTCGACTTCAAAGTTGATGCAGCGATTGATGAAATTGTCTATGATGAATACCGATTGCAAAACACCAAAGCAGTAGGACAACTCAGCCCGGTACGCATGAATGTACAATCTTTTGAGACCGTTATCGGCAAAAGTGATTTGCAAGGCAGTGGCACCATCGCCAACATTTTCGACTATGTTTTTGAGGGTGGCACACTGGGAGGAAACCTCAATGTTCGGTCCAATCTTTTTGACCTGAATCAATTTATGACTGAAGATGGCTCCGTCCCCCCGGCTTCAGGCCAAACGACGATGAACGAGGAGGCTCTTGATCCGATTTTGGTTCCTAAAAACATTGACATGACGATCAAAGCCAGAATTAATAAGTTGTTGTATACCAATATGACACTGACTGATTTAATTGGCACACTGGCAGTCAAGGATGAAGCCGTTGTTATTGAGGAAGGAAAAACGAAAGCCCTTGGCGGGGAGATTGATCTTGCCGGAGGTTATGACACTAAAAACCAGGATGCTCCTGCTTTCAATATCAAGTTTGACTTGCAAAGTTTGGACTTTCAGGAATCATTTAACACCTTCAACACCTTCCAGTCGATGGCGCCCATTGGCAAATTTATTAAAGGTAACTTTAATACCACCATGATCCTAAGTGGAGAATTGGGCAAAGACATGATGCCTAACCTGAACACCTTGGATGCACAGGGGTTTTTGCAAACGATCAATGGCGTTATTAATAGCTTCAAACCATTACAAGTCGTAGGTAATTTATTAAATGTTGACCATCTTAAAGAGAGCTTAAAACTGAACAATACTAAAAATTGGTTTGAGATCAAAAATGGGGTGGTTGAATTAAAAGAAGCTAAACACGACTTCAAGGATATCGCCATGACCATAGGTGGCACCCATGGCCTTAACCAGGAAATGAATTACAACCTTACAGCAGCAATCCCGCGCAAATACCTGGAAAACAACGCAGCAGGAGCAGCCGTTAATACGGGCTTAGCAGCGGTGAGGGATCAGGCTTCCAAACTTGGTATTCAAATCAAGCAGAGTGAGGTACTCAATGTATTGATCCAGCTTACCGGATCATTGACCGACCCAAAGGTGAAATTCAAATTGCTAGGCGCCGATGGGCAAGCTTCTCTGGGTGATGCCGTAAAAGATGCTGCCAAAGAAGAATTTGATAAACAAAAGGAAAAACTTCAAAATGAAGTAAAGGAGAAGGTTGACGAAACTAAAGCCAAGGTACAGGAAGGTGTGGATAAAGCAGTAGATTCTCTTCGTAATGTTGCCAAGGAAAAAGTGGATCAAGCCAAAGAAGACCTTGAGAATAAAGCCAAAGAAGCGCTGCAAAACCAACTGGATTCTATTGCTAAGAAAAAAGCGGAAGAGCTTAAAAACGATAAAGCCACACAAGAGGCAGCAGATAAAATCAAGGAGGAGTTGGAGAAATTTAATCCGTTCAAGAAAAAGAAGAAGGATGGAGATGGAGGAAAGTAAGGTGCCGGCTAGTTTATTTAGCGGCTTACTTCGAAGGTAGCGGTGTGTTCAAAATCTCTAAAGTCGACGGGACTGACACCTGAAACACCTTGTTCTGCCATATATACACCATAAATGGTATCTACTGCGGCCATGGTGAGTTTGTTGTGGGTCACAATGATGAATTGAGACTCTAGGGAGAACTTTTTGATGATTTTATTGAATTTTACAATATTTGCATCATCAAGTGGTGCATCTACTTCATCGAAAATACAGAAAGGTGCTGGCTTCAATAAGTACAAAGCAAAGAGCAGTGCTATAGCCGTAAGTGTTTTTTCTCCACCTGATAGCTGGCTGATTGTTTGTGGACGTTTTCCTTTCGGTTTGGCTACAATTTCAATCTTTGATTCCAGGGGATTATCTGGTTCCAGAAGCAAAAGGTCACAATTGTCATCCTCTGTAAAGAGGCTTCTGAATACCTCAATAAAATACAACCTGGCCTTATCAAAAGAGTCCAGAAATTGAACCGTTGCTGTTTCTTCGATTTCTTTAATAGTCTGAATCAGAGACTCTTTGGCTTCCACGATGTCATTCCTTTGGGTAGAAATGGTTTCAAATCGTTCCTTCATCTCATCATAGGCCTCGACTGCCATAGGGTTGATTTCACCGTAATTATCCAACCGGCTCCGAACCCGGCCCACCTTCAGTTCTAGTTCGTCAGGATCCTGGTCTGGATTTTCCGGAACTTGGTTGATCAACTCATTAATATCTATATTGAATTCGATCTTTAGACGTTGGGCAACGGAGCTAATTTCAAATTTGACGTCGCTGAATTTTTCTTTAAGCTGGTTGACCAGGATTTGGGCATCCTGTCTCGCCCGATTAATTTTTCTAAGCTTGTCTTCCAGTTCATTGATTCCCCCACGGGCTTTGTAATAAAGTTGTTCCGCTTCTGTCAATGAAGATTCACGGGTTTTGCGGTTTTCATATTGCGCCACCAGCGTCTCTTGCAGCTTGTCTATATTATCCTGAATTTGCTTAAGCTCGGCGTCGCTTTCATCCAATCGGGAGGCATTACTCCCCAATCCGGAATGGGTTTCTTCCAGCTGTTTTTCCCGAAAAGCTAATTCTCTTTGAAGAGCAGTTACTTTATTTTGTTGCCGAATAAAGGCAATATTTTTATCATTGAATTCCGATGAAGCCTGGCTCATCTCTTCCGCTACCTGTCGATAAGACCCATCTGTACTGGAAATCTGGTCCTTAATATTCCTTACAATATCGAGCTTTTCAACCAGTTGTTTTTCGATGGTTGAATTGGCTGCCTCCAATTCGCGGATATTGGTTTCAATATTCTCTCGCTTGGCATCTGTTTCCTTGATAAAGGACTCGAAATTTTCAAGGCGGGTCAGCAAGGAGACCTTTTGTTGCATCAATTGATTCAGCAAGTTTCTTTCCTGCTGAATTTCAGTATTCGTTTTCTTCGCTTTTAGAGTTTCAATCCGACTTTTTAAATCATAAAAACTGGTTGAAAGTCGATTTTCTTCTCGTTCGAGTTTACTAATCGCTTTTTCCAGGATTTCCTGATTTTTCTTCCTGCCAATCTTTTTACCTTCAAACAATCCTACTGATCCACCCGAAACACTAAATTTACGCCGGATAAAGCTACCACTACTCGATAAAATGGTGTAATCTCCAGGCAGTTGCCGTTTCAGGTCCTCGTCTTCAGTAATCAACACATTCTCCAAAAGGTAACTGACCAGGTTGAGATAGATTTTATCCGTTTCTACCAGGTCAATAGCTTGCAAGGTATCCGGCAATAAAGTCATGGGTGCCTGGTAATCGTTAAAGACATCCAGTAAGAAGAAATTCGCTTTGCCTTTCTGACTACGGCTGAGCAATTGAATGGCCTGATGTGCTTCAGTTAAGTTACTTACGACATAATAATTGAGGTAAGGCTCCAGGTAATTTTCAATTGCAATTCGGTAAGCCTCTTTTACGTAAAGGATATCAGACAAGAGAGGCGTTTCCTTTTTCCAGTCCTTACTTGCACTCAGAAAGCGAATTGATTCCGGAAACCCTTCCAGGTTTTCAATCATGCTTTGGGTCAGTTTAAACTCGTTTTGCTTAGCATCGAGTTCACGGTTGACCTTGGTCATCTTTTTGTTGAGGTCTTCGAGTTCCTGTTCAGCATTTTGAATTTGCTGTAGGCGTTTTTCCTCGGCTTGCTCCAGCTCGTCTACTATTTTGGTCTTTTCTTTTTCCTCTTTCTCAAGCACTTTAATTTTACCCTTCAATCCCGTGACCTCTTCCATCCGCATCTGGATATCCAACTGATTGCGTTCCATTTGTTGGCGCAGATTATCAATCTGGTTGAGGTTAACAGCTTTACCTTTTTCCAATTCAAACAGTGCCCGTTCGGCTTCCTGTTGCTGGTTCATTACTGCATCCAATTCCGTCTTAATGGCACCGTGACTTTCCCGAATTTTTGCCAGTTTTTGTTCAGCTGTTTCCAGCTCCTGCTCCAGGCGGGCTTCAACATGTTTTTCCGCATTTAGTTCAGAGCGGTAGTATTCAATGTCTTCCTTGAGTTGGTTGAGTCTTAATCGGGCACTTTGTATGTCTTCTCCCAATTTTTTCTGATCCTGAATGATAAACTCCTGTTTTTGTTCCAACATTCGTTTATCATTTTCCATCCCTCTAATCTGGCCGATCAACTGATTTAAATCCCGCTGACGTTCTGAAAGTGCTTTTTCCTTGTCCAGATTCGATTTGCGTTGATCCTCTAAACCAGCTTCCAGTTTATTGATTTCAACATCAAACTCCCGGTAACGATCTTCCTCTTGCCCCAGCTGTACCTGAATTGTTTTATGTTTTTCCTTAAGCAAAGAAATTTTCAGATTCGCCAGTTCAATACTTAATACCTTGTATTGGTCTTTGAGCTCGAAATATTTTTTAGCTCTTTTTGCCTGTTTTTCAAGACTAGCAAGGTTGTTGTTAATTTCGTACAAAAGATCCTCTATCCGGTCCAAATCTTCTGAAGTGCTCTTTAACTTGTTTAGGGTCTCTCTTTTTCTGATTTTATATTTAGAGATGCCGGCCGCTTGTTCAAACATTTTACGCCGGGAATTATCCTTATCAGACAGGATATCATCCACCATGCCTAAGGCAATGATAGCATAAGAATTGGAACCAATGCCCGTATCCAAAAATAGTGAGGTAATATCTTTTAACCGGCAGGTGACTCCATTGAGTCGATATTCACTTTCCCCAGTACGATAAAGCATCCGGGTAATGGTGACGGTATGGTATTCAGTGGGAAGGAGGTTTTTGGTATTTTCAAAAGTCAGGGAAACTTGGGCTATACCGCTTTGTTTACGTTTTTTGGTACCATTAAAAATAACACTGGTCATGGTATCGAGGCGTAGTTCTTTACTTTTTTGTTCCCCCAACACCCAACGTATCGCATCCACAATGTTGGATTTGCCCGATCCATTAGGACCTACAATGCCAATAACATCGGCGTTAAAGTTGATCACCGTTTCATTAGCAAAGCTTTTAAAGCCTTTTATTTCCAGACTCTTCAATCTCATAGCCCGCAAAAATAGAAAAATTAATCATTAGTGCGTTGGATCTTTTTCCGTTTTTCCTTCCCTACATGCCTTTTGTGGAATTCCTCGAACAAACCTTCTTGTTCGGCAGGAGAAAGTGCCTTTCCATCGTAGAGTCCAATTTCATTACGTTGACGAAAAGCCTCATAAACACTAACCGCCACAGCCACAGAAACATTAAGACTACGGGTCATGCCTATCTGTGGAATAATAAAATTGCCATCTGAATGTTTCAGTACTTCTTCAGACAGCCCTTCCTTTTCATTGCCAAATAACAAAGCAATTGGCTGGGTTAGGTTTAAATCATACAGTGATTTAGCGTCGTCGCTTAGGTGGGTACTCAACACCAAAGGGTATTGTTGACGAACATGAGCAAAACAGGCTTCAATATCGGTGTAAAAATGAACATCGACCCATTTTCTGGAGCCAGCCGAAGTGCGTTTACCCAGGGTAATATTTTTAACGTTTAGGCCAACTTCTGAATAAAGAACAAAGATTTCCCGAATTCCTACTGAGTCGCAAGACCGCAAGGCTGCCCCAATGTTGTGTTGGTCATGAACATTTTCCAATATAATGGTCAGATCGCGCTGCCGTTTATTGATAACTTCCCGAAACCGTGCTTCTCTTTCCGGTCTCATAATTTCTAATTATCGACTTGGAACTGATAATCTTGAAATTTGAGGATGTTAACGAATTTATTTTCAAAATTCTGGATTGGGGCAAACTCCGCACCTGTTGTTGTCGGAACTACTACCCGTTCAAAATCAAAACGTGTCAACAGCATATCCTGAGGATCTCTCTCCAGGGAATATTGGAATTTTGTGCCATGCTTTTTCAACATCCGTCCAAAATACAACATGATATCGTATCCTAAATAAGCCTCTTCTGTTGGTGTAGAACCATAACGCTCAAAAAATTGGCGCTGAAAAAGTTGGATTTTTGAAGAAAGTGGATCGGCAAATGTGCTGGTGCTGATGCGTACATTAAGCTTTTCGTAATAAGAATAATCGATCTTTTCAAACTGCATCCATTGTGGCATGCCATATACATAAATTTGATCATAAGGATCTTTGGAAATATCAATTTTCCGCAACAGAGAATAGACAAATGTTTCTGACCAGGAGGGAACAATGAAAACCGTAGTGTCTCCCAAATCAATAAAGGGAAGTACCTCAATGTTTTCCAAACTGGCCGTTTCATCGGAAATAATCAACTCCTGGATTTTGCTGGTATCCTTAGAGCCGCTTATTTTTTTATATTCATCATAAAAATACATCAACCTGCTCCTTTCCGGGTCACGAGCACGGCTTACCATCACGATTTGTTCTGCCCGGAAGTGGGTCAGGGCATGTCGCATAATGGCTTCACTATGGGTTTTCAAGGTGGGATTTACCTGGATATAATTCGGATTCTGAGGGCTAATACCAGAACTGGCGCTATGAGGCGAAACCAATACCTGGTCCTTTGTTCTAATAGCATTAGCAACTTGGGATACATTTTCACTCCGATAAGGGCCAATAATCAAATTAGCTGAAATGAGGTCGTTATTATTCCTTAAAAGGCCAGCCATGACATTGGGTGATGCCTTGGTATCAATGACAGAAAGATTGATCTTCACATCCTCTGTACTCAATAAATCCAGAGCTATCTTGGCGCCACTATAAAAGTTAAGTGCCCATTGAGAGTTCTCGTAAATCGAGGGGGCTGTTGGACTAAAGCGGTCCGTCAGAAAGGGTAAAAGCAGAGAAATATTGTAAGAGGAAAGAAATTGCGAGCCAATATTATCTGTCCGAATAACATCGGAAGGGTTAATGGTTCCTCCCAGGTCAACACCATCAGATGTAATCGGCGGATAGCTGCTGGTTGGAATTTCTTTCCAAAGGATAGTATCTACCTTTTCCGAGGGTGCTTCCTCCACGATGACATAGGTGCCGGTTTGTGGATCGTAAACCTTCTTCCCGGAAATAGGATCCAGGGTTTCCCCTGTTTCCGTAATATCTTTGTCGCCCTGAGCTTTGCGAAATAATTCACAAGAGCTTAAGGACCACAGGCAGGATACAAGAATAATTGCCAGGAATTTATTCCCATTCAATGGTTGCAGGAGGTTTTGTACTGATATCATAGACGACACGATTAATTCCTTTAACGTTGTTGATAATTTCACTTGACACGATAGCCAGAAAATCATGAGGAAGCCTACTCCACTCAGCCGTCATGCCATCTTTTGAATTGACAGCACGCAGGGCCACTGTTTGTTCGTAGGTTCGCTCATCTCCCATAACTCCTACCGATTGGACCGGTAAAAGAATGGTTCCGGCTTGCCAGACCTTATCGTAAAGATCGAATTTTTTTAGATTCTTTGTGAATATCGCGTCAGCCTCTTGTAATAAAGCTACTTTTTCCGGGGTAATATCCCCTAAAATTCGGATACCCAAACCAGGTCCAGGAAATGGATGTCTGCCCAAAATTGCCATAGGCAAGCCCAATTCTTTTCCTACCCTGCGAACCTCATCTTTAAATAGGCTGCGCAAAGGTTCTATTATTTTCAATTTGAGGACATCTGGCAAACCGCCTACATTATGGTGCGATTTGATGGTAACAGAAGGGCCATGTACAGAGACCGATTCAATTACATCGGGGTAAATGGTTCCTTGCCCCAGATAAGTAATGCCATCAAGTTTACCGGCTTCTTCTTCAAAAACTTCGATAAACATCCCCCCAATTGCCTTTCGCTTTTCTTCCGGGTCCGTCAGTCCTGCAAGCGCACGGTAAAAGCGGTCTTTGGCATCTATGCCTACTACATTAAGTCCCTGCCCGTGATAGGATTTCAGGACCTCTTCGTATTCATCTTTTCGCAACAAACCATTGTCCACAAAAAAACAAATCAGTCGATCGCCAATCGCTCTGTGTAATAAGGTGGCCGCCACTGAGGAGTCTACACCACCTGAAAGTCCCATCAACACTTTTTCTTTACCCAAGCGGTTTTTGAGTTCCTTGACGGAATCTTCTACAAATGAAGCAGGAGTCCAATCTCCTACACAGCCGGAAATATTGACTAAAAAGTTATGTAAGATTGTTTTTCCTTCCAGGCTATGGGTCACCTCGGGGTGAAATTGAATGCAATAGACTGGTGCGTCAAACTGTCCTTCTACTGAACGAAAGGCAGCTACGTCTATACTCTCGGTGCCTGCCAGCAATTCGAAGCCTTGCGGGATATCTATGATTGTATCACCATGTGACATCCAAACCTGACTATTGGGGCTAATTCCCTCAAAAAAGAGATCCTTCTTGAAGAAGCGGTTCAGGCTGGCTTTACCGTATTCTCTTTTTTGTGAAGGTTGAACTTTTCCGCCCAATTTTTGCGCAATATATTGAGCTCCATAACAAATTCCAAGTACCGGGACGTGGCCAATCAATTGATTCAAGTCGATTTGAAGGGCTTTTTCATCGGTTACAGAAAAAGGGCTTCCCGACAAGACAACTGCTTTAATCGTTCCATCCAGTTTCGGAATTTTATTAAATGGAACTATTTCACTATAAATATTGAGTTCCCGAACTCTTCTCGCAATCAATTGCGTGTACTGCGATCCAAAATCTAGGATCAAAATTTTTTCATCCATGGGGCAAAGATATACTTTGGCTGGAATAATCAAGCGTTTTACTACAGATAAACATCAAACCGTATCTGTGATTTCACTCCATTTCTTTAATCCAGGCCTTCACCAGATCCAATCCCTCCTTATGAATCAATTGCCTACCCAATTCTGGCATCATTTCACCAGGATCAGTTGACTCCATCCTATAGGTCAGGATAGAGGCATTGGGTTGGCCCGGTACAATGCCGAAAAGGCGGCCACCTGCTCCTTTTCCAGCAGCAATTGGCGCTTTATGGACTCCCCACTGAGCAGGGTTGGAGGTGGCTATGTCCAGGTACATACCCGAAGTATTGGCCGGGCCTTTCGGATTGTGACAATGTCCGCAATTGCTGTCCAAATAGGCGCGGGCTCTGTCTGCAACCGTTCCACTCTCAGGATTTTCCCAACTAGCCATTCTAGGAATATTTTCAGGTGCAGGCAACCCTTGAAGCAATGCGTTTTGTTGCCATTTGGTCAATTGATTGCTATCTGCTTTTCCAATGGATCTATTCAATTGTCGAGCAGTGATGCCAATCGGCACCATCTCAGCAGCATGGGAATGGCAAGATTTACATTGCACCATATTGGGAACTTGATAGGTTAGGGTCTGTTTTTTGCCATGTTCGTCTTTCCACTTAATTTCCCGGCTTCCCCCCGCTACTTCAAGAAAAGCTTCTGTTTGTGTTTCATTCCAGATGTAAGGCAAACCTATCCATTTTCCTTTTTCTTTTTTAAGTACCCGGGTTTCCACAATTATCCTGCCTTTTCCCGGTTTTTTAGCATCAATGGGATAATAAAAGGTTTTGATTAATTCCGTTCCTTCTGGTAAGTCAAAAACCGTTTCTGCCTGGTAGGTAGCCATTGCGTCTTCAGGCATCCTGATCATTCGGGATTTATAAGCGTAATCAGAAAACAAAGCCGCATTTACCTCATAAGGCAACACTCCTTCTGCCGGTTGAAGTGCGGCCATTTCACCAGCAAAAAAACCATAATCCGAAAGCACTGCCGGGTATTTGTCCGTTAACTCAGTTTTTCTGTTTGGCGCAACAAGACTCACCATCAAAAGACCAAACAGCAGGCAAGTTATGCTCTTAAAGATTTTCATATCTAATTATTGACTAAATCCGCTGGTTTTAAAGCGGGTTGTTCACATTCAAAGCCCGTAACATCCGTATTGAAACTTTTTAAATCTTCCCTTGCATTTAAATTTAGAAAGGTACCGTTGGTGTTATTTTTTAGACATATCTGGTATTCCGGCTTGAGGTGGCCATTTGTGTCTAAAAAATCATCTTCTACAATGCCATCATAGAGGATATTGGGCACTTTACGTCCAAATTTAAGGTACAACCAAAAGCCAACCTTGTGTTTCCAGGTGGGTTGCATTTTACCGTTGTCCCCTTTTTCATAAACATTGTCATGGATAGAGATTCGTGCGGGATAGGGATAATAATCTTCATCTTCAATAGGTTTTTCGGTAAAAAAATAACTGAGGATGCCCGTTCCTACCGTTTTATTGTCAATGATCTGATTATCAAAAATTTCCACATCACTGGCCGCCAATATCAAGATGCCTGTTCCTGGTGCTACCTGGCCAACAGTGTTCCCTTTAGGAGCAAAGTTTTTGTAGTTATTGGCGCTTACTATATTATTGAAAACACGTACATTCCCTCCCTTCTTTTTGATCAGTCCTGGAAGGTCGAACACAAGAATACCACCGGTATTTCCCTCCGCCACATTTTCATATACATCGGCCATAGTTGAATTTTCGATTTCGATACCGGCCACATTGCGGTAAGCTCTTGATTTTCGGACAACAATCTGGTGTGATTGTCCCACGTAAATGCCGGCATCGGAAGCACCAATCGCCTCACATCCTTCAATCAATACTGCTTCACATTGTACTGGATAAAGACCATAAGCTCCATTTTTTTTACTGGCCTTGCCAGTCCATTCGGCTCTTACATTCCTAAAGGTAATTCCTTTGGTGTCTTGTACTTTGATACAATCACCTTTGGTGTCCTGGATTGTAAAATCTTCCAGGGTAATATTTTCGGAATTGGTAATTTTGATGCCTTCTGCACCACGTTGTTGATCCGAAAAAGAAAGGTAAGTTTTTTCCCTACCAGCGCCTTTTATGGTCACATTTTTTTTTCCATCCATCAATAAACTCCCTGAAATCATGAACGTCCCTGGTGGTAATTCCACTACATCACCCGTTTCAACCATAATTAATTCGGTCTGAATCCGCTTTTCAAAATCAGCCTGGGAGAGCCCGGCAGTCAAGCAAGATAACGACAATAGGATACTTAAAATCAATAGTTTCATAATTGTTGAATTTGGTTGGCTAGTATCAAATTAAAGGATTTAAGCTTGCATATTATTTTGTTTTTAAAAAAAATAATTAATTTTCCTTTCTTATTTTTAATCTTTACCCTTAGAAAAAGTGTTTTTTAACCTATTAAGTAAAATATATTTTGGAGCCAACAAATATCAATGATCCTGAGTATTTCCACAAGGTAGTCGATTGTCAGTTTGCCTGCCCTGCGCATACGCCAGTTCCTGAGTATATACGCCTGATTGCTGCAGAAAAGTATACAGAGGCATATATGGTCAATTGGGAATCAAATGTATTTCCCGGAATTTTGGGGCGTACTTGTGACCGACCTTGTGAACCAGCCTGCCGTAGGGGTAGAATCGAAGAAGAACCGGTAGCTATCTGCCGGTTAAAACGGGTAGCTGCTGACAATAAGGGAGCCGTAAAACATTTGATGCCAAAGGCACCCAAAGAAAAAAACGGCAAAAAGATAGCCCTCATCGGTGGTGGTCCAGCTTCTTTGACTGTTGCCCGTGATCTGGCTCCTCTGGGGTATGATATCCATCTGTATGACGAATGGCATAAGGGGGGAGGTATGATGCGTACTCAAATCCCTTCTTTCCGGCTTCCTGAATCCGTTTTGGATGAAGAGGTCAACTACATTATCGATATGGGCATTCACACCCATTTCAATCATTTCGTTTCCAGTATGAAGGAAATCCTGGAAAAAGGTTACGATGCTGTCTTTGTAGGCACCGGCGCACCCAAAGGTCGGGATCTGAATATTCCGGGAAGAGAAGAAGCAGATAAAAATATTCACATAGGCATTGAATTTCTGGCGTCCGTAGCCTTTGAACATGTCGATAAGATAGGCAAAAAGGTGATCATTCTCGGAGGCGGTAATACGGCAATGGATTGTTGCCGGACTTCCCGTAGGCTGGGTGGTGAGGATGTCCGGGTAGTCGTGCGTAGTCCTTTTGAGACCATGAAAGCTTCCCCTTGGGAAATTAAAGACGCCATGGCGGAAGACATTCCATTTTACAATAATATGCCTCCAAAAGAATTTGTGGTCGAAAATGGCCAGTTAACAGGCGTTATTTTTGGCAACGTCAGGGCTGAATACGACGAAAATGGCAAAAGAAGTCTGATTCCTACTGGCGAACCCGATGTATTCATGGAAGCCGATGACGTCATTATCGCTATTGGCCAAGACAATTCTTTTCCCTGGATAGAAAGAGACCTGGGAATCGAATTTGGAAAGTGGGATGTACCGGTTTTGGATAAAGTTTCTTTTCAATCTACCCTACCCAAGGTGTTTTTTGGAGGAGATGCGGCTTTTGGGCCCGAAAACATTATCACTGCAGCTGCACATGGTCATCAGGCAGCCATTTCTATCCACCAGTTCTGCCACGGAAATGACGTATACGACAGGCCACCTCCTATGACCAATCTTATCCGGCAAAAGATGAGTATTCACGAATGGATTTACGATAGTCCGGTAGTAGACGACGTTCGTTATGAAGTACCTCATGAGGATAAGAAATTCACGCTGAATGATCGAAAAGTTGAGGTAGAACTCGGTTTCGATATATCTACCGGATTTAAGGAAGCCCAGCGATGCCTGAATTGTGATGTACAAACGGTCTTCGACACCACCAGTTGTATTGAATGTGATGCCTGTGTAGATATATGCCCCACCTCTTGCATTACTTTCACAACAAATGGAGGCGAAGATGACCTAAGGGGACGGTTAAATGCTCCAGCCAATGATAGAAGTCAGGACCTGTACGTTTCTGATATTCTTCCTACAATGAGAGTCATGGTTAAAGACGAAGATGTTTGTTTACACTGTGGGCTGTGTGCTGAGCGCTGTCCTACAGCAGCCTGGGACATGCAGAAATTCTTATACAACGTTACAAAAGCGGGACACACATGCACCAAGTAAGTATTGTCAATGACATGGTCATTCGTTTTGCCAATGTCAATGGTACCGGATCAGCCAGTGCCAATAATATGTTTTCCAAAGCGATTTTTCGAATGGGTATCCCCGTTTCTCCAAAAAACATTTTTCCATCCAATATTCAAGGATTGCCTACCTGGTACGAGGTTCGGATCAATGAAAATGGGTATTTGGGGCGCAGAGATGGCATTGATTTACTGGTGGGTGTAAACGCTCAAACTCAGGCCAGAGATATTCAAGATGTCAAACCTGGAGGGTATTTTGTTTACGATAGCACTAAAAAATTGCATCAGGAATATATCCGGGACGATATTCACTATCTGGGTATTCCCATGATGGAGTTAAGCATGCAGCACTTTGATCATCCTCGTCAACAACAACTATTCAAGAACGTGATTTATGTTGGGGCATTGGCTGCATTGATCAATATTGATCTGGAGGTATTGAAACAAATTATTCGGGAACAGTTTGGCAAAAAAGAAAAACTGATTCCTCCCAATTTCAAATCCCTGGAATTGGGGTACCAATATGTTTTGGACCACTATGAATACCCCCTTAATATCCATTTGGAACGCCGGGATAAAATCGGTGATAAAATCATGATAGAAGGTAATATGGCAACTGGTTTAGGGGCCATTTATGCAGGCGCTACCGTTGCTGCATGGTATCCGATTACCCCTTCTACTTCTGTAGTGAAAGGTTTTGAGACTTATGCCAAAAAACTAAGGATTGACCCGGAAACGGGCAAGAAAAAATATGCTATTCTCCAAGCAGAAGACGAACTCGCTGCCATCGGTATGGTGATCGGGGCTACCTGGAATGGTGCTCGATCTTTTACTGCTACCAGCGGGCCGGGAGTATCCCTAATGAGTGAATTTATTGGCCTGGCTTATTTTGCAGAAATTCCGGTTGTTCTAGTTAATGTGCAACGTGGAGGTCCTTCCACCGGGATGCCAACCCGAACCCAACAACCCGACATTTTATCTTCTGCTTACGCCTCTCACGGAGATACCAAACACATTTTGTTATTTCCCAGTACACCAGCCGAATGTTTTGAAATGACTGCTGATGCCTTTGATTTGGCTGATCGTCTGCAAACGCCAATCATTGTAATGTCTGATCTGGATTTAGGCATGAATAGTCACCTTTCTCCTCCACTGGTTTGGGATGAAAAGCGGACTTATGACCGGGGTAAAGTGTTGAATGCTGATGATCTGGATCAAATTGAAAAATATGGCCGGTATTTAGATGTAGATGATGACGGTATTTGTTACCGGACCATTCCGGGTACCCATCCCACAAAAGGGTCTTTTTTCACCAGAGGAACTTCCCGGGATGAATATGCTAAATATACAGAAGATGGGGCTGTTTATGTACGCATTGTAGATCGGATACTGAAAAAATGGGAAACAGCAAAAAAATATGTGCCGACTCCTGAAATGTATCAGGAGCAAAACAGTAGTACCGATGGGATTCTCTTTTTCGGCACCACCACTTATGCAGCCCTGGAAGCTATGGATTTACTGAAACAACAGGGCATTAACTTAGATGCAATACGTATTAAAGCGTTGCCTTTCAATCAGCATGTTGTCGATTTTGTAAAGGCACACAAACGGGTTTTTGTAATCGAACAAAATCGCGATGGTCAATTCAGGTCATTATTGGTCAATGAGCTGGAAATACCACCAGCACAATTAGTGCCCGTATTGAATTATGATGGCATGCCTATCACTGCAGATGCGATTATGCAAAAAATTTTATCCAATTTACCTGAACCTGCCAACCACAAAAGCAAAGTATTATGACTTTTATAAAACCTAAATTCCGGCATCCTCTGCTGCCAAAAAATAAAATTGGCTATTATAAAGCTGATTATGAAGGTGCCATTTCTACCCTTTGTGCCGGTTGTGGCCACGACTCTATTAGTGGAGCAATAGTACAGGCATGTTTTGAATTGTCGATCGAGCCACATAAAATTGCCAAGGTGTCAGGAATCGGTTGTTCCTCTAAAACCCCAACCTATTTCTTGGGTAAATCTCATGGTTTCAACTCCGTACATGGGCGGATGCCTTCTATTACCACCGGTGCTAACATGGCCAATCGGGACCTGATTTATTTGGGTGTTTCCGGAGATGGAGATACCGCCTCTATAGGTATGGGCCAATTTGTTCATGTAATTCGGCGCAACCTGAATATGGTTTACATTGTCATGAATAATGGGTGTTATGGGCTGACTAAAGGCCAGGATTCCGCAACGGCAGATTTTGGCTCCATCAGTAAGGCCGGTTCAATCAATCCATTTGAAGCTATTGATTTGGTGGGGTTATCGCTGGAGCTTGGTGCTACTTTTGTTGCTCGTAGTTTTTCTGGAGACAAAACACAACTTGTGCCCCTGATCAAAGCAGCTATTTCCCATCCAGGGTTCGCCTTTTTGGATGTGTTATCTCCTTGTGTAACTTTCAACAATAATAAAGGGTCTACCAAATCTTATGATTTCGTCCGGGATCACATGGAAGCCACGGCTACCATCGACCTGGTACCTGAAGAGGAAGAAATAACGGTGGCTTATCCTGAAGGATCGACCACCAGTGTTAGTCTGCATGACGGTTCGACAATTCAGCTACAAAAGCTGGCGCCCGATTGGAACCCAACAGATCGCCGTTCAGCCTTTAATAACCTACAGTCGGCAAAGGCCAAAGGAGAAATCCTGACCGGTCTGTTGTATATCAATCCCGAAAGCCAGGATATGCACGAATTGGTAGAGACGGTTCCCAGTCCGCTAAATAGCTTACAGGAAAAGGATTTGTGCCCAGGACCGGAAGCACTGGATAAGATCAATGATAGTTTTCGATAAGCTTCGAGGTCGGCTTTGGGTGGCAAATACGATTTAAAACCAATACCCCAAATTAAACCACAGGGTACTCTCTTCATTAGATATCCCATAAGTCAATTCAATGGGGCCTAGTGCGGTCTTTAATCCATAGCTAACGCCTACACTATAAAAATTAAGATCCTGGTTGTTTGTAGTATTTAAAGAATTATTCAGATAGGCCCTTTGGGTACTCAGGGTAATAAAATGATTCTTAAAAAGCCGATACCTACCATATAACTGCCCACTCACCAAATCTGTGCCGGAAAATTTGGCAAATGGCAATCCGATAAATGGTTTAAAATTATTGATCAGATTTTCGTTGTTGCTCCCCAGCAAATAATAATACGGCTGCGCCGGATCACCAAATGTAATGCCAACATTTGCCCTAAATCCAAGGCTAAAGCGATCATTGATTGGAAATATTTTGTGATAATCCAAATCTAGATTTAGTCCCCATCCATTGGTATTAGGGTCATTAGTTCTGAACAATGGATTGATGATTCTAGCATTGAAATCGATTTTTGTGCCTCTGGACGGAAAGGAAATCTGATCTTTTGTATCGTATTTAAAAAATGCTGATCCGTTAAAATAGAAACCCCGATTGGTGGCGTATTCTGAATTAGGGGAAGAAGCGAGAATTTGATCAGTAGAAGATCGAAAATACTTCAGTTCGGCTGCAAACCCCATAGACAGGTAGTTATTACTAAAAAGCCGGGTATAAATTTCATTAGAAAAATCCAGGAAATTAAGTTGTATTTCCTCCAGATCAAGCGAATCATTTATCGGAATTGGACGACCCAATTCAAAAGAAATATCGTTAAACCGCAGATAGGAATTAAACCCAACATCCGGTTTTGAGCCGTTTTTAACCAGATAGTTAAATTCATAACGAAATTTATCACCAAGGATCAGATCGATGGAACCTATCGAATTTTTCACCCCGAGGTTTAAAAAAGTTAAATTTAACAATAGGCTACTCTTAAAAACCGGATCGTAATGTAAACCCAGACGTAATTGACGGTCATACCCAGGTTTAATTTCTGGAGCCAGAATCATTAGATTTTTATTCTCGGAATAGGTGTCAAATTGATAATAAATAAAGTTAAAATAGCCAGTTCCATATAATCGCTTCAGGCCAGAATACATTTCATTTGAGGTAATTGGCCCAGGCAAATCAACGGGGAAATATGCCAGGAGATTGGCCCTCGAAAAAACTGGATTAACTGCCATTATCAGCGAATCAACAGCAATAGTATCTTTATGAAACGGAAGTGGATTTTTCGGATTAGGGGCTGCCTGCTGTTGCCGTTGAGCAATTGCAAGCAGGTCATCAAAAACTGCTCTGGCGCTCACTTCACCGCTTGCTATTAAAGAATCTACAGCATCAAAGCTGGTAAGGCCATAATTTCCTATCTCCGGCTGAAGATAAACGTCACAATATTTTACTTGCTCTTTTGATCTTTCCACCATTTGGTAGGAGCTAACTTGCATCAATATATTGCCAATTGATCCCAATTCGTCCTCCCCATACAAACCATCCTCTACACTGACACCTATGATGATGTCTACACCTCTTCGTTTCATTTCCCTGGTCGGAAAATTATCAACAATACCTCCATCACTAATCAACCGCCCATCTATCTTGACTGGGGCCAGTAACCCCGGTAAGGCACCACTTGCACGCATAGCTAGTGGTAGCAACCCTTTATCCATGATAACTTCTTCTCCTTTAGCAACATCCGTTCCCGTACAAAAAAATGGAATGGGCAATTTGCTAAAATCGCGGATATGGTTCACCCTTCTTGTCCACTTACTAAACAATTCAAATATTTTTTGTCCTCTGGAGAAAGCAGAAGGAAGGCTTACTTTAAATTCCTGTAAGGAAAGAGAAATAGCGTATTTTTCTCCGTATTCTTTATCAAAAAACAACTTATCGTTTCTGGATTGTGCCTCCTGAAGAGCCCCGGAAATATCGGTCACGTGCAGGAGGCTATCCATTTGGGCTGGCGTCCAACCGGCAGCATATAATCCACCGACAATGGCTCCCATACTGGCCCCACCAATGTAATCTACCCGAATGCCAGCTTCTTCCAACACTTTTAAAACACCTACATGTGCGTAACCTTTAGCACCACCACCGCTTAAAACCACGCCAACTTTTAAGGGTTCCTGAGCAGCAAGAAATTGAGCGCACAAGAATAACAAGCAAGAAATTCGTACAATGGTCATTGGGTCTTTGTTTACTTGAAATAACAATAGCTTAAATTATCCGGTTTTCTTAATCATGGCATTTCCTGAAAACAAATTTGAAATTATTTTACAATTTCAGTCGAAAATCTAGGCATAAATAGACTACGTATCGGTGACTTTGTGTTAGTTAGACGTCTTTATCCGAATATTCACGAAAGTGGTCACTAAAACACACCAAATATGGGTAAAAAAAATTTGACCTTGATTACTTTTTTGGCCATGTTAGGGCTAGCTTCTATCGGCAATGCCCAATTTGTGCTGGAAAGCGAAATTCCTTTTCAGACTCCAGATCATTTACCTTTGCTTCGCAATCAAGTAGACCAGATGATGCAGGCAAGTCTAATCCAAAAATTAAACGCCAACCCTAAATGGAAAAGGCTTATTGCTGAGAAAAAAATGGCCGTCGGTCTTGTTGATCTGCGCAATCCCCTTGCTACTAAATTTGCCAGAGTCAACAGCAATGTAATGATGTATGCAGCAAGTTTACCCAAAATCGCCATTTTACTTGCGGCAACTGATGCCATTGAAAAGAAGGAATTACGCGAAACAAAAGAGGTGCTGACTGATCTTCGTCTTATGATCAGCAAATCGGACAATCATGCTTCAACCCGGATGATTGATCGACTAGGATATAAAAAAATAGCGGCTGTCTTGACAGACCCTCGTTACGAATTATACGATGAGGATTACGGAGGCGGGTTATGGGTAGGAAAACGCTATGCTAGTCAGGGTGCCCGTTATCCAGACCCACTCAAAGGATTGAGCCATGCAGCTACTGTTTCCCAGGTTTGTCGATTTTATTATTTGTTGGTTAATGGCAAGCTAGTCAACTACGAACGGTCAAAACAAATGTTGGGCTATATGGCTGATCCAGCCTTGCACCATAAATTTGTAAATACCCTTGATAAGGTAGCACCGGATGCTCAGTTGTATCGAAAATCCGGATCATGGAAAAATTATCATTCCGATTCAATTTTAGTTTGGGGGTCTAACTGGAGACGATACATTTTAGTAGCTTTGGTAGAAGATCCGGATGGGGAAAGCATTATCAGACAGTTAGTGCTGACTGCTGAAGAAGTACTAAAAGATTTAAACTAAATTGGTTTGACTAACCCAGTTTTAGAAGCATTAAGAAAAATTTTACAACACACTTTCGGCGTCCGGGAGGGGGAATTGTTGAGAGCATTGCTCATGCAGGCCAATATATTCCTCCTAATCTCTACGCTGTTGATGGTTAAACCCACTGCGAACGCGCTTTTTCTCGATAAAATCGGGGTGGAGGGTTTGCCTATTGCATTTGTCTTGGTTGCTGTATTTGCAGCCTTCATCTCGATAGTATACTCCAGAGCACTTAACAAAAGTTCCCTAAACCAAATCATTAAAAAGACCCTCCTTTCTTCAGTGTCGGCCCTGATAGTGTTTGCTTTTCTGCTTAAACTGAATTTTCTAGAAGGCTGGGTATTATATTTCTTTTACATTTGGGTTTCTCTTTTCGCTGTACTTTCGGCATCACAGTTCTGGATTCTAGCCAATTTGGTCTTCAATGCACGTGAAGCCAAACGTTTGTTTAGTTTCATTGGAGCAGGAGCCATTGCTGGTGGTATCTTTGGAGGATACCTCACTACCCTATTAGCCCCCCTTATCGGAAGCGAAAACCTTTTGTTTGTTTGTGCTGCCTTTCTGGGACTTTGTTTACCCATTAATAGAAGTATTTGGAAAAGAGGGCAATTAGCCGAATCGGCGCATTTTAAGCGGGAAAAAAGAATGAAAATACCAACCCGGCACCCTTTCAAGCTAATCAGACAATCGGAACACCTCAGTTATCTAGCCAGCATCATTGGCATCAGTGTTATTGTTGCAAAACTTGTGGATTATCAATTTAGTGCTATGGCAGCTGAGGCAATCCCCGATCCGGATGAACTGGCTGCATTTTTTGGGTTCTGGTTTTCGAATTTCAACGTGGCCTCTTTGCTTATTCAATTGTTTCTTACTAGTCGCCTCGTAGGTGTACTTGGGGTTGGCACCGCTTTGTTCTTTCTGCCCGCAGGCATATTATTAGGGGCAAGCATTCTCTTTTTTGTACCCGAATTATGGGCTGCTGTTTTTATAAAGTTAATAGATGGAAGCTTGAAACAATCCATTAACAAAGCCGGAATCGAACTCATAGCCTTACCCATTCCGGTGGAAATTAAAAACCAAACCAAAACCTACATTGATGTATTCGTCGATAGTGTGGCAACTGGTGTTAGTGGGTTAATTCTGATCTTTTTTGTAAGCGGATTAAATTTAAGCACCGCAGCCATCAGTATCATTATTGTACTCCTTGTCGCGCTCTGGATTTATTTTGTGGTAAGAATACGGGATGCCTATCTAAAATCCTTTAAAAACAAAGTAGAACTAGCAAGTGAAAGTCCTCAAAAAACACCGCTAAGCCTTTCCATTGAATCTATCCTGGATGGGCTTTCGAAGGTTTTGCAAAAAGGAAATGACAAACAAATTTTATATGCATTACGCAAATTGAAAGAAATTCAGGATCATCGACTTTTTGAAAGTGCCCGTTTACTCTTAAAGCACCCTTCCCCAGATATCAAAGCAGCTGCCTTACAGACCCTCTACTATTTTAAAAATCAAACGGTGTACGAAGAGGCCCGACAAATGATCCATGACCCTTCACAAAAAGTAAAAATTGCTGCCTTTGAATATTTGATTGAACACAAATCCGAAGATGTAGTAGAACTTATGGAACGGTTTCTAAACGATCCCAATGAAAAAGTTAGTAGTGCCGCTCTGGTAAGTCTGGCCAAAGAAACCCGGGATAATTTTGTTTTAAAAACCCGCATAAACCTGGAAGAAAGCATTGGAAAACGCATTCAGCAGCTTGAAAAGATTCAAGTGGATAACCTAAAGAGTTTTCAACATATTGGTTTATTAAAAGCTATAGGTTATTCTGACTTGCCCCTCTTTTATCCTTTTATCAGAGCCTCGTTCTCTCACAAAAACAAAGGGATCGTAAAGCAGTCCATACTTGCAGCAGGGAACACCCTTAACGCAACATTTATCAGCCCAATAATCAATTACCTAGAAGTCGAAAAGCTGAATGGGGCTGCAAAACAAGCTTTAATCGTTTACGGCCAGGGCATTATTCCAGAACTGATTAAATATGCTCAGGATCATCCTGATGAGGTGAAAATCATTAAACACTTTCCTGCAATCCTGGAACATTTTCCAATACAACCCGCTGTAGATTTTCTCTTCAAATTACTGGATTGGGAGGATGGCAGTGTACGGCTGACTGCCCTGGTTTCACTCAATAATCTAAAAAGCAAGGCAACACACCTAAACTTTCACCCCAGGGATATTATCATCCGGATTATGGAGGAAGCTCAACTGTTTCAAAACACCCTTTCTATACTCTACGTACAAACCACTGTACAAGAGGGTAAAATGCCTCCCGAAAAGGTAGAAAAACAAGATAGTGCCAGGAAGCGTTTAATTCAACTACTTGAGAATAGACTAGATCGCCATCTGGAGCGTATTTTTAGACTATTGGGATTGAGGTACCCACCTGCAGACGTACTCTATATCTATCAAAGTCTACATAGTGAACAAACGGATATTCGAGTCAGTGCCTTGGAATTCTTAGACAATTTGTTGGAAACTAGCCTAAAAAAAGTATTAATCCCCATCATTGAAACGGCAGTTTTAGATACCATTTCCGCGGAAACCATCCGGGAATTGAAAGTAAAAATCCCCAACGAAGAGGAATGTTTTGGCATGCTGCTCAAAGATGCTGATATGAAAGTCAAAATGGCCGTCCTGGACTTATTAGCAGAATTGAGTGATCCAAGGTTTACTCGTTTAATAGCGTTTTATTCCCAAAGTGCCAATAAAAAAATCCGAAACATCGCCCAGCGCATATTGCTTGACCAAGAAAAAAAGGATTAGATTTACTTAACCTTTATCAACCTATCAATCTGTCCAGCCAATGTATTATGGTCAATATTAGAATTCTTCTTGAGAACATTCGACATTAAAGCTACAAGGTAGGTAGTGCTATCCTGATGCTCGATGATCGCTACTGAGTTCATATAATTTTCTACATTGCCCTTGTATTTTGCACACTGATAGTCCGGTTCTGGTTTACATTTGTACAAACTACCAGATTTGAAATATACAGCTGCATCTGACAAAGTGGTCGATGCGGCGTACCTGATGCGCCGGTCAGTCATATACATCAGCCGTTTAATTTCCAGGCTGGATTCTTGGTCAATGACTCGCCCACTTTCAACGGCTACCAGGTATTTCATCAATCCCAATGGCGTGCCAATGCTCCCTCCTTTTCCGGGTATCATAGCTTTTCCTCCACGAGTAAACAAGGTGCCTAAACGCCATTCATCTTCCGTTATACCCAATGCCCGAAGAGGCTCATTCACTACTTCGTTGGCAATCTCACTGAGCGTTGCCTTCGGCGTACTTTTAAAAAATTCGGTAGCCTGCTCTTCGGTCAGGGTAGGATAATCTGCTCCGAAATGATACATCAAAATTGCTTCCCGCCACACTACGCTGGCTGCTCCATTTGAGCTGACCGAAAGCATGTGATCCGTCCATTCGTAGAGTGAAAAAATATCAGGAGCCTGAAGGGTCCGCTTAAAGAACCCTTTTGTTTCCGGGTTAAAAAAAGGTACAGTATGTTCATTAGGTAAGGCCCATTGCCCCGCCTTTACAGATTTGTTTTTCAACAATTCCTGACGCAAATGGAATGAGTCAGGATAAATGCTTTCCAGTTGGCAAAACAAACCAGTTACTACCGCCAATTTCCCTACACTTCCAGGTTGAAACCCATTTTCCTCCTTTCTGTGGGCATACCTGATTTTCCTGCCCGGTGTAATATCGAGCAGTGTCAGTGAATAACTCTGAGATAATCCGCCAAACAAGCCATTTAGCTTTTTTTGCAGATCGGGATCAGGGTCGGGCAATTCCCGCAAGCTGTCGCCCTTACTGTTTAATAAATTCAAATGGATATCATCCAGCGTTTTTAGCGCACCATTAATCAGTTTTTTATCTTTGATTTCATCGTTTTCAATCATTTGCAACCGGACCAATCTACGGATACCTGTCAGGGTGTATCCATCAATAGGATAAGGGGTCAACTGGGTAGGCAGACTAAAGATTAGAACCATCAATAAGAGCATTCCTTTCTCTTTCATATTCCTTTTTTTGGTCATTTTTTTAACATCCGATCACTTTTAACCATCTTTTCAACAGGTAAGGGCGGGCTAATTGATTCAAGGTAACTGGAGGAGGCAGCATTTTTATTTTCTACAAAAGGCCGCACCTGAAACAACCATAATTTGTTGTCTTTGAAACCCAATTCAATATCAAATGGCCCTTTAGTTTCCACTCCGGGTGTGTTGGGTAAAAGTTCATTTACACTGGCCGACAACTTTCTTATATCTTGAAGGTTTCCACCGTTCAGAATAGTCTTTTCAAAAGTTGCGAAGTTAGTTTTAGTCCCTCCGGTTTCTGGCAACCTCCGATAGCTAGGCTCCCTGGCTGGAGATAATAGGTGAATGCCTCCATTGCCCATTAGCAGGTATGATTCTGCGGACTGTCCATCCACCGCTCCTCCAGCACCTCTACTAAAGGCAATGGTTAAGTCAGCAGGGTTTCCGGAAGGCACTCCCGTAGTGATCAATACTCCAGAATAATCAACATCTACACTGGGGATAATCAGGATCGAAGGAAAAACATTCTCCGGATTGAGCAAGTAGCGTTGTCGCCATTTAAAACTTCTTTCAGTATAGGGAGACGCCCAAACATCTTTGATGCCCTGGAAAATTTTTTGTGCATCAACTACATTAAACAGAGTTAAATTCAAGCCGGCACCAGTAAATTCTTTCAAATCTTCCATGTTGGTATCACTTCTCAGAAAAACCGGTACTTTACCGATAGGCTTGTTAAAAGCGATCTGAAAACTTTCCTGTAGATCATTTACAAATTCTGGCAAAAGCTTAATATCTATAATTGCCGTACGAAGGACTTCCAGCTGTCCAAGCAAGTATAATTCAATTTCTTCCTCTGTCTTTCCGTCTTTTTCCATTTGTTCTGCCTGATCAAATGCCTGGTTTAAAAAATACCAATAGCTTGTGTTTTGTCCCGGCATTTGTTGGTCCAGGTGTTTTCGGAAAATACCAAAGGGAATGACCAGGCCTTCTACTACCTGTTCCGGAAAAAGTGCTTTTAACTGGCCTAAGTTGGCAGCTTTCGGGCCACATAGTTTACCAGAGGAGGTTGCATTGACCGCCCTCATATTGAGGACCTTAGTTTGATCTAATTGAATCTTGTCAGCAGGTACAGTGATTTTATTTTCGTTGCGTTTTTTCGTTGCAAAAAGTTGCTTTTCTTCATCGGTCATTTCGCTTGCAGGTTTCATAATCACGGTTCCCCGTTTTGAAACCGCATAAAATACCTGCTGTCCGGAATAACCTTTCAATGATTCGATGTTCTGGGTGGATATAACAGCATTCGGGATGCCCAGATTACGTGCTAATAATTGTACATGAGAAACCATATTACCTTCAGATACAGTGGCAATTCCTCCAACCGGTTTTAAATCTGAAGGAGGTCGGTTAAACAAATAAATTTTATTTTTGTCGACATCCACTTCCTCTTCCGAACCGGTCACTACCACTAATTCGCCCAAAGCATATCCTGGATTCAACCCCCGGGCATGACTTTGGTTAGCTATCTTAAATAGCTTATTAGATAGGTTGGATTCATCAGCAATTAAATCCCCTAATTCGCCCACACTCATCCCCAAAGAAAGCAATACGGAGGATCGGATGCGGTCGTCAAAAAAACCGTAAGCCCGTGGCTCAAACCCTGTGTAAAGGTTGACAACATCCTGGTATACCGCTTTGGTCATTGCCGTCCCCCACTCTACTACACTTCGCGCTGCTGCCAAGCGGTGATTAAGTGCACCAATGCTAAACGCATCTTCTTGTGGCACAGCCAAATTTCCTTTGATGGTTTGCCACTCCCATTCTTCCAGAAAACCACTACCTGCGGCAGTCATACTTTCGTAACAGATTTTTTCCAACAAATCCTCCAGCGTTTTAGCCTCCCAAGTCGAAATTTCACGAAAGAAAATCTCCTCTAATGCGTTGGAAATATCAAGCAAAGCCAGTCGCCCTTTACTTCTTGGTATGGATAATACCCCTTCCCTAATCGCCAGGATATTTTCAGCAGTAGCAATCAATTTCGCTGGTCCGGGAGGTTGATTGGCAAAGACATCAATATAATTGGTTAAAACCTGAGTCAATACCACATCTGCTGGCATATTTTTCAGGAATTTCCGCAATTCATTTAAATCAATAGGTTGATAAACCACTTCCATGTCAGCAATCAGCTCCTTAAATTTGGCTTGCAGACTGGTACTGAGTTTCGACTGGTGTTCCGTATAAAAGGCTTTTACTTTTTGGACGTCGCTGTATTCAGGTTGTCCATGTATTTTCACCCTTAAATCAAAGAATGCAGGATAAACCTCCGAAATCTCTTTGGAAACGGCTCTTACGTTTTGTGTTTTTAGATTGTCTCCCTGATGTGGAATGTCTTTGGCAGCCTGACGGATAAGAAAAAAGTTTTGCTGGACAACCTCATCCTTTGCCAAGAGCCAGGAAAAAAAATCGACACCCCACTCCTCTTCATCTTCAACCTGGAAGGCTCCACGATAAAATTGCCCTTTTCGCAACACCCAGCCATCATCTATAGCCCGAAGGTATTTTTCCAATTGGTATTGTTTCAGCCGGGAATGGTAATAATCGGCATCCCAAAAAGCCTCTCTTGAGGTAGTAGACAAGATTTGGCCTAGAAAGATATGGTTGGATTTACCCAGTGCAACCACCTCGTCTTTATAACGAGCCCGCTGTACTCCTCCTGGTGCAGGGCACTTTTCTTTGGGTAGATTGACGGAGCCGTCCTTGCAAAACCAGCGAATATCCTTGTAAGGGCCTCGTTGATCGAGTTTGTACTTCTCCAACATTTGCACAACTTCCACATTCGTCTTTTGTGAATGCAAGGAACTAATTGTCAACAAAAAAGCCAATAAGATAAAAACAGAATTTTTCATGCCATGATTTTGATAATATCCAGACTGCATAAAAGGGAAAAGGTCACACCTTTAAAAATAAGGATTTTCAAATACTGATCAAAACACTTCTGGATCTTGAAAGCTCTTTAATTATTGATTTTTCTGACCGAACGCACCATAATAAGCAGCTCCCAACAAGGCCGTTTTGGGATTTAGGATGACTCTGATTGGGATTGCTTTAAGCAAAGGACTCAGGCGGCCGCCACGAAAAAAGTGGCTCAGAAAGTTTTCCATATTGAGTAATTCTAGGTTTTTTGGCACGATACCACCACCGATTAACAAACCACCCACTGCTTTAAGCTTAAGGGAAACATTGGCAGCCTCCTGTGCGAGATAACGCACAAATAATTTCATAGTTTCCTCACAGATAGGTACCCCTTTTTTAGCGTGTTCACTAATTACTGCCGGAGGGTCTCCAGCTTGCAAAGCATCAGCTAACCACCTGGGTTCTTCTCGCTTCTTTATGTCCTTTAAAAAGTGGTAAATTGTGTTAACACCCTGCCCGGAAACAACCCTTTCCCAACTCACATGGCCAAACTGCGCTCTTAGGTATTTAAAAAGTTCAATGTCTATATCCATCCTCACGCCGAAATCGGAGTGACCGCCTTCATTAGCAAAAGGTCTAAATCTGTTTCCATCCCAATACAATCCAGCTTCTCCAAGTCCGGTTCCAGGAGCAATCATTGCTGCATTTCCAGGTACATCATCTTCTCCAGCGTGTAAAGTCAACAGGTCTTCATCTTTGAGGGCTGCAAGTCCGTAGGCATTTGTTTCCAAATCATTTAGCACAAATACTGAATCGAGGTTTAGTTTCTGTTTCAATTCATTTCGATCAATGCCCCAATTCAGATTGGTCGCACTTGCCTTACCCCTGATTACCGGACCCGCAACGCCTATACTCAGGCGATCAGGAAGCGATTTCCCTTCAATAAATTTGTGAAAAATGTCAATAAACGATCTGTATTCCTGAGAAGGAAAAGTAGATTCGTTTATCATTTCAATCTCCTCGCCAGATGTTCTAAACAAGGCTATATTAGTTTTGGTGCCGCCTACATCTGCTGCCAGAATACTGAGTCCGGAAACCGGTTCCTGACTAGGAAAAGCAATGGGATATAAACAGGGAGCATTCAGGTTATTTTTCCAAAGTGATGTAATTTTTTCCATTTATTTAGTTTAATCAAGGTTGGAAATGCCATTATTCTCTCAATAATAAAAAAAGCATTCTTAAAATAAGCTATTCAGCTTGGGAATTAGACAATAGATTCTAAATTCACACATTATTAAAAAATAGCCAAAGGATTATGAATCTGAAAGAGATACTCGAATACAATTTATTAAGTGTGGGAGGCTACCACCTAAGTTTGCTCGATTTTATCGAAGCCTTCTTCATTATTATGGTTTCCCGGTCCTTGTTGTGGTTTCTCACTACTATTCTAAAGCGGGTTTTTACTAGTAGATCAATTGATCCGGGTAGACAATATGCCTTTCAGCAGTTTTTAAAATACATCATTTATACGTTCACTTTCTTGCTGGTGGTCCAGGCATTTGGGGTAAATCTATCTTTACTATGGGCCGGTTCAGCTGCCTTATTGGTTGGCATAGGACTGGGGTTGCAAGAAATGTTTACCAATCTGATTTCCGGCATTATTTTACTTATTGAAGGAACTGTAGAGGTTGGGGACATTGTGAATGTAGACGGAATGATCGGAAAGGTTGTCAAAATAGGATTCCGTACCTGCGACGTTGAAACCCGCGACTCAATTGTCATCATTGTCCCTAATTCCAAGCTGGTGACAGATAAAGTGACTAACTGGAGCCACAATAGGACGCCTACCCGTTTTCATATCCATGTAGGAGTAGCCTATAGTTCTGACGTGGATCAGATTACCGATCTATTGATCCAGGCGGCAAAAGCCCATAAAGACATTTTGAAAGCCCCCGAACCAGCCGTGAATTTTGAAGATTTCGGTGAGTCTTCCCTGAATTTCGATCTGCAATTTTATTCCAATGAATATTGGCGAATTGAAAGGGTTAAAAGTGAGGTTCGTTACAACATTAACCGCCTGTTTAGGGAGAACAAGGTGGAAATTCCGTTTCCACAGCGAGATCTATGGATTAGAGGAGGGCTACGAAAAGAGGATTCCGAGGAAGCTGGAAATTAAAGCCAGTTCTTCCTCCGAAAGTAATTTAAAAGAGATATGGCTATTATCACCATCAAGCCCAAAAGAATAAAATAGCTATATTTCCAATGCAGTTCAGGCATATTATCGAAATTCATCCCGTACAAACCAACTAAAAAGGAGAGTGGAACAAAGATGGTTGTAATAATGGTCAGCACCTGCATGACATTGTTCATCTTGTAACTAAGTTCCGACAGATACAAATCCTGTACGCCATTAAGAATATCCCGATAGGTTTCTACCATATCCATAATCTGAATGGTATGGTCGTATAAATCCCGGATAAAGACAAAGGTATTCTCATTGATGAATTCATTTTCCGATTTAGAAAATTGACCAATGGCTTCCCGCAATGGGGTTATGGATTTGCGAATGACCAGCATTTCCTGTTTCAAGTGGTGTATTTGGGCCTTGCTATGGCTGTTTGGATTTTCCAGTACTTCAAATTCCAAGTCTTCAATAACTGCTTCCACTTCATCCAGGGTTAAAAAATAATTATCAACCACATTATCCAACAAGGCATAAGCCAGATAATCTACCCCTCTTCTTCTAATCCTACCTCCACTAGTACGGAGACGCTCTCTTACGGATTCAAAAAGGTCGTCTTCTTCTTCCTGAAAGGAAAGCAAAAAATTCTTACCGAAATAGACAGAGACCTGCTGAGTCTTTATTTTTTTTGTTTCAGCGATAAACTTTAAATCCCTGAATAATAAATAATTACCTGTCTCGTATTCCTCAAATTTTGGCCTTTGTTGGGTATCGACAATATCCTCTAACACCAAAGGATGTATCTGAAATACTTTGCCAAATTTTTCAACCATCTCCGTATCATGTAAGCCCCTGACATCATACCAATTGAACATGCCTTCTTCTGCTTGTTGAAGGTCACTCACTTTGCTATTATCCCTCAAGTGTTCTTCCAGTGTGTCCGGATTGTAGCGCAGATGGTGGATATGAATGTGCTCCACCTTCCGTTTGCCAATAAAAACCACTGATCCAGGAGATAACCCCGCTTTCCTGCGGTGTTTTTTGGTCTTTCGCACCCTTTTTGATTCTTTTTTTGCCAATTTGGGAAGATTTAAGTTATTGACCTCGGCCGAACATTTCCTTCTCGCCCAAAGTTATGCCATATATATCAAATACCTGAAAATATGGCTATTCTTGGTAAAGTTATTAAAACTGCCATTGAAATTAAACAAACGCTTACTCCAGTAATGAAAGATGCCCAGCAGGCACAAGAGGAGCAGCTCCGGTATTTATTGGAGCAAGCTCAGCAAACTGCTTTTGGCATTTATTACGGTTTTGCAGGAATTTTGGATTCCGAAGATATCTGTGCCACTTTCCAGGAGAAGGTGCCTATACATGATTACGATAAAATTTATCAAAAATGGTGGAAACAGCAACAAGTAGTACCTAATATTACCTGGCCGGGGAAGCCAGATTTTTTTGCCTTGAGTAGTGGAACTACGGGTAAATCCAGCAAACGTATTCCAGTTACAAAAGAAATGCTAGCAGCTTTCCGATCTGTCGGAATTTCCCAAGTAGAAAGCCTTGCCAATTATGATCTACCCGCAGATTTTTTTGAAAAAGACATTTTAATGCTTAGCAGTTCCGCTGATCTAGCCCGTCGTAAGGGGCATTTGGAAGGAGAGATTAGCGGTATCAATACTAGTAACCTACCTGGCTGGTTTGATGGATTTTATAAACCTGGGCTGGAAATTGCCCAAATTGATGACTGGGATGAACGGGTTACCGCTATTGCCGATGCTGCTCCAGAATGGGATGTAGTGGCCATTGCCGGAATCCCCTCCTGGATCAAAATGATGTTGGAAACTATTATCAAACGACACCAGCTTAAAAATATCCACGAGATATGGCCTAATTTGGCGATCTATGCCTCAGGCGGGGTTGCTTTTGAGCCCTATCGGAATGCCCTCGAAAAGTTGATGCAACATCCGTTGATTTATATGGATACCTACCTGGCATCGGAGGGCTTTTTTGCCTTTACGCCCCGTCCAGGCAGTATGGATATGCAACTTGCACTTAAACATCAAATTTTTTTTGAGTTTATCCCTTTTGATGAATCTGGGTTTGATGAAACCGGCGAATTGTTGCCTGATCCCAAAGTCTTTACAATCGGGGAAGTTGAGGAAGGAAAGGATTATGCCTTGCTCGTATCGACTCCGGCTGGCGCCTGGCGCTATCTAATTGGTGATACCGTCAAATTTACAGATTTGGAGAAAGGGGAAATGGTGATCAGCGGTCGAACGAAATATTTCTTAAATGTGGTTGGCTCACAGCTATCGGAAGAAAAAATTAACAAGGCAATGCAATGTCTTGCTGAAGATTTAAGGCTCGATATCGATGAATTTGCGGTAGCGGCTATTCTCAATGAGAAAGAAGCCTATATTCATCAATGGGTATTGGGAACTGATACATCAATTGATAACAAAGAAATTGCCCATAAACTGGATGATATTCTTAAAGGTTTGAATAAAAACTACGCGGTAGCGCGAAAAAAAGCATTAAAAGACATCAAAGTAAAAACAGTGCCAACTTCCACGCTATACAGCTGGCTGGAAAGTCGTAAAAAGAAGGGTGGGCAAATAAAAATGCCCAAGGTAATGAAGGAAGAAATGATGATGGATTTATTGGCATTTTCACACTAATCAGTATTTATCCAAACAATTTATCCATGTCCAAATCTTCATCCGAATTATTTTGATCTACGAGCAACAACACTTCCTTGGGTGACATATAATAACGCTCAATACGCGATTTGTAGACATCCGGTAAACTGGAGTGTTCAAGAATATATTTTTTAGTTTCCAAAATATGCCGGGCAAAACCATGTTCGATTGCATAAATATCTGCTTTGCGTTCTGCACCAATTCGAAAGGTATTGAAATTCTGATAGCCAATTCCAAATCTGATCATACTCCAAACACCTCGATCCAGATAATCCATAATATGCCCCAACTCATGGGCAAACCATCCAATCAACACCTCTTCAGGCAAAACATCAATCCGAATATGGGCCTCCAGTTTTGCATGGCTGCTAATTTCTATCTTATACCTGCGCTTGGATTTATTCCAGAAAAAACGATCGATTATCGGCTGGGCTCGCATCGTGGAACTTGTAATCGAACGCTTTTGCACCACGATCTCGTGGTGATGTAAAGCCTTATAAGGTTCAAAAGCACGAATGAAACAATTGGTAACAAAAGTAGAGGAGATATTTTTAAAAGATAATTGATACATGAATTCAATGATATTGAGAGCTTGTTTAGAGGCCTATCTTAGGCAACCATGCTCGAAGCGTTCCATATTACAACGTAAAACCAGCGTCGATGTTTAAATGACTAGTTTGGCAGGGAGTCAGAAAAGGATTAAAACAAACTAAGTTGTGGGGTTTTCATTTGCCGGTGCAGGTCCATATCATAATCAGGCATGTCCTTGTCTTTGAAATAGCGCTTTTTGGCAAGATTCATCTGTTGAGCAATCATTTCTGCAATGCGGCCTTCTCCAGACATACGGGTGCCAAATCTGCTATCGTTCAGGCTACCTCCGTGGCAATCCCGAATGCGGTTTAATACCCGATCCGCCCGGTCGGGCATTGTTTTATGTATCCAGTCTTCAAAAATTTGAGCAACATCTCCGTTGAGTCTCACTATGGTGTAAGCAATTTTTCGGGCTCCACAATTGGCCGCTGTTTTTGCCATTTCCAAGATTTCATGGTCGTTCAACCCCGGAATGATAGGTGCCAGCATTACATTAACTGGGATGCCTTTTTTGGCAAGGGTTTCAATGGTTTGCAACCGACTTTTAACAGAAGCTGTCCGCGGCTCTAGAAAACGCCGAAGCTCTTCATTGAGTGTGGTTAGGGAAATCGACACTTTTGCCAGGCGAAGTTCGCTCATAGGTTCAAGCAAATCCAAATCGCGCAGGACCATATTGTTTTTGGTAATAATGCCAACCGGATGACGGTATTGCCACAGCACCTTAAGAATTTGGCGGGTGATTTCAAATTTCCTTTCAGCGGGCTGATAACAATCCGTATTTCCGGCCAGCATAATTGGCACGGGTTGCCAATTTTTATGTTTGATTTTTGCTTCCAATAACTGGGGGGCATTACGTTTGACCAGGATTTTCTGCTCAAATTCCAAGCCGGCGCTGTAGCCCCAATATGCATGAGTATTCCGGGCGTAACAATAGATGCAACCGTGTTCACATCCCTGATAGGGATTTAGTGACCAAGCCATGCCAATATCCGGACTGTCAACTTTATTGAGGATAGTTTTGGGGTAAACTTCAGTATAAGTGGTTTTGAGGCCTTCCCCATCTTCACCAGGATCAGGTTGATCATCATAGACAAGTTGATGGTAAGGATTGGCAGGATTAATCTGTGCTCCCCTACCCTTGATTAGTCTGGTGTCTTTCATTAAACAAAAATAACAATTTGATTGATATAATACAATATTTAAACAAATTATTTTAAATAAAATTGACTTATTTTGGTCATAAAAAAAGCATGAATATTTCTCGCAAAACTTTTTTTAAAGGTCTCGCTCTTGGAACCCTCTCCTTACCCTTTGTTTTAAAAACAATGAAACCCGGACAAGCCCAACAAGACAATAGCCCACTGCTCAAGTCTAGCAAACAATACAAATGGAAAATGGTGACTACCTGGCCACCAAATTTTCCTGTTCTGGGTGAAGCTTGTACTCTTTTTGCAGAGATGGTCAATAAGATGTCAGGCGGTAGAATGCACATCCGGGTTTACGGAGGTGGTGAGCTGGTTCCTGCTTTAGAAACCTTTGACACGGTACGCAATGGCGGTGCGGAAATGGGCAATGGTGCCGCTTATTATTGGGCGGGTAAGATTCCAGCTGCTCAGTTCTTTGCAACCGTTCCTTTTGGCATGAATGCTCAACAGGTCAATACCTGGATCACAAGTGGCGGTGGTCAGGAGCTTTGGGAAGAGTGTTACCACCACTTTAACTTGGTGCCCATGATGGCCGGCAATACCGGTGTGCAAATGGGCGGCTGGTTTAACCGGGAAATCAATACCATTGAGGACCTAAAGGGATTGAAGATGCGCATTCCCGGATTAGCGGGTAAAGTATTGGAAAAAGCTGGTGGTTCCCCGGTATTGCTGGCTGGTGGTGAAATTTATACCGGACTGGAAAGAGGGGTGCTTGACGCTACAGAGTGGCTCGGCCCTTTTCATGACTACAACATGGGATTTCATGAAATTGCCAAGTATTACTACTCGCCGGGCTGGCATGAACCGGGTACGGTGTTGGAATTAATCATCAATAAGGAAAAATTTGAAAGTCTTCCTGAAGATCTACAGGCCATTATTCGGGCAGCAGCGGCTTATTTTAATGCCTGGGTGTTGAACCGCATGGAAGCTGCCAACGCTGAATATTTGGCGATCATGATTGAAAAAGGTATCGACATCCGGAAGTTCCCGGTTGAAGTTCTGGATACACTGCGTATTTATACTAAGGAAGTTATTGAAGAAATGACAACGACCAATGAATTTGCTAGAAAGGTATATGCTTCCTATAGCGAATTTCGGAAAAAAGCGGTGGCTTGGGCTGGGTATTCTGAGAAGGTGTTTTATGATAATTTGCAGGTGATTTGAATTACCAAACCCGGAAATCATATTCCAAGTTCTCTCTGCGAAAGGTCGGAACCTGTAAACCTTCTGTGAGCCTGGGCACATACTCTTTGACGAAAGCCTGGATTTCAGATGCGGTCACGTGTCCATCTTGATTCTCATCCGCTTTCATCGACTTGAGGCCATACAGAAAA
>BQJU01000013.1 GCA_021604865.1 Saprospiraceae bacterium | reverse complement strand
TTGTCTGTTTCAGGCGAGCTATTTTGTTACCAGCCTAGACGCGAAAACCGCGCTTGGCCACTACTAAGCAAGGATTTGAGCAACAACGGCTGGTGACAAAAGAGCCGCATCAAATGGGTAAGTTATTCTTCGCTGACCCCTTAGTGCCGATTCTAGGATGAAGCAAAGTTCTCCCATAGATTCTCTGTTTTGATTGAACCAATACAATCGTTGGCGATCTCCTAAACGCCGCAACGGCTTCCTTTTTCCGGTCATGGCCATGAGCCAGGAGGATAAGATTAATTCCGTCTATCTACCCAAATGTTAAAAATAGCGTACTTTTATTATTAAAAATTAGACAAGTATCTATTAATTTTTATTTTTACTGAGTCAGCATTCCACTCAGACCTTTTCTGCCATATTTAAACATTCATTTTGAAAGGCATAAGTTATTGAAAATAGCAGCCATTATAAGAGTGATATGTACTCCAAAATACCAAACAGGAAAAAATGAAGACAGCTCCAATTTTTATTTCCCAGGAAGAGCATGAAAAATTTTCGATTGAAGGTCGTTTTGTTCCAAGGACAACTTTAGAAACGATCCCTAAAACGAACGAAGACAAAATCCGGTTTCAAAAAATCAACCAGGATCCCCAAAATATCCTTTCTATTATAAAGTTTCAAATTGACAAGATCATAGAAAAGGGAGTAAAAAGGGAAGCTCGTGTTTTTGCAATCGAAGTTAAAAAGAAAGATGGAATGTCATGGCTCTCCCAGAAAATTTATGACTACCTAAAAAGGCAATACAAGACTTTCTATTATGTAACTTTTTCAAATCGGTTATACAAGCCCGATAGATTGCCGGTCATTGCTGATATACCTGATTTATTTGGCAGAAGAAAATTTATTAAGGCCGCTATTCGAAATAATCTCACCATTGAAGGGTTCCTGCCTTATAAACCTTGGTTCAATTGGTTCCTATTTATACTAGCCGGAATCATTAGTATTTTGATAAAAGGTGCGGAGCAGGTTGCAAAGAATGAATCGGTGGGCATAGCAGAAGGAAGCAATGATTTTTTTGATAGCTACTTTTTATTATCTGTTGGCGTAGGTGTTGGCATGAGCGCTCTCCTAAAGTTTATTAGCACTAGGAATTCGCTTAATGAAAAAGGTGCCAGTATGGGGAAATTAATTGATCGCTTTAGAGAATTGGAAGTAAATCCTGGTGTCGATTATGAAAATTTCATTGATGAATTGGCAAAATCCATGCAATTTACCTCCTTTCCTAGAATAGTCATCATTGACAATTTTACAATGATGGACGTTACCACAAAAAAAATTATTAAAAAGTATTTATCTAAATATTCAACAGCGTCAAAAGATGCTGAATTTTGGATTATTTTAGAACCCCCAAAAATGAATGATAGCTTTACCAATTGGTTAGTATTCAATAAAACTAAATTAGATCAAAACTTCTATTCCAATTTCGTACGGACCTTTGGAGTTACTTCTATTGAAGTTGAGGAAAAACAAAGACTTATCCAGATGCTGGGCGTAAAAGAATTCAATGTTGAATATGAAGTTCTATCTAAAATATGCGAAGCACAGCCTAGTTCAAATGAAGAAATACTTTTATTTCTACAAAATATAATGAATGGAAAAGGAGATAATAATTTTACTAAACTCCAGGTCAAATACCTTTATATCCTGTGTGTCACTTCTGCTATTCATCAGCTTTATTTCACCAAATCATTTTTCCGAAAATTACTGTTAGAATCACCTGACCCAAACCGAAGGAATTTAAGGGGTAAAATATTAACAGAGTTCCTTCCAGATGCAAAAATGAGTTCTGATGAATTAAGCAGGGCTTATGATGGAATTCATCAAATATTGAAGAAATTTTTCAATTTTAATAATTCATCGGAATTTTATATTCCTAAAGAATTTACTACAACAATTATCAAAAATTTTGCAAACCTGGGCATAGTTTCACCTGGATTAATTCATCTTTTCTGGACAATCAGATGGGGAGACAATTTGGCCAAGCACCCTTTGCAAACCTTCTGGATAGAAAAAATGACAGAGCATATAATTAATGCTGATTTAAGTCAGATTAAAGATAATGAACTCTTTATTGTTGTCCGAAATAAGTATTTTGAAATCACAATAAATGTCATAGACTGGAGCTTGAAAACTGGCGGATACAGCAACATTGAAGCACTTTTAGAAACGGCATATGATTTTTGCATAAATGGCTCAGAAACGGACCTCACTAAAGTCAACCAGCTGTTAATCACTAGCTGGGATGTTTATTCTATATTGAAAAAAGAAAGTATCATTAATATTATTATGAATATTAGCGAATACTTTAATGAAGAGGGACCCGGATCTATTGAATATGTAATCGAAGAAAAAGCAAAAGGAAATGAACTCATCGAAGGCGACGATTTGCTAAAGGCTATATTCTTTGATATGATTCAGATGGATGATTGGACAAGAACCCAAAGCCATTTTCGTTCCAATATTTTGTTCGGAAAAACGAGGGTAGAATCAATAAATGACAACATCATTTCGCATTCTGGCCTGATAGCACTTTCTATACATCCGCTTTTGTCAAGGTTGGTGAAATCTGGTTTGAATCTTGAGAAAGCAAAAATTATTTATGATGAGAATCATCAGGATTTACCATTCAAGTTAATTAATCGGATAAAGAAGTTTTCTAGATTTAAAGAAAGAGTCTTACGGGATGATAGCCCTTTGGATTACCTTACTTTATCAATGGCCCTTTGGAATAAAACAGTTAATTTAATAATTAATGAACTTGTAACTAAAGAGGGTTTAAAAAAGGCTGTAGATCTCAATCAGCAAATTACTGAATTGGTGGAAGTTTTGTTTTCCAAAGGGAAAATTGGTGAAACATCTAAGATTGACCAGGAGCAGGTTGTTACTAATGAAGAATTTATTCAAACGGAATACTTTTTACAAACCTTAGTTACTGAAATTAGTTTAATTTCTATTGTTTATTTAGTTACAAATATTGTTTTTTACAACCGGTTATTGGAATATGTGAAAGTCCTTAATAGCAAGCAATTGGAGAGTATTAAATGGATTGATCCAAATGATACTGCTGATGACCAAATCATTAATGAAATCAAAGACCAAATAAATATTCTAAATGAGTTATTAGCGTTTAATTTACCACCAGTCAAAGATCTCAATAGTTTTAATGGGTACAAATTTTTAGAGAGTATTGACGACTTGTTTACCTATCAATCCATCATGTGGCAACGATTTGATTTGGAGAGTATAGGGGCACTGCTCGAATTGCGACAAATGCAGTTCAGGAATTTATTGTCAGATATGCTTCCGGACTATTTTGATGAGCTCAAACAATTTTCACTTTCTAATATTCTGTTGAAAAACTACTTTACCAATTGGAGGAATAATTTGGGTGTCATTGCTAAGTTAGTGGGTGCCGGTTTATATGCCAAAATAAACTCAGTTGGTCAAGCACGATATTTTTACCAGGCAACAGAGATGATTGTATCTCAAAGCTACGGTAGCCGCTTAAAAGTGGAATTCGCAATCATTGCATTAAATCACGCATCCAGTCACGGCCAAGATTTGAGTTTATTGGCCGAATATGTTTTGCAATATCCTACAAAATCCGGAAGATCTTATTTGATGGAAGTATTCGAAAATACCCCTAATGATTTAAAATTTAGCGTTTTTCTAAGATGGAAAAATTCCATCCCTAATATGATTTCTCCGACTAAGGAGGATTTTGAAAAAGAAATACTAAAACTTCCAAATTTGGTGAAAAATGAGACTGTAAAAACTAAAATGCGGGGCTTAATAAGGCTGAACAAATTTATGGAAGATATACGAAAACATAAAGAAAATATCAATTTTGATGAACAGCTTTCTCATTGGCAGGATTTCAAAGCTTTTTTCTTTTATGCCGATATTTTAAGTCAATGTTTGTCTATTAAAGGATCCTCTTCTGAAAAGATTCTGGATGAATCATATGATACACTCCAAAACCCTCAGGAGGATACTTACAATAGCTATATTCGTTTAGCTTATAACCTTTTCCTCAAAGTGGAGCATATGAATAGCCTGAAATATACTATTGATTTGCCTATCGATTATATGGAGAAAGAGATTCGTAATAAAGCGCAGATCCTAGCTCCCCATGAAAATTTTAACATCTATACCATCCTCAATATTTATCGTAAAACTAATAAAACAGATTCAGCAGTCACTTTTTGGTTATCAGAAAAGAAAAAAGTGGAAATGGAAAGAAACCTGGTTAATATCTTTGAGAATGGCAAATTTTTTATTCTTTTTAAAATTCAATGTGACGATTTGTTTAGAAAAAGATTGTTATTGTCAAAATTAGATATTTCCATAAATACTTATTTTGAAATAATTAATTCATCGACGGACGAAATGAAAAATTACCTTTGGAAATGGGAACGAGAAGGCAAAAAAATACCTGCACCAATTAATGAAGGTCAAATATCTGGTCATTTTCTAACTTTAGGTAGTATATTGTTTAATGCTAATGTAATAGACCAAAATCATTATCTGTTAGAAATTGAAAAAATAAATAATCTATCTTTCGAGCATACCCAAAAACTATTTCAAATTATTATTAAAGACAATCATATTCCTAGTGTTTTCAAAGACATATATCGAAATTATTCAAACCGATTTAGACAATATACTGTCCCGAAAATTTGAATTCCCTCTTTTTCGGTTTAGGCACTAACATTAGTTACCAATAAAAAATGCAAAACCACCCACAATCTTCCAAAAACAGGCGTAAGTTTTTGAAAACCAGCATCACCACGGCTGCCCTGTTGCCTATGATGGCAAATTCCACTTTATCTATGGGGAATAGTTTACTCAGCGATCGAGTGACTCCTGAGAAAAAGGCCGCCCATCCACTCAAAATATTGATCCTCGGAGGCACCAGTTTTCTTGGGCCCCATCAGATTGCCTATGCCATGAATCGGGGCCATCAAATCACTACCTTCACCCGTGGAAAAACGGAACCGACCATTTACAAAAAGCTCTTCAAGGAAGTAGAAGAACTGATCGGCGATCGTGAGGATAATCTGGAAGCCTTAAAGGGGCGAAAATGGGATGCCGTTATTGACAACTCCGGCCGCCGGGAAAAGTGGACCAAAGATACTGCCGAATTGCTCAAAGATAATGTTGATCTTTATCTGTATACCTCCTCCACAGGCGTGTATTATCCATACCTTGGATCGAACATAAAGGAAGACACTAAACTTGTACTGGAAGTACCTGATGGCATCAACGATTACCAGAAAATGGAGTATGGCTATGGGGTCATGAAAACCAGATCGGAGAACGTCGCCAAAAAGATATTTGGTGATGATCGAACCATTATCGTTCGGCCCACCTATATGATGGGGCCTGCCGACCGTACTGACCGTTTTTCCTATTGGCCAGTACGCCTCAGTCGTGGCGGCGAGGTTTTGGTGCCCGGCAAAAATGAAGATCCGGTACAATACATTGATGTCAGAGATGTGGCAGGTTATATGATCCGATTGATAGAAAACCGAAAGAGCAGCACCTCCAATGCAGTTGGCCCGGCTTCTGCTACAGGTATGCAGGCCTTTGTACATGGGGTACACGCTGCCTTTAGTTCACCCGTTTCTTTTGTTTCGATTCCGAATTATCAGTTTCTGGAAGAGCACGACATCACGGATATCATACCTTGGATCGCACCCATCGGAGAAAATGTAGGTTCTGCTCTGGTCAATAATGAACGTGCAATTGCGAATGGACTGACCTTCACCCCTCTGGCCAAAAGTGTAATGGACATTTATGACTGGTGGCACTCGGATGCCGTCACGGAGGAACGACGGATAAAAATGGTCGAGGGAAAAGACTCCATTATGCGTAAAGAGAAGGATATTTTAGCAACATGGAAAAAGCAAAAGCAATAGGGGAAACAAACCAATAGCCTTAGCACTTAATTGTCGGCCCCCAAACAAACGATAAACAACAGATGATCGTTTTTCGTCAGCCGAATTGCAGAAAGCTTTCTATTGGAATAAGTGAGATTTTATTTTTGTAAATTAGAAATGTACTAAAGCTATTTTACCAACCTTAAACCCCTCTCTTATGCGCTTAAAAGACGTACTTCTGCTTGTTTTTGTTCTGACACAAATTAATTTACTACAAGCCCAAAACTTCCTGCGGGTACAAGATCCTGACATGTGGAATGCTGTTAATACAAATATTCCTGGCTGGGAGGAATCGGCAGCACATGCCAAATTAGAAGAGGTGACCATCATCGCTGAACCACAAGGAATATTTACGGAAATTGGATTATATGCCACTATCTCCCAAGGACCTGAAGCGTATTCCTGGCAAAATGAATATGAAATCATCTGGCAATTTGAATTGCCCGGCAACACCATCGTACACGACTCCTGGTTATGGGTCGGACCCGATATTATCAAGGCTGATGTCGTGGATTATTGGACCGCTTTGGAGACTTATGAGGGTATTGTGAATAGAAATGAAGATCCGTCCTTCTTCTATCAAATGCCCGACAATCGTTATGAAATCCGAATCTATCCCTTACCAGAGGGAGAGACCAGACGGATTAAAATGAGCTTTCTGGTGCCTACAGTCTGGGATGCCCAAACGGTGAGCAGTGGACTTTTGAATAATATACTGCGCAGTACCGATTACGTCCCTAATGCTATCGGTATTGGCATGCCTGTCGATGATTTATGGGGGATACCCAGCTTGAAATTTAACAATACGCTTACACCTATGACGGATATTGTGGTAGGCGGTACGGGGCAAAATTTATATTACCTGGAGGTGAATGGAGGCGCCCTTGTTTCAGCAAATGTAGCGGCTCTGATTAATAATGTGCCTAATTCTGATGACCGTACCTTTTTGAGCACCTATGCAGAGGGCGGAGAACAATTTTTTCAATTGGCCTATGTTCCTGATTGGCAGAGTATTCTTCATGAAAACGATCCGAAAAAGTCGCTTCTATTACTCGATTATGATGGCCAAAAGACAAGCCTGCCAAAAATAGAAGTCCTAAACAGAATACAAAACACCCTGAGCGCGCATTTTTCTTCATCTGATGCAATTAATATTGCTGTGGCTACAACAAACGGTATTCATTTTTTAAGCGATGAATGGTGGGATTTCGATGAAGGAGTATTTGCCTCAGCCCTAACCAACCTGGCTCAATTGCAGGATACGGCAGATCTGGCTTTATTGTTATCTGAAGGATTTGCCTGGGCACAAAACCAGGGAGATGTTACTGAGATTTTATTGATGGCGGCCAATGATGTATATGTCTATCCACCCGTTGCTGATGAGGTGTTTTCTACACTTGAGGCGACGATCCCCAGTGATGTGCCCTTCACTTTGTTGGATTACCAAGATGAAAACGTATCCATTTTATATTATAATAATGAAGAATACCATGGCAATGAATATCTTTATCAATTGTTAAGCGAAGGGTTCGATGTGTCGGAAACCCTGATTTTTAGAGAATTAAATGAAACGTTTACCCAATTAATGAACCAGATATATCCGGCATTTGTGCTTCCAAACGGAATCCTGGACTATACTACGACCTTAGAAAATGGAGTGGCATACCAACGTTATTCGATCAATAGTGCCATTGTCACTCCGGAAAACAAGGGTGTTATTTTACAAACGGGTAAATATTTGGGTGATTTTCCAATGAATATTAATGCCAATTATATTACCAATGAAGGCCAGGTTTTGTCGGCCTCTAACACCATTATGCCGGAAGATGTTTTTGTCGGTGATACGCTGATGCGGGAAATGTGGTACGGCCCCCATCTTAAATCGTTGGAGGCGCAGTCAAGTTCGACAGATGATCTTTTGTATATCATTGAGGAAAGCATCAACGAACGGGTATTGACTGGCCTGACGGCGTTTTTGGCCCTTGAGCCAGGCGAGGGTGGCGATCCTTGTATTGACTGTCTTTTTAATAATGGCGGCCCTGTGGTGATTGCCACCGAGGAAGTCTTTGACCCGGCAGCAGCGGAGGTACTGGTTACGCCGAATCCCGCCACAGATTTTGCAAAGTTGCACCTAAAATATCCCGAGCCCTTAAATCCTGACGAGTGGCAGGTTACCATTTTTGATGCAGTGGGCAGGGCGCTGGTAAAGTTGGAGAATCCGGTGTCTCAAAATGGCGTATTGCAATGGAATTGGCAGATAGAAGATGAGATCAGTGCCGGTATTTATTTTTTCAAAATGCAAAGTGATTTTGGTGAGGTTATTGGGAAGATTGTGGTGCAGTAAATAAACTGAAATTGGAGTGAAAACAGATTTTGATGAACTAATAGAAGCGGTTGTAGTCGAGAGAATAAATCTTGAAAAAGAATTAAAGGAATGCTTGGATGATGGTGATTATCAATCGGCTCAACACTTCTCTGATTGCCTGAATATAATCAATCGGAAACTTCAGGTGTTGATGGAACTGGACCATACTAATGGGTTGAAAATAAGTGAGCGTAAAGCAGGATTAGCCAAACTTGAATCCCAATTGAAAGAGGAAAAGGATGAAAACATAATCCGGATCCGTAAAAAAATGATAGAATACCTAAAAAAGGATTTATCGGAACTTGAAGCAAGGCCAATAACCGCATATATCGATAGCCAGGATCTCGATGAAGTCATTTTTAAATTAATTGAAAATAAAATTAATGGCTTCAAATTGTACCTGGTAAAAGAAGCCAATTTTTACCTTGAATTTAGTCTGGATTCGCCAAAAGTGCTACTCATTAAATTTACTGAAGAAAAAGACCTGAAACAAAAGGATTGGTTAAAGGCCAGCTATGTAAACAAGGTTAGAGGTTTGGGATTTAATGGTCTGGGAGACCGGCAATCATTGGCATTAAAGTACGATTTTGATCAGTTTAAAGATACGGCAGGCTGTATTGAATTATTGTCGAGAATCGTGTTTGATATCTATTTTTTTAAGGGACTGGATAAGGAAATGGTGTTGGAATGGTATTGAAAAACTTGTCTCCTCCAATCATTTTTTTCAAAAACAATCCATTCTTCCCAAATCACTCGTATCTTATAAAAAAATCAACTAAGTTTAAGATACATGCTCACAAACCTCAATAAATATCGCCACCTGCTCCTTAGCCTATTGCTGGTGAGTTATATATTGAGTGCCTTCCCAAAACCACTTTTTGAGACGCTTCATATCCTTGCCCATGCGGCCGAAATCATTCAAACAACCTACCACCAACATGCCTTTCACGCTCACGGAGATGATCACCACCATTACCATCTGGAAGTTGCAGATGCCCATAAACAGCAAACGGACCAGCAGGAGCAAAATGCACCGCTAACGGATATAAAAAAGAAAACGGAAATAAGCTGCCAAATAGCTGAAACTGCTTGTGTAACCACCAAGAAGGCTGCCCAAAATTTTGAAGTTTTGGTAAATCTAAAGACTATTTACTGCGATCTAATCAGCCCACCACCTCAGGATGTCGCCTGAATACAATTTCTCTACTAACTCTGCACCTCCAATAACTCTGCGTCTATTTTCATGGACCCGAGTGGGGGGCACTCATAATATGTATACGCCGAACTCAATTCTAAAAAAATGAAAAAGATAATTTATACTCTTTTAATATTAGGCCTATGTTTAAGCCTTCAGGCCCAAAGTCTACAAGGCAGAGTCATCGACTCCTCCAATCAACCAATCGCCGATGCCTACATCTTCACACCCTCCGGTGACATCCATAGCCATAGTGATGCCCTTGGGAAATTTGTTTGTCGTGGTTTAAAAGTTGGAGATACCCTAAAAGTGAGTTTCCTTGGCTTCAAAACGATTGAGAAAACACTTGCCAAAGAAGATTTTACAGAAGAACTAAAGTTTGTACTCCAGGAAGCTTTTTTTGAACTGGATCAAGTGTTCATCAGCAATTCAGTGAAGTCTGCCAATCAGGTGGCCGCTATCGACCTGCAAACGAATCCGGTCAATTCCTCTCAGGAAATTCTCCGAAAAATTCCCGGACTCATTATCGGCCAACATGCTGGTGGAGGCAAAGCGGAACAAATTTTCCTCCGTGGGTTTGATATTGATCACGGCACGGATATTGCCATTAATGTAGATGGCCTTCCGGTAAATATGGTGTCCCACGCCCATGGGCAGGGATATGCTGACCTGCACTTTTTAATACCGGAAACCATTGAAAATATCAACTTTGGCAAGGGACCTTATTATACCGACCACGGTAATTTTACCACGGCGGGTTTTGTGGATTTTAAAACCAAAGATCAACTGGATCAAAGTACAATAGGTTTGCAATATGGTCAATTTAATACCTTTCGCACCTTTGGTTTATTTGACATATTAGGCCAGTCGGAAAACCAGCATGCTTATATCGCTACCGAATATTCCACCTCCGATGGCCCCTTTGAATCTTCCCAAAATTTCAACCGCCTGAACCTAATGGGTAAATATGCCGTGAATTTTAATAATAACGACCGACTTTCAGTGCTCGTATCCCGTTTTCAAAGTAAATGGGATGCCTCTGGACAAATACCGCAGCGACTTGTTGATAATGGCACGATTAGCCGATTTGGCAGTGTAGATGATACTGAAGGCGGCAATACTGATAGGACAAATGTGTTGCTTGAACACACAAAAGTTATTAGCAATCAATCTTTTGTGAAAACAAAGGCATTTTATAGTAAGTACAATTTTGAATTATTTTCCAACTTTACCTTCTTTCTGGAAGACCCGGTAAATGGTGACCAGATCAAACAAAAAGAGCATAGAAATATTTACGGTATTGAAAGTACGGTCTTTCAAAGCCTTTCCGGCAATAGCCAGGACATAACACTCAGCTATGGGGTAGGACTTCGCTACGATGATGTGGACGGAAATGAGCTTTCACATACGCTCAATAGAAAAACGACACTGGTGCCTATCGCATTGGGTAATGTTGATGAAACCAACTTATATACTTTCATAAATGCCGAGTTTGATTTTGGAAAATGGCTGATTAATCCAGGCATTAGAGCGGATGCCTTTACCTTTGATTATGTGAACCAGTTGAATACAGAATATACGAGCCTCTCGGAACGCAAAGCCATTGTCTCTCCTAAATTAAACATCATTTACAATCCCAATCAGCACTGGCAGTTTTTCCTTAAATCTGGTATGGGATTCCATTCCAATGATACTAGGGTAGTGGTTGCACAAAATGGCCAACAAATTCTACCTGCGGCTTATGGTGTTGATTTGGGTGCCGTTTGGAAACCTTCACCCCGGTTGTGGATCAATGCAGGAATATGGTATTTGCAACTGCAACAGGAATTTGTCTATGTAGGTGATGCTGGCATTGTGGAACCGAGTGGAAAAACCGAAAGACAGGGCATTGAAACGGGGTTGAGGTGGCAGCTTTCCGATTATCTGTTTTTTGACTCCGATATCAACTATACCCATGCCAGAGCCATTGGAGAACCTGAAGGAGAAAATTTTATTCCACTAGCACCGGATTTAACGGCAGCAGGAGGCTTTTCCTTTCACCATCCTTCAGGCTTTTCTGCGGGTATTCGTTATCGTTACATCAAAGATCGTCCGGCAAATGAAGACAATAGCATTGTGGCCAAAGGTTATTTTATCACGGATTTGAATGCCAATTATACCTTTAATAAAAAAGTGACCATTGGTGCTTCTGTCGAAAACCTGTTTGATCAGAAATGGAATGAAGCACAATTTGCAACCGAATCTCGTCTATTTTCGGAACAAGAATCGGTGGAAGAAATCCATTTTACGCCTGGAGTGCCTTTCTTTTTGAAGGCTAGTTTGCAATATCATTTTTAAATTAATGATGAAAGCAGATGTCTAATGCTTGCCAAATCATCATTGTCCTTTCATTCCCTGTTTCAAAAGTTGTAATTTTGGCATGAAACAAATCAATTGTCAAATGAAGCAACGGTCCGTTCTGTTGACCCATTCTTATTTACTTAGATTGGACCCCAAACAGGAAGCCTGGCACAAACCCTATCCACCCTTGATGAGCATCCAGGCGGCGGCGATGGTGAGAGATGCCGGATATGATGTAGCCTTTTTTGACAGCATGTTTGCCGATGGGCCAGGGGATATTTTGCCGGTTCTGGATGCTCAAAAGCCTGATATTCTGGTCATTTTTGATGATGGTTTTAATTACCTGACCAAGATGTGCCTAACGAATATGAGAGAAGCCGCCTGGCATATAGCTAAGGCCGCTCAAGACAGGGGTTGTAAGGTGATCATGTGCGGTTCTGATGCGACTGACCGCTGGCAAGATTATTTACAAAATGGGATAGATTATGTGTTATTAGGAGAGGGCGAGGCAACGTTGATCGACCTTCTGAATTCACTGGAAGCTGGAGATGATTTGCAATCTGTAGTTGGCCTGGCCTGGCAAAAGAATGGCCATTTTCAAAGGAACGCCAACCGGCCCGTGATGCAGGATCTGGATGCCTTGCCATTGCCAGCCTGGGATTTGATTGACTTTAAACCCTATCAACAATCCTGGACAAAATGGAATCAATATTCAGTAAATATTGCAACCACCAGAGGTTGCCCCTATAAATGCAATTGGTGTGCTAAGCCCATCTACGGCAATTCTTACAAGATGCGTAGCCCAGCCCATGTAATCAGGGAAATAGAGTTGCTACAGGCCAATACAAGCTTCGACCATATTTGGTTTTGTGATGATATATTTGGACTGAAACGCAGCTGGGTGATCGAATTTGCAGAACTGGTTCGGGAAAAAGGACTGCAGCTTCGCTATAAAATTCAATCCAGAGCAGATTTGCTGGTGAAAGATCAGTACATCGACGCACTCAAAGCATCAGGCTGTGAAGAAGTGTGGATGGGTGTTGAAAGCGGAGCCCAGGAAATCCTGGATGCGATGGATAAAGGCATTACCATTGAGCAGATCAGAACAGCCACTCATAAACTCAAGGCTTGTGGCATTAAGCCCTGCTTTTTTATCCAGTTTGGCTACCTGAATGAAACAGCACAACATATTCGGAAAACGATTGCACTGATTAAGGAATTATTGCCCCACGATATTGGTATTTCAGTCTCCTATCCCTTGCCTGGCACAAAGTTTTTTGAAATGGTGAAAAATGACTTGCCCGGCAAGACCAACTGGACCGATTCCGAGGACTTGGATCTAATGTTTAAAAATTCCTATTCTTCAGCATTTTATAAACAGTTGCACCATTTTGTTCATCAGGAATTTCGTAAAAAACATGCTCAGGAACAACTCAAAGGGTTATTGCGGTATCCCACTCATGTAAAGTGGCAAAACTTAAAAAAAACCTTATCGATATTGTATTATACGCCATCGTCATATCTGGCCAAACGGCAACTGAAAGTCATCAACTATGAAGCAGCCTCAAGCCTTTGATCAGTATGCTGCTGATTATGATGAGCACTTTACGCATGCTGCAATTGGGCAATCTCAAAGGAGACAAGTCAGGAAGTTTTTTCAACGGGACTTTCCTAATTCTTGCGATATTCTGGAAATCAACTGTGGTACTGGTGAAGACGCGATATATCTCGCAAAACAGGGACACCGGGTGCTTGCAACGGATATTTCCTCAGATATGATCCGGATGGGAACGGAAAAATTGAAACAGGAGGATGGCTACTTAAAGTTGACTTTTTTGCAGGCTGGATTTATGGCGCTAGCCGAAAAACTGAAAGGTCAGCAGTTTGATTTGATCTTTTCCAATTTTGGTGGCCTGAACTGTTTATCGCCTGAAAAAAGCAGAAAACTGGGCCAAATCTTTTCGGATTTGCTAAAACCCGACGGTCATTTGTTTTTAGTGTATATGAGTAAACATTGTTTGTGGGAAAGGGCTTATTATTTTATGAAAAGACGGGTGGATCAGGCTCATCGGCGGTTAAAAAGCCCGTCGTTAGTCAATTTGCATGGTCAAAAAATCGAGGTATGGTATTATAACAAAAAGGAGATTAGCAGTTTTTTTGCCGCCAATTTCCAGTTTATCCAGGCTTATCCGGTTGGCTTTTTTGTCCCCCCGTCTTATCTGGAGCATTATTTTGCTGAGAGAAAAAAACGACTGGCTGTTTTAGAAAAACTTGATTCGGTTTTTTCCTTGCCTTGGCTAGCAGATTATGCCGATCATTTTGTGGTAGAATTTCGGAGGAAAGATTGATGCGCGGAGGTGCGGCTGGATATCTCACCACTTCACCTTCTCACTATCTCACCACCTCACAATGTCTCTGTATCACTATATATATAAATAAAGATGAAAATCTTATTGACACACGCTTATTTCTTAGGAGAGGATAAAAAAGAGCAACAAATCATGAAGCCATATCCGCCACTGGGGTTGCAATACATTGCGGCCTACCTGGAGCAACATGGTTTTGCCAATGAGATTTTTGATACTACCTTTTCTACGTTTAATCAGTTGCAAAAACAGCTGAAACAATCACCTCCTGATTTGATCGGCATTTATACCAACCTGATGACAAAACTTCAGGTATTGAAGATCATTGAGTTGATTAAAAACGAGCCCACCCTAAAACATTGCCGAATAGTATTAGGAGGGCCAGAAGTACGCCACCATAAAGAAAATTTTCTCAAACACGGAGCCGACATCATCGCCTTTGGAGAGGGAGAAATAACTATGCTCGAACTAGTCCGGCATTTCAGCGAGCAGGACAATATGGATCTCGATCATATACCCGGTATTGCCTACCTGGATAAAGATAGAGCTGTCACGACCACTTCTGAGCGAGCATTTATTACCAATGTGGATGAATTGCCAATGCCAGCCCGGGAAAAAATCGATTGGCAACGCTATTTCGATACCTGGCGTAAACACCACGGATATGCTATGGTGACGATGAGCACCATGCGGGGATGCCCTTATGCTTGCAAGTGGTGCAGCAGGGCGGTTTACGGGCGCTCTTACCGGCGTAGAAGCCCCGAAAAAGTAGTGGATGAGTTGGAATACCTTCGCACCAATTACGACTTTGATCAAATTTGGTATGTCGATGATGTATTCACGGTCAACCACAAGTGGATGAGGGCTTTTGCTCAATTGGTTAAAGAACGGGATCTCGTCATTCCTTATGAGGCCATCTCCCGTGCTGACCGCATGAATGAGGAAATCGTGAAGCTGCTAAAGGAAAGTGGCTGTATGAGGATCTGGATTGGTGCTGAAAGCGGTTCCCAAAAGGTGCTGGATGCCATGGATCGTATGACAGAGGTGAAAAAAGTGACGGAAATGGTCCAGCTCTCGCAAGCGTATGGTATAGAGGCAGGCAACTTTATTATGCTGGGATATCCCGGTGAAACGGAAGCCGATATTCTGGAGACGCTGGACTATCTGAAAAAGGCCAAGCCGGATGTTTTTACGCTTACTACGGCTTATCCCATCAAAGGCACCCCCTTTTATGAAGAAGTAGAATCAAAATTCATTACCGATCTGGACTGGTCGGAATCCACTGATCGGGACATTGATTTTAAACGTGCGTATAACCGGAAATACTATCACCATGCCATGAACTGGATACAACGGGAAATGGCCTTTCAGCGGTTAAATGGAGCGGGTAAATTTGCCTCAGCGGCTCCAGTGAAATTCCGGGCAATGATGTCGCGATTGGGCATGAATCTGGAAAGAATTCGGGGTTAATGTTAGGTAGATTATTTTCCCACCTTCAAAACTTAAACAGCATCCCCGCTCGTCGGTTTTGGGCAATCGTGCAGGCACTGACGTCCCAATTTGCAATTCCAATCACTAGAATTCTCCTATCCCTTACCGTTGTTCGATGGTATTCAGAAGTCTATTGGGGCACTTACGTGCAATATCTGTTGGTTGTACAGCTGTGTGCCACCCTGATCAACTTGGGGAGCCGGGATTTTCTCCTGCGAAACTACAGTCGGTCACCGGATAATATTAAAAACGTATTGGTTGCCTCCATGCTTGGGAGGGGAGGTATTGCCGTAGTTGTTGTGATCATTATTGGCCTTTTACCTTGGGGAGCTTTGGACCGAAGTATCCTTGTTTTTTGGTTGTTGGCACAGCTGAGCTGGCAATTTTTTGAAGCACTGAATGTTTATCGAAGACTTTTTTGGCAGAGCGCGGTAATAGAGTTGCTCATTGTTCTGCTGTTGATTGCTTTGTTTCTGACGCAGCCACTTACATTGACTACTTTTTTGTGGTGTATGGCGGTGGCGGAATTAATTAAAGGGTTGATTTATTGGTTGTTAAACCGGCATTATATTTCCTGGAAAATAGTAGATTCTACTCAGGTTGTTGACTTTTTAAAAGCCGCCTTTCCCTTTTTAGTCCTGGTCTTAGCAGGCGCTGGTGCTTCAAGAGGAGAATTGTATTTGCTAGCCTTGAAAATGGATGCCGCCGCTTTAGGGAAATATCAAGTCCTATCCAGTTTTGTACAATCCAGCCACCTATTAGCGTCAGCCGTTTTATTACCTTTTATCAAAAATGTTTACCGGCTGAAGGCGGGCGTTTTGTTCAAGATAGAACGCAACTTCCTGGCTTTTGGCTTGCTGTTGAGCCCTTTGCTTGCCTTGATGATCTATGCGTTGTTGCATTATGCTTATGCCTTTGAATTGTGCATTTTGATCTACTGTCTAACTGGCACTTTGATCTTTTTATATTTCTTTCAGGTGATCCGTATCCAAATGCTCTTTCGTCAAAACCAGGTACAACGGGTAAGCCTCATCTTAATCATGATGGGAGCCATTAAAATCTTAGGAGGCTGGTGGCTGATACCCAAGTTGGGGATTAGTGGCGCATTGATTGCAGCCGTATTGGCTTATATTGCTGGAAATGTCGCATTCTGGCAGGTCAGAATTAAATCCTTGGCTCAGTAACAGGACTTTAATAACTTAGCCGGATGAAACCACCTGCAGTTATTTTATTTAACCCGAAAGCAACCAATCATAAAGCCAGAATACCCAATTCTGTCTTGCAAATTGCCGCTAGTATTGAAGGTATTTATGATTGGGTGTTAGTAGATGGCAACCTGGAAGCCGACCCTCAACAAAAGATTTTTGATTACCTTCAAAGCGGCCAGTTTCAATTTTTTGCCTGTACGGTCATGCCTGGCCCGCAGCTGCATCAGGCGGTACCGATCACCAGGCAGGTAAAACAACAATTTCCAGAAATTACCAATATTTGGGGCGGTTATTTTCCTTCGAATCATAAACAGGTCGTGCTAGATTCCGGTTATGTTGATTATGTGGTGGATGGCCCTGGCGATAAGGCATTTCCGCAATTAATAAAAGCCGTTATCAATCGGGAATCCACGGAATCTGTCCCCAATCTGGTATTTCTACAAGATGGACAATTGATCAAAACCACCAGAGAAATCCTTTATGAATACGACGAATTACCGGACCTGCCTTATGACCGGTTGAATGAATTTTATCCACTGTCTCGTTATTTGGGGAAAAGTTATCTGGGCGAAAAAACCATCGCCTATCACAGCAGTTTTGGCTGCCCTTTTAAATGTGCTTTTTGCGCCGTTGTGCCCATTTATCAAACTAAATGGAATGGTAAATCAGCAGAAAAAATTTACCAGGATATCAAATACCTGAAAGATACCTATGGAGCTGATGCCATCGAATTTCACGACAATAATTTTTTTGTTTCTCAGAAAAGGACGGTGGCTTTCGCCAAATTGATCCAACCCGAAAATATGACCTGGTGGGGCGAGGCTCGTATTGATACGCTGGACCGCTACACCGATGAAAGTTTGGCCATTATGCGGGAAGCAGGTTGCAAAATGATCTTTTTTGGCGCGGAGTCGGGTAGTGATCAGTTGTTGCAATTTATGGATAAGGGCGGCAAACAAAGTGGCAGTCAAATTCTTCGTTTTGCCGAAAGGCTCAAAAAGTTTGATATTATCCCGGAATACTCTTTTGTTCTTGGCTGGCCGGCTGATTCGGAGGCTGAAGCATTAAAACAGGTAGACGCAGAAACCGAGTTTATCCGTAAAGTAAAAACCATTAACCCAGATACGGAAATCATTATTTACATCTATAGCCCGGTGCCCACTGAAGGTTCTACCATGTTTGAAAAGGCTAAAGAGCAGGGCTTTTCTTTTCCCAAAAAACTGGAAGACTGGCTACAACCAGAATGGGAACAATTTGATTTGCGTAAAAATCCGTTAACCCCCTGGTTGACTAAACGGGTGGTCGATAAAATCAAAAACTTTGAAACCGTCCTCAATGCTTATCATCCAACGGTTTCGGATATCAAATTAAGCACTTTGCAACGAAAGGTTATCCGCGGTGCATCTTCCTGGCGATACCGTACCAAGCATTATAGTTATCCTTACGAGTTAAAGGCTTTACAACGGTTCTGGTTAAAATATAGGCAACCTGAAAAAGAGGGCTTCTAATGCGGACTTTGATAAGAAAATGCATGAGCCGTTTCTATAAGCCATTATTGCAAAGGTATCTGGCACAGGACCGAACCTATCGTTATGAAGGCTTGCAATTACAAATCAAAAAAGAAGTATTTCATCCCGCCTTTTTTGGTAGTAGTAAAGTATTTGCCGCCTTTCTAAAAAAACAAGCATTAAACAATAAAAAGGTATTGGAAATAGGCTGTGGAAGTGGTCTATTATCCCTGGTGGTGGCACAGCAAGGAGCAGCAGCCTGGGCGGTTGATGTGAACCCTTTGGCTGTAGCCTGTACAGAAAGGAATGCTTTGGACAATGAGTTGATTATTAATACCTTACAGTCGGATGTTTTTAACACCATTCCAAAACAATTTTTCGATTTCATCATTGTTAATCCTCCTTTCTTTGAGGGGACGCCTAACAGTTTGGCAGAATTTGCCTGGTATACTGGCGCTGATTTCCAGTTTTTCCATCATTTTTTTACCGGCCTTGAAGATTTTATTGATTCCAATAGCTTGGTATACATGATCCTTTCCGAAGCTTGTGCGCTTGATGCCATTGAATGCATTGCCATAGAAAAAGGATACCAAATGAAGGTGGTTCATCAGCAATACCGGCTGGCAGAACGCTTTTTGATTTTTAGCATTGAAACAACTGACAATGCGAAACAACTCTAATAATCAAGGAATCTACTGGGCATGGTTTAGTGCATTACTTTTGTTGTTGTTAGGCATTTATTTTCTAACGAAGACCGTTAAACACCCCATTGGTGATTTTGCCAATTATTATTACGCCAGTCAATTGTGGTTAGAAGGCGACTTTGATGAGCGTGTGTACGACCCCTATTCCTTTAATCAGCTGGCGAATCAACGCTCACCCGAAACGGTTTTTGTTAATTATACACCGGTACCACCTGTTAGTGTACTGTTATACAGCCCCTTTGCTTTGATTAAAGATATTTATTGGGCTAAGTTTTACTTTGGCTTGATAGGGTTGTTGTTGTTTATTGTGGCGTATTGTTTACTGCTTCGACACCTCAAGCTAGAGCACCAAGCACTGCTTTTACTGGCTCCTCTCATTTTTTATATGCCTTTGTTAAATAATTTTTATCAGGGCCAATCCTATCTTTATGTATTGGCTTGTTTATTGGAGGCTTACCGCCAATGGGGTAGGCATCGGATTTATGGGGCAGCGATTTTATGGTCGGTGGCTATTGCCATGAAGATCTTTCCAGGCATTGTGTTGCTATTTTTGTTCTTCCAAAGAGATAAGCGAACATGCTGGCTTACTTTTTTGATCAGTTCGTTTTTATCCTTTTCCACTTACCTCTTTTTACCACCGATGGTGACCACGGATTATTTTAGTTATATCTTGCCCCGGTTATTTCAAGGCGAAATCCACAACCCCTTTGCGATATTGTTCCAATCTATGCCTGTCTTGCTGAAATCCTGCTTTGTCAAAGATCAATTGTATAATCCAGAGCCTTTCATGCATTTGCCTATCTTAGCTATTGTATTTCATGGCCTTTTTCAATGTATGGTTTTAGGAGGTACATTCCTTGTACTAAGGATGAAAAATGTTCCTGCTATACTGCATTTTGCATTGGTTTTGCTGGCCGGGAATTTATTGGCAGCTTATGGCTCCAGTTACAGCTTATTGTTATTGCTTCCTCTTTTTATGGCGGTCCTTTCGTGGCAAAAACCTGGAATAATCACCACTATTTTGTTGCTGTTCTTATTGTTGTTTATCTGTAATGTACCAGTATATTGGTTACATGATGATCCTTTATTGTTGCAGTTTCCCCGGCTTTATGCGATGCTTGGTCTTTTTGTAATGCTGATCTGGATTTTACGGCCAACCTTGGATGTGAAAACTGTCGTTTTTGTCGGTATTTTATTATTTGGTAAAAGTTTAATAGTTGATTTCCCTCAGCAAAAGGTAGGCGACTATTACCTGCCAAATAACAATTTGGGCATCATTCATTCGTATCGCTATGAAAATGACCAACTCATTTTTAAACATTTAAATCAAAACGGCCTCCAGGAGAATATCTTTAAAACCACGGATGTGATACGTCCTGATAAAGAGGTATACCTTTCTGGCAATCAAATTTATTATCGGGGTAGACAAATCTCTGATTCAAAGGGCCAAAAACGCAGCCCGATGCGGTTGAATGAGGATGAGGTCATTTATTTGTCTGATGAAGGTAGGGGAGTAGGGTTTTATACGCTTCGGCGGATGGCACTTTGATCTCCAAACATGCACTAAAGGTTCAAAATTTGACAAACTGCCATCAAAAGGATCGTTACAAAAATAATCGTTACTTTTATTATGATAACTTTTGTAATCACAATATTGACCGTTTTTAATTGCTAATAATTTTCACTATCTTTACTAACATCGGTATTAACCTTCTTTAAAGTAGCCAACCTTGTTCTTTAAGGTTCTCCTATCTTAAAATAGGATGCTCTTTTATCCAGGTAACTCGAATATTCTCATAATCTAAACCCGAACTCCTCCTCGGATTTATTGTTTCAAATGAGACAAGAAACTTAGGTGACGAATATACTTTAACCGAGTCTTGTTCCAGGAGATTTAATTTACCTGATTCAATCACTAATCAATTCAAGATAGTAAATGATAAAAAATAGAACTAAAAGTGAAGAACTATTGGAAAGACGGAAGTCTGTAGTTGCCAACGGAGTAGGTGTATTCAATACGGCGACTGCACAGTCTGCTAAAGGTGCCATCGTCATTGATGCCAATGGTAAGGAACTGATCGATTTTGCCGGAGGGATAGGTGTTGTTAATGCGGGCCACTGTCCCGAACCAGTTGTAGAGGCTATTATCGCCCAGGCTCGCAAATGTATCCACACCAGCTTTAACGTGACCACTTATGAAAAATACCTTGAACTGTGCGAAAAACTGGTGGCGTTATTTCCTCATGGAGACCTGACCAAAGCAATGTTGGTTAGCACTGGCGCCGAGGCCGTGGAAAACGCCATAAAAATAGCAAAACAGGCTACAGGCCGGAGCGGCGTACTTTGTTATACTGACGCCTTTCACGGCCGTACTATGATGGCAATGACCCTGACGTCCAAGGTAGCCTATAAAACCGGATGCGGGCCATTTGCTCCGGAGGTCTATCGGATACCTTACCCCAATCATTACCGCTATGGCATTGGCCTGGATGAAGAAACCTTCGCCAAGCAGGAATTAAATAGCTTGAAAGAATTCTTTAAAAATACGGTGGCTCCGGAAAACCTCGCAGCTATCATCATCGAACTGGTACAGGGCGAAGGCGGCTTCAATGTGGCTCCAAAAAGTTATGTCAAGGGCTTGCGGAAACTCTGTGATGAATACGGCATTATGTTGATCTTCGATGAAGTACAAAGTGGTTTCTGCCGCACGGGGGCCTGGGCTTCTTACGAACATTTTGGCGTTCTTCCGGATATTTCAACCTGGGCCAAATCAATGGGGTCTGGTATGCCAATAGCAGCTGTAGTTGGCCGGGCAGAGGTCATGGATGCTGCCGGACCAAGCACGATTGGTGGCACCTATATTGGCAATCCGGTCTGTTGTGCAGCTTCTCTGGCCACCATTAAATTTATGGAAGAAAATGATTTGAATGCTCGAGGCCAACAGATTGGTACCATCATTCGGGATCGGTTTGAAAAAATGAAAGAAAAATATTCAGCAATTGGGGATGTACGCGGCCTTGGTGCTATGATGGCTATGGAGTTTGTGAAAAACGGTGACCCGCTTCAACCTGATGCTGAATTGTGCCAAAGTGTGATGGAAGGATGTGGTGAAAATGGTTTGATCATCATTAGTGCCGGAACCCACAAAAATATCATCCGGGTGCTTTCGCCTTTGGTAATCACCAATTCACAACTGCAAAAGGGATTGGATATTTTGGAGGGTGAAATCAAAAGAGCGCTTGGTTGATCCTGGGATATAAGCAGGAATAACGGTTTAAATATTAGCTGCTGATAAGTGCAACCTGCTTTCAATTTCGAATCTTATCAAAACTCTTTCAAGTGGTTTACAACAAACTATTAGAGTTATTTCGTAGGGGCAGGGCGGTGGTCATCCGTTTTAACCTTGTCATGACCCCTACGAAACAACTCTATTAACCTTTAAACATTATAATGAGATCATTTTCAATTGCCGGCATTCAAATGCCTGTTTCTGCTATCCAAAGCAATATTCCCTTGATGAAAATCAAGCTCGACGTACTGATGAATGTATTCCCCTGGGTACAGATGGTCGTGTTTAGTGAACTGTGCGCCTTTGGACCTCTGAAAAAAAACGCCATAGAATTTCCTAACTCAATAGAGGCAGATTTTCAGGCTTTGGCCAAAAAATATGGGATTTGGCTGATACCGGGATCCATATTCCAAAAAAAGCAAGAACAAGTTTTTAATACATCTACAGTTATCAATCCTCAAGGGGAGATCGTAGGTCGCTATTCAAAAATGTTTCCTTTTTATCCTTATGAAGAAGGGATTTCAGCTGGGGATAATTTCCTGATTTGGGATGTCCCCAATGTGGGACGTTTTGGAATCAGTATCTGTTACGACATGTGGTTTCCGGAAACTTCCCGCACTATGGCGATCAAAGGGGTGGAGGTAATTATCCATCCGACGCTCACGGGCACCTTGGATAGAGACGTCGAACTCGCCATCGTAAAAGCCACCGCCGCGATCAACCAATGTTTTGTGATCGATGTAAACGGCTTGAACGCCGGAGGCATCGGGCGTTCCATATTTTGTGATCCCGACGGAAGGGTGCTCTGCCAGGCTGGTCCTACCGCGCAGTTTCTACCTTTAGAAATTGACCTGGAAGTTGTCAAAACTCGCCGTGAACGAGGCATCCTTGGCCTTGGTCAACCACTGAAAAGTTTCAGAGACAACAAAGTGCATTTTGATATTTACGATAAAGATCAAAGACATAGTTATCTCGATTCTTTAGGACCATTAGAAAAACCGAAAAGGAAATGGTCAAAGCTTTTACTCGATTAAAATCAAAAAAATGAACAAAAAGAAACCTACTCCTTCTCTACATTATAATATTGGTCAGCTCAGAGTTGATACCTGGAATACCTTAAGAAACCAAACAGCCAAATTGTCTGCTTCGGGAAATGATACGCCTTCGGGAAAGAAATGTCTTGCTTCGGTAGAAAGCACGCTGAAACAATTGGCCAGCATTGAGCGGTATTTTGCTTTTCCAGGACTTGGGTGTGTGAGGTTTCTGAAGGAAAGCTGCAAACAGAGTGAATACACTTCCATTTCCCGCAAAACCAATGAAGTTGTTCACCTTTTAGTAAGCGATGCCTATCGAACCGCTTCCTCACAAGAAGCCGCAAATGAATGGGGCAAAATCGCTAAAAAGAATGAAGCAAAAAAAATAAATGAGACACCGGAAAAAAATTACTTCGAGGTACTTTTTGTAGATGATTTGTCGGAGGTAGCGGAGGCGAAATTAAGGAACAGCCTCCAGGAAATACAAGATAAAGAAGAACAATTTGTTTACAAACTGGTCGTACAACCCTCTTTTCAGGATGCACTCATTGCGTTATTATTTAACTACAATATTCAGTCGGTGGTCATCAACTATGGCCCTGTCTTTAATTCCCGACATCTCGCACCAATCCTACAGCCATTTATCGAGAATATCTTAAAAATAGACTTATCAGATCAACCCGTATCTGACTTGGGGCCATTGCTCGGTCAATTTATCCGCCATTTCCGACCTGAGCTAAACATTTATTACATCACCGATACGGCACTCACTCATTTAAAAGATACTACCCTCAATAATTTCAATCGCATTTTTTATCGGAAAGAAGATTTGCAGGAGCTTCATCTGAGCATTATCAGGGGCATTCGAGAGCGATATGAGGCACCTTTTTTCTCTGCACTCATCAATTACAGCCGGAAGCCAACGGGTGTTTTTCACGCTATGCCTTTGTCCAGGGGCAACTCGGTTTTTAAATCAAACTGGATAAGAGATTTTGGAAAATTTTATGGTAGGAATATGTTCTTAGCAGAAACATCTTCCACTACAGGGGGCCTTGATTCACTCCTTCAACCTACCGGTCCTCTGAAAAAGGCACAGGAAATGGCCGCAAAAGCGTATGGTTCGGAACATACCTTTTTTGTGACCAATGGCACTTCCACAGCCAATAAAATTGTACAGCAGGCAATTGTAGAACCTGGTGATGTGGTATTAATTGACAGGGATTGCCACAAGTCGCATCACTATGGACTTGTTCTGGCAGGTGCTTTTCCCGTTTATCTTGATTCTTATCCCATCGAAGAATATTCCATGTATGGTGCCGTGCCTTTGAAGGTTATCAAAGAGAAATTATTGGAATTGAAAGCGGCCAACCAATTGGACAAAGTCAAAATGTTATTGTTGACCAATTGTACTTTTGATGGCCTCGTTTACAATGTAGAAAAAGTAATGGAAGAAGTATTGGCCATCAAGCCCGATATGATCTTTCTGTGGGACGAAGCATGGTTTGCTTTTGCGGGCTTCACCTATACCTATAAACAACGTACGGGGATGTTTGTCGCTCAAAAGCTCTACAAAAAATACCATAGCCAGGAATATCAAGACGAATACCAACGCCATATAAAATCTCTTACGGTGGGTGAAATACCTGCTCTACCGGATCCTGAAAACGTGAAAATTCGAGTGTATTCCACGCAAAGTACCCATAAAACACTCTCGAGTTTCCGTCAGGGGTCAATGATTCATATCTGGGATGAGGATTTTCAACGCAAAACGACGGATGCTTTCCATGAAGCCTATATGACCCACACGTCTACTTCACCCAACTATCAAATATTGGCTTCTCTCGATGCTGGCAGGCGGCAGGTTCAATTTGAGGGTTTTGAACTGGTTGAAAAAAGTATCGAAATGGCTATGGTGCTGCGTGCTAAAATCACGGACCACCCCTTGCTGAAAAAATATTTTGAAGTATTGACGATCAAGGATTTTATCCCTTCAGAATACCGCCGTTCGGCCATGAAAGAATACTACCGCTCCGGAGAAGGTTGGAACCGGATGGAGGAAGCATGGGCCAATGACGAGTTTGTGCTTGATCCCACTAAAATTACCCTTTCCGTGGGTAAAGCCGGTATTGATGGCGACACCTTCAAGAATGAATACTTGATGAACAAGTTTAATTTACAAATTAACAAAACATCCCGCAATACGGTGCTGTTGATGACCAATATCGGGACCACCCGTAGTTCGGTGGCCTACTTGATGAACGCCCTGCTGCTGATTGCCAAAGAACTGGAAGGAAATGCCCGGTCACTGAATAAAAAGGAGCGGGAAATTGCCAAGCAGCGCATCCATTCTCTTACAAAAGAATTTCCACCCTTGCCCGATTTTAGCCATTTTCATCATGTTTTTCAAGTAGCTCCAGGCGTACCAGGGGGCAATATAAGGAAAGCTTATTTTTTATCCTATCACGAAAATCAATGCGAATACATCCCTTTGAACAATTGTCTGAAGACCATGCAAGAGGGACGGGAATTGGTGTCCGCATCCTTTGTGATTCCTTATCCGCCGGGTTTTCCGGTACTGGTCCCAGGGCAGGTGGTTAGTGAAGAAATCATACAATTTCTGTTGGCCTTGGATGTGAAGGAAATACACGGTTATCGCCCTGAACTGGGATTGAAAATATATACGGCTGACGCCTTGATCAGCGTAGCTAATATTGCCGAAAATGGCACTGCTAAAAAGACGCCACTTCATGCTCCGATTGGCAAAACAAAAAGAGCCAAGGCAAAAAGTTGAGCCATTAAAAATGAAAAGCCATACCATCTATTTTCAGCCTAATTATTTTAAAAAATAAATTTCAAATAAATGAGTACTAAAAAAGCAACTACCAAACCCCTTAAAAAGAGCACTAAATCTGCTGTGAAAAAGATAGCCAAATCGGCAATAAAGCCGTTAAAAGGCATTTCCGATATCCGCCGTTTTTTCTTTCGGAACGAAAATCCAATTTATTTTATCAGTGCCACAAACTTCAACCTTTTAGGTGCTGACGAGTGGATTAAAGGCTTTAAATTCATTACCTATATCGAATGTTTTGATGGGCTTCACTCTAATGTTTTTTCACCCAAGGAAGAACGGCCGCATGAAGAATTCCAGAGCATTGAGGATATCAACAATTACCTCTTGCAGCATCCGGAAGTAGTGGATTTTATCAAGAAACACAAGAAAAAAGGCTATAAAGACAAAGCGCTTTTCCTAATGTTTGATGAAAAGACGGAGGCGCTTGCTAAAAAATTGGGACTAGAGCTATGTTTCCCTTCTGCCAAGTTACGCACCTTCATGGATAATAAGGTGAACACCAACCGGATTGCTGAAAAAGCAGGCGTGCCATGTGTGCCTTATGTGCTTTCTAATGTGAAGGATTACAAACACTTATGCATGGTCTCGAAAAAATTAGGTAAAGAACTGGTTATCCAAACACCATTTGGAGATTCTGGGCATACCACATTTTTTATCTCTAACGAAAAAGAATTCAAGAAATACGAAGAGGAAATTATCAAGGAAAAGGAGGTGAAAATCATGAAACGTATCAACTGTCGGGGCTCGGCTATCGAAGCCTGTGTAACCCGACACGGTACAGTGGTGGCGCCACTTATGACCGAGTTGGTTGGTTTTAAAGAATTAACCCCGTATAAAGGCGGATGGTGTGGCAATGAAATATTTCCGGAGGCATTTACTCCTGAAATTCGTGAAAAGGCAAGAGAATATACCCAACTATTTGGTGACCAATTGCGTAAAGAAGGGTACAAAGGCTACTTTGAGTTGGATTTTTTGATTGATCAGGACGATAACAATATTTATCTTGGTGAACTGAATCCACGAATTACCGGAGCTAGTTCGATCACCAACCATGCTGTGTTTGCCTTGGCGGATGTACCGCTTTTTATTTTCCACATCCTCGAATGGATGGACCAGGATTATGAATTGGACATAAAGGAGCTCAACAACCGTTGGGCAAATCCCGACAATATTGACACCTGGAGCCAATTGGTGGTCAAACACACTAAAGACACCATAGAATATGTTACAGAAGCTCCCCGATCCGGTATTTGGAGATTACAAGATGATGGCACCATGCTTTTCGATCGGATGGATACACACCGCCGCTATGTTGAATTAGATGAAGAAGCCTTTTTTCTAAGAATCACCCGGAAAGGGGATTACCTGTATGAAGGGGCTGATATGGGCATTCTGGTGATGCGTGGCCGGCTAATGACCGATAATTTCGAACTTACAAAACGTGCGAAAAATTGGATAAATGCCATCCACGCACAATATAAATCCATACCTCCGACGCAGCCTCAACAGATTGAAGAAAAGGTTGCCCAGGCAGAGGGGTTTAAATTTTTATAAGCTAATGGAAATTTATTTTAATGCCATTTCTGAGCCGACTCAGCCAGGTCCGAAATGGCAAAATTTATTCAATAGGTATTGGCCAGCATATCGGGCTTGGTTTGTTTCCAAAAACGTCGCCTATAGTCCTGATTTGAAGACATCGCTGGCAGCGCTGAAACAATTTATGCCAGAAATGCTGCCTACCTATGATCGACTTTGTGAATTAGCCAATGCAGATCAGGTAGCCGCCCGTTTTCTTACCGGTTACCAACCGCCTGCTTTTATCAATGCCTGTTCACAAGCGGTGATGACAAAAAAGGTGGTACAGCTGGTACGAAACTATGATTACCATCCTGAACTGAGTGAAAGTACCCAATTGCTTAGTTCCTGGAACGGCAGAAAAGTGATCGCAAATAATGATTGCCTCTCAGGGGTATTGGATGGGATGAATGATGATGGCTTAGCTATATCTCTTACATTCGGAGGGCGGAAAGTTGTTGGGAAAGGTTTTGGTATTCCGTTCATTTTGCGCTATGTGCTTGAATTTTGCACGACAGTGGAGGAGGCTATTGAAGCATTGACCAGGGTGCCTTCACACATGTCTTACAATGTGACTGTGCTAGATCGAAGTGGTGCTTACAAAACGGTTCAATTGGCACCCGATCGCCCGCCTCAGGTGACGGATGCCGTTTTGGCTACCAATCATCAAGGGAAAGTTGATTGGCCTGAAAATGCCCAATTTAACAAGACTGTCGAGCGGGCCGAATTTTTAAAGCAGTTATTATTGAATAAAGAACCCGATGCAGCTACAATGCTTGATGCATTCTTACAACCACCTCTTTACAATACCCGATTTAAAGAGGGATTCGGAACACTATATACGGCGGTGTATCGTCCGCAAGAAGGTAGTGTGCAGTTGCATTGGCCAGAGGACCATTGTAAGCAATCATTTGACCATTTTCAGGAAGTTGATAAATTGATCAAATTCAAGCCGCAAGTCACGGATTCGCTGTATCCACAGGACACCAATTTAACAAATTTGCCAACAGAGGCAGGCCAAGGGCTGGAGAAAGACAAGCTTAAACCAGAAAATACTCAACCGGATTGGCAGCATCATGTAGTAGAGACCATTGTCGATTCCATGGGAAATACTAAGACTGGAAAAGCTAAGAAACTGCTAGCCACCTTGAAGGAAGGCATCAAACGGCGAGGACAAATTCCCTGGGAAGTACTGGTAGATTTCTGGTCAGATGTAGGCGAAAAATACCGACAAAAATGGCGGAAAGATAAATAACCATTCTGGCCTCGTCATGCCCCTTGAGAAACGACACCAATTAACAAGACTTTAGAATGTAACCTGATATGAATTTAAAGAACAAACTCCTCCTCAAAGATAAAACCCTCCTTAACGGAAAATGGGTAAGCGCCAATAGTGGTAAGACCTTTTCGGTTAACAATCCTTATGATGGCTCTCACATTGGTGAGGTGCCGGATATGGGCGCTGCTGAAACCAAAGCCGCCATTGACGCAGCCGCAAAAGCATTTCCAGCATGGAGAGACAAAACTGCTGCCGATCGGGCAGGTATATTGAAAAAATGGTATGCTTTGCAAATGGAGCACCTTGATGATCTGGCCGTAATACTGACCACCGAACAAGGTAAACCGTTGGCGGAAGCAAAAGGAGAAATTAGATATGGAGCTTCCTTCGTAGAGTGGTTTGCTGAAGAAGCAAGAAGGGTGTATGGCGATGTCATCCCCGGTCACGGAAGTGAACTGCGTATTATTACCATCAAACAACCCATTGGTGTAGCAGCAGCCATTACACCCTGGAATTTCCCTAATGCCATGATCACTAGAAAGGTCGCCCCGGCTTTGGCTGCCGGTTGTACGGTGGTCATTAAACCCGCAGAAGATACGCCGCTTTCTGCGCTGGCACTGGCAGCACTTGCTGAAGAGGCTGGATTCCCACCCGGTGTTTTAAACATCATTACGACCAGCCAACCGGCGGCGGTCGGAAATGAATTGACCACTAATCCATTGGTTCGGAAACTCTCGTTTACGGGATCTACGGAAATAGGTAAGTTACTCATGGAAAAGTGTGCGGGTACCGTGAAAAAATTGTCTCTGGAATTGGGAGGGAATGCCCCTTTTATCGTTTTTGACGATGCTGACCTTGATGCTGCAGTACAAGGGGCCATCGCCTCCAAGTACCGCAACGCCGGGCAGACCTGTGTATGTGCCAACCGGCTATATGCCCAGACGGGTATTTATGAAAAATTCACGCAAAAACTTGCTGCTGCCGTAAAACAAATGAGCGTGGGCAATGGGTTGGAAAAGGGAATCGAAATCGGTCCCCTTATCAATGCAGAAGCATTGGAGAAAGTCGAACGATTGTTGGAAGACGCTATTGCGAAAGGAGCTAAAGTCCTAACAGGTGGGAAAAAGAAAACTTTCGGAAAAGCGAATGGTTCTTTTTACGAACCTACCGTGCTGACTGAAGTGCACCCCAATATGGCCATCAACTCAGAAGAGATTTTTGGACCAATCGCGCCCATTACCAAATTTGAGACCGAGGAAGAAGTCATCCAATTGGCCAATGATACACCGTTCGGTTTGGCGTCCTATTTTTATGGCAGGGATTACGCACGTATTTGGCGGGTTGCCGAAGCGCTGGAATATGGGATGGTCGGTATCAATACAGGCATGATTTCTACTGCAGTAGCCCCATTTGGTGGGGTGAAACAAAGTGGCTTCGGGCGAGAAGGATCAAAATATGGGATGGATGATTTTTTGGTGATAAAGTATTTGTGCTGGGGTGGGGTGAAGTAGGAATTGCCTTTCGCCTGAGGAGTCAAAGGTTGGCGCAGAGCGATGGCAAAGATCGTTACAAAAGTAATCGTTACTTTTGTAATGATAACTTTTATAATCATTATTTTTATAATGATTACATTTGTAACGATTATATTTATAATCATTATTTTAGTAACGATCTGCCAATCTTCCCAGGCAAAATGCATCAAGCTCAACTCCCGGCGAAATGACCTCCACCAAACAAAATATCAATACTTCACCAACCGCACAGTTTGCAGAATTCCTGCTGCTTTATCCTTAAGGACTGCCATATAAATTCCACTGGGCAACTCTTCCATATTATAGATTTGGCCAGGCTGGTAGTCAAAACTTTTCACCATTACACCGGCAGTATTGTAAAGCACAATCTTATCCGTAATGTCGTTACCGGATACCTGGAAATGATCAGCAAGAGGATTTGGATATAGGTTCATCGGTGCTATTCCCAATTCATCAATGCCAACTACAGTAGTGCAACTATCAAGGGTATTGATTCGGAACGCATAAGTAGCCGTATAAATAAAATCCTGGGGCGTATCGACCTGTGAGAATTTTACTTCTGCTATACCGGCACCAGGTACACTGTTATGGTAAATGTGAACATTGAAGATGGACTCCCCTCCAATTTCTAAAGGTAAGGGGAAATTAACGCTCTCATTAACATTGGTGGTCACAAAGGGCGGATAGGAGATATTTTCATCACTAACCAGCCAATCCCATTCTTCAGGGCCGCAAAGGACAAATATTTCCCACCGAATTTGGGCATCGCCTCCTCCTACATGGTATAGGGTAGAAAGGGCTGTAAATTCCATAGAACTACTCAGGTCAACATTTTCTTCCATGACTAAAACCGGATTTGGTTCGACCTCTAGTGTAAGCGGATCTCCCGCCTGATCATCTATAAAATTGATACATTTCATTATTTCTTCCGGATAAGTCGGAAATTCCACGGTATGTCCAACGTCAGGAATTGCATTTAATAAGGAAATGCCGCCATTGGAAATCAGGTCATTGTGCAATGTATTCGAAACGGCTTTAAAATTGGGACTATCATCATCACCAATACAAATGCAAGCAGGAGGAAAGTCTCCAATATCCTCATAATTTGGAGCCAGTTCACTTTCAAGGCCGGCAGCAAATGGAATAACACCCCGTATGTTAGGTATTGGTCCATCATCAGTATCCATACTCACAATAACGGCATGACGGCCCCCATAGGATAGTCCGGTGAGGTAAATATAATCGGGGTCAATATTGTACTGATCCATCACACTTTCCACCGAATATTTAAAGAGCAATTTGGTTTGACCTTCTTCGTTCCAAAAATGATCCATATTTTCTGGACAAAGAATAATGGCGCCAATGCTATCTGCTAGAAAAGCCAACTGGTCTCTAAATTCCCTGGCGTTGTCATGTGGGCCACCCCGAAAACCAACCATTAGTTTGTAACTTTGATTGGCATCATAATCTTCAGGAACATAAAAGTATAATGTTCGGGTGGCGTTGTAATCTGTTTCTGTGAAGGTCACCGTTTGTTGAAAACTGCCTGTTTGTTGGGCGTTTAGTTGAGATATTGAAAAGAGAAAAAGGAAAATAGGGTAGAATTTTTTCATAAAGCAGGATTAATGTTGGACACAAAGAAGATTTTTTTCAACTTGTAAAACTAATCAAAATGTATCTTCCTCTTGTATGCACTAATTTGTTTTTATGTCACATATAAGTGATTAACATGAAGTCGTCAAATATTAATTTGGGAATCTTTGCTTTTTGCCTGGCTATCGTGCTTTTTTTCTTCGATTGCGCTTCCGATACCCTGGCTCCACCTCTGGCCGATAGCATTAACCTACGGTGGGTGCCCGCTTATGAAGCAGAATCAAGAGACCAGGTAGAATTGGGCCTGATGTGGTCGCTTTCGTTTTTGGGTGCAGATTTGCCGAAAGGCAGTTTGAATAGGGCCATCCGCTACCTGGACAATGATAGGTTTGAATTGAGTCTTGATGGATTGGGTTTTAAAATGCAGGCTTTAAAAGCCCTAAGTGTGATCATTGAACGGCTGAAAAATTCGGAGGAATATCAGATGAACCAATCTATTGACCTAGGGCGGTTTCTGGTTTTAAGCCTGCATAGCTCCTGGCATTATTATGAAATAATTGGCGTTCCAAAGACATTGAGTGCCTTTATAGAGTCGAAATCATTTTTTGAATATGCTGAATTTGCGGTTACTGAATCTACTGTGTCAAATGTCAATAGGATACTAAGGCTGAAGGTCGATGAGGATATTCAAAAAATGGCATTTATTGGGATAGAAACCAGAGATGCCCCTGATTCTATTGACTATGAAATCGACCATTATGAAACGATTGATGTGATGCCTAATGGTCAATTGCGTTTTGCCATCTATGATCAATCTGGTGACTTGATGGCAGCCTCGCCATCCGAGCTGAGCAATGCCGGTAAACCCTCCAAATGTATGTGGTGCCATGAATCCCATATTCAGCCTTTGTTTGTTTTTACTCCTGATATTGAGGGGTTTATCAGTCGGGAGGCTTTTCTGGAGCAGGTGGAGATGGCCAATCAGCATATCGCAGATTATCGCAATAACTTAAACTCGGATCTAGATTTTTCGGATCAACAAAGCCATACCGAAAGCGAATTGCTGTACATCAGCTTTATGGAACCATCGGGCTATCGGACGGCTAATGAATGGAGGCTTCCACAAGAAAGTGTAACCAATATCTTACAGCCATTTGATACCCATCTTTACCAGGAATTTCCCTTTTTAGGTCAGCTATATTTCAGAAATCTGGTGGATTCCCTGGCCCCTTATCAAATACTGGAAGTGCCTGGGTCAGTAAGAGAGATGACGAATATGGAGCCTAACTTTTTTGATTGACGTGGTTCCAGCCCATTTGCTCAGCGGCCACCGTTACTTTTTGATCAAATTCATTCATGACCCTCCTCTGGTAATCGTTGGGATGATTTTTGGATTCCCCAGGAGTGGAGCGGAAATCAGTGTTAAAATACTGCATCGGGTACCCCTTACCTTTAAATTTAATACGCCACCACCAAAGGGTAAATTTGAGTAAAAATAGGTTGACCCAATTGCCCCATTGGCCGGCAAAAAAATATTCGCCAATCTTTTTAATCCATGTTCTTTTGTTGTCAACCTGACCATTCAGTTTAATCTCGGGATAGCTGTTTGGCAGGTATTCGGTCAGCCAGCGGTTTTTATCAAAAAACTGTTGGTGCGACCTTGTCCCGTATAACGGAATTACCGTAATACTTTCAATGGCTGTAAAAATATTTTTGTCTTTGAGCTCCAGTTCATTTTCATCAAGGAAGTAGTTCATGCAGAAGTGATGTTGTTTGCCAAACAGGTAGGTTAATTTTTTGAAGATATGTAACAAACTTCTACAGACCCAAAGTCGGTTGGCATGGGTAATAATAAAAAAGTCGATGTCGGCCTTTTCATCGGCGGAATACTTAGAAAGGGAACCAGAAACAGCAACCCCGCTTACAAAGGGAAACTGACTGATAATCCAGGCACTACGGCGGGCAATTTTCAGCTTTTGGAGAGAAATATGGTGCTTTTTTTCCCTGTTTATGATGCGTTCCTTTTGGGTGTTTAATTGGTAGTAATTGCCAAAACGATATATGTGCTGCTTACTGAGCAAGTGGGAAAGTGGAGTTGACAAATCATCGGTATTCAGTCGGATACTACAATAACGACGTATTTCATCCTGCTTCAAAGGGAAGGAGAAAATATCGAAATAAAGTAGCGTTTTGACTATTTCTTTTTCCAGTTTTCTCATTTATTTCTATCGTGATGAACCATCTGTTCCGGCTTTTTTTCCTGGTTCTGCTTTCGCAAAATGCCTTTTAGAATGTGTCCAATGGTTTTAAAAATAATCAAAAAATCGAGACCCAAAGACCAGTTTTTGATATAAAACAAATCGAGACGAATGCGTCCCCGCAATTTGTGCAAAGAAGTAATGGAACCTTCATAACCGCCAATTTGAGCTAGGCCGGTTATGCCTGGTTTTAGAACGTGCCGCAAGTGATATCGTTTGCCAATGGCCTGACTGAAAATTTCATGATCGCTGAGCATGTGTGGCCGAGGCCCTACCATACTCATGTCACCACGAAGGACATTCACTATTTGGGGCAATTCATCCAATTTGTGATCTCGTAATAATTGACCTAGCCGAGAGGGCTTTTTATTGATGTTTCCCTGTTTGGAATACATGGTCCTTAATTTATAACAAAAGAAAATTTTCCCATTTAGCCCTACTCTTTTTTGCACAAAAAACATCGGTGCTCCTGTATCGATGAAAATGATCAAACACAAAAGGGGGATCAGCCACGAAAGCACAAATACAAGGAGTACAATAGCCAACCCAGTATCCATGATTCGTTTTAAAAAATAGTAGGGCCGACTCACCGCTTTTTCTTGCCAGAGAATAGCATAGCGGGCTTCCTTCCGGAAATGTCGATCGGTTAATGGAAATCCCACCTCTTTGTTGAACGGCTGTTGTTTCATTGTTTCATGCCGGTATAAAAGATTGAAAGAAAATAGGTGATCAATACAATGCCTCTTTGTCGCTCCAATATGCCCTCAATTAGGGCAAATCCTGTTATCGCTAAAACCATGAATACCAATGCATAATAACCGGTGTTTAAACTAAAACCCCAAGCCTGCCCCAGGATAATGGTAAAAAAAAACAGACCCCCAATGCCAATCTGCAACCATAGCTCCATAAACGCATTGTGGGTATTATAGCCCAAATACCCCTGGTCGCCTAATTCGGCATTGCCGTGGTATAAATTGTGTTTTATAAAGGTTTGGTCTAATTCGTTTTGTGCATCTCCGACACCTACGCCACCTAAAAAAGCTTGTTTTTCTGCCAGAATTTCCATGGCAAATTTTAAAAGCAAAAGACGTAGGGTTAAGCCGTTAAATGGGGTATCCCAATGGAAGGTTTCCTGCTGCAAAACCCTGAAATCCGATCCCCGTAATTCCTTAAATCGCTGTTGAGGGAAGCTGGTAGATAAGATACCAATACCTAAAAATATTAATGCAAGTATAGCCGTCAGTTTGTATCGCCAGGGGAAGGCACCACTCTGGAATCGCCGCAAACCAATAAATAGCAAAAACAGAAGAGTTAACAGGATAAACAATCGGGAGGATAATAGTACCAATCCGCCTAATAAACTGAATAACAGTAGTGCCTGCAGCCATTTTTTGCCTTGAAATAATTCACTTTTTCTTTCTAGTTCAAATAGGAAAACCAGGCTTAAAAAAGCATAAAAGGAGAAATAGATCGCATTAAATTTGTCGAGAGGAGCGCCCAATTCATGATAGAAAAAAACGGTGGTATCGGCAATTTGCAGATAATTCCAGCAGGCATAGATGCTACAAAACCAAAGCGCCAGGCTGCAACCAATAATAAGGCTGAACATGGCTTGATAGACCATTTCTTTTTTGATCTGCAAATCCATAGCAATGGCTATCGGTAATAGGAAGAGGCTTGCTTTTTTTTCCAAAATAAATAGTCCATGTTCGATATCCTGAGTCCATAGCAGCGACAGGATATGAAGCAAATACAAAGCCAGAAAAGGGTACAACCATTTTTGTCTGGCTGCATTTTTTAGGGCATCTAAAAGTGGATTTGACCAAAGCACTACACATATATACAGGATAATAACAAACGTATTTATCCGCAATGACCAGCAGAGGCTGAATGGGATAAGCAGAAAAAGAATTTTGCTGATATGTGTTTTATCAATCAATAGTTGCTATGCTTTTGAAACAAATTAAATGTTGATGTTAATTTCAGTGGCTACTTGGGGATGCTGGCGGTTTAATGCCTTAAAAAACAATTGCTCCACCTGTTCGATAATGTATTCCCATTGATAATCTGCCCTGATTTTTTGAAGATTATTTGTTTTCCATGCCTGGAGCCTTTTATCTGAATCGACTTTTAGAAGGGCATTTTTCAATTGATCCGGCGTGTTGAAGTAATAGGCTTGTTCGTCTAATATGGCCCGATTGAAAGCATTGTCATTTGCACAAATCGGAACACTGCATGCCATAGCTTCCAATAATGAAGGGTTTGTGCCGCCTACGGAATGCCCATGGAAATAGAGGCTGGCATACGCTCGTAAACTATCCAATACTTCCTGGTTGAAGAGGGCACCGGCAAACAAAATATTTTTGTCCTGGTATTTTTGGAACAGCTCTTTTCCATACTTTGTTTGTGTGGATCCTACCAAAACCAATGGGTGTTTTTGTGCGCTTTTCAGGTAGCCCTCAATGATAGTGTGCAAGTTGTTTTCGGGAACAAAGCGGGCAATGGCCAGGAAATATTGACCAGGAGTAAGGTTGAAGGTATCGAGATGTTTTTTATCAGTTTGGGGTTGAGCATTGGCTCCATAGGCTATAAATATGGCCTTACGCCCGTATTGCTGCCGGGTATGTGACTGGATTACCGGGGAGTCTGCAATCAAAACATCTGCCTGATGGGTGGCTATGGCTTCCATTTTTTTCAAAAAGCGTTGCGTCAAAGGGCCATATTTACTCCTTTTCCATTCCAATCCATCCAGGTGTAATACTTGAACGGCCCGCCGATCCCAAAGCGGGTACCAAATCGTATTGCTGGTGTATCCTAATTGTAGGAGCACATCAAAATTTCTTTTTTTTGCGTCAATCAGACAGTTGAAATCATATATAAATTGTCCGAAAGGCCCCAGCTTATCTTCGGGATCAAATTTTCTGAGGAGTTGCACGCCCTGCCATTGATTTTGAGTGTAAGGATGTAGTGAAGACTGGTAGACAAAAACCTGATGCCCACGTTGCAGCAACCCTTCAGATAAATATTGAGCGAATTGTTCATAACCACCATAGTGATTGGGAATACCTCTACAGCCGGATATTCCGATTTTCAAACCTTTCTGATTAGCGTGGCTCATATCCTAATTTTTGGCAGTTGCGCTACCGAAGAATGCATTTTTGAGTTTTACCGCCGGATCGTAAATTCTGGCCAGCAATTTTTTGACAGGTTGATTAGAGGGAACAAACCAATCAGTTGTCCTTGGTTTTTCGATATGATATTGATGTTGGCTATAAGCGTAGCCAGCGATGGAGGTACGAAAACTTCCCGAAGGGAAGCGAATATGGTCGTATCCGTGTAGGGTATAGTTTCTGGTTTGCTGGATCACCAGACGATTAAATGGCACACCGATTTCTTTGTACGCTCCTGTTCTTAAGTCTTTCAATTTTAAGTGGCCACCGTGTTCCGGCTGCCATCCTTTATTGAGGTATAGGAGGATATTTAGATTCCGATACCAAAACTTATGCAAAGGATGGTAGTTGAAATCCAGGTGCATATCCAGGAAACTGCCTTCTTTTCCTTGATGGATACCGCCACCATGAAATTTGTTATCCATAAAGACAGCTTCATTGGTAATGAAACGCAAAAAATCCTGAAATGTATCAGAAATTAAATCCTGGTATAAGGTTTCAAATCTGGGCGAAAGCTGCCAAAATTTCGACTTTTCAAATTTGTTTGCTGCAAAGACATAATCCCGGCTCTTGGTATTAATATCTGGCATTTCTGCAAGTAGCGCTTCCAATTTATCGGTCTCACAAAAGTCATCAATGATCAGGTGTGGAAACGGCTCAGCAAGCAGGTAATCCAGACGCATTTTTTCCTTGTTCAACGTCAATCTGTCAAATCTTATCATGGGTTCAATTGGTATTGTTGGCCTCCAAGAGAGATTAATTTAGGCGCAAGTTAGGGCTTTCTGGTAGGCAAAAAATGTCAAGTTTGAAGCATTTTGCCAATTATATTGAGAAATTATCCGATTGGCCAGTTCGCTACAATATGGCGCGTGATAGGCTTCGAGTATTGCATTTCGGATGGATGTAGGGTCGCCAGGTTGACAATACCAGGCATCATTTTGAAAATAATCGCGAACATCACCACGGTCACCAACCACAACTTTACAGCCCATCAAAGCCGCCTCTAAAGAAGATAAACCCGTGGTTTCAAACCAGCTGGGTAGTACATGTACCTGGGCTTCTGCATAATGTTGCCAAAGTGTTTCATGAGGTACAAATCCCAGGAACTCTACCTGATCATCGGCAATCGCTCTACAACGGCGATAATAGTTCTGCTGGTTTTTTGCTGGATTGCCAATCAGCTTGAGCATTAACCCGGTACCTTTTAGTGCCTTGATCAGATTGTACTGGTTTTTTCGCCCCTCAATGCGGGAGACACAGAGAATATTTGCACGGTCCTGCTCGGGAACAGTTTTGAATTTTTCTATCGAAACACCATTGGGAACCACCACATATTCCTGCTCCATACCAAAATCGTTGACCAGCCGACGGTATTCATTTTCAGAATTGGGAAGGAGACAAGAAGCGCCTTTGAGGATTTTTACAACAGATCGACGGTGACCCTGCCAGAGGTAGCTATAGGAACTTAACCTTTCTCCTTTTAGTAACCATTTACCTACCGTTTTCAGATATTCCACACCGTGATAAGACAACACTCGATTGGCTATGCCCACAATATCCCGGCGGTGATAACGGTCATATTCCTGATAATCGACATAAATGGTCGAGACGACATAAGGTTTGGTGGTTTTTTGTAAATGTCCTAAAATATCTTCGGGATCGATGACATTAAAAAAGTGAAGTAGGTCGTATTTTTTATATTCCGGACGTGATGGATTGATGTCAATAATGAGTCCTCTTTGGCGTAAAGCCTCCGCAGTATGCAGCACCTGGATGGTATCTCCACCCGGATCGGTTAGCAAATTGGGACGGGCTAGCATCAGTACCTTCATCTTACAACATGGATGTTTTGTTTGTCAAATTGTGGGAACAAAGGCAAAAAAGCCATAATCCACATTAGGTATTCATAAATATTGGTCAGGTAACTGCCGGTAAACTGGAAAATGAAAACAAAGGTGAAGAGCATCAAACGATAATAATTTTCATAGACACGGGTATAAAAAAACAACCCGATCTCAGTTATAATGCGCCCCACAGCTCCCAATAAACCGAAGGTAGCCAGCGTTTCTGCCATCGTATTGGGAATCCTTACGGTATTGGCCCACGCACCTTCGTAATTGTAATATTTGACAATGATATCATTGCCTATTTCTTTGATTTGGCCCAGTCCGGCACCTAGTAGATAATCCGTTTCTCCGAGGATACGCCAGGCTAGCAAAAAGGCTTCCCAGGTCCGGCCATTGGTCGAGGAATCATGACCTGCAAGGATTTTATCGATCCGGTCTACTATGGGGTTGTAAGCCATATATTTCAGCGCTACAACCGCTACAATACCTGCGAACAATGTCAGATATAGGGTGGCAAAAAATATCTTTTTGCGACGAAGCAAACGAAAGAGATGTAAAAAGACAATTAATAAAATAGAAAGACTAAGCCCGCCAAGTACACCAAAGGACAAGGACAACAACAAAGAAAAGCTAAGCATCAATATCGCCGGTACATATTGATATCCCCTGGAAAAGGCATGAGACAAAAAGTAAAACAAAAATAGAGGGACTAACTGAAAGGCATAAAAAGAGGGTTCATAAACCAGCATTTTTAGCCGTGGAATCACCGGGATTGCGGGATGTATTTGTTCAAATGACCAGAATTGATTCCGTAAAACCGGAACGATAAATAAAACAAGGGCTACGAGGGTGAAAAAGAAATTATAAAGGGTAATCTGTTTCAAATATAGACCGACACGACTTTGATGGATTTGCAGGAAGACAATTGCCCAAAGACTAAAAATGACTACACTGGTAAATAAAAGGTAAGATTTCAAGTATATAGCGGTGGCTGCCCCGTGCTTAATGTGGTAATAAGCAAGCGGAATGGAAATCAGGAAATACCACAACAGGCCTTTCCATTTTCCGGACCACAAAAGGGATATTATAAAAATGGGGGTAAGAAGGGTAGTGTATAACAGGCCGTGGGGCAGCAAAAAGGTATTCAGAAAGAAAAAACCTACCACCACCATGGTTCCTGGTGAAAGGAGGTCTTCGGTTCTGGCCTGCCATGGGTTTATCATAAAACAATGTGAGCTAAGTGAGGAGCAAATTTACTATACCCCAGGACAAATCCAACTTCAGGATTTCTGCAAAAGTGTATATCTATCTACAAATAGGGTATTAATTCCGGCCATGCCCATGTAATATTTTCTTTGAAGGACTATATTTGGCGGGAACAATCTGTTTAATTATGGTTTCAGAAAAAGAGGATAGTGAAATAATCAGCTGGCGCGATTTACAACAACACGCGCTGGCTTGGATCAATGGGATATACAAAAGCTTTCGATTTTTTAGGGATGTTATCATCAGGCATTGGCGCCTGAGTTGGGCCTTGATCGCGATTTTTGCCTTGATTTCGGTAGGCTGGCTTTACGTTCGTGCGCAGGAGTTTTCCATGTCTACTACTTTTGTATATGGTGAATTGCACCCCAAGATTTTTGGCGATATGGTGGAAAAATTAAATGCCCTGCTTCAATATGATCCTGCCGGTAAGGGGACTGAACTTTTGTTATTGACAAATGCCCAGCTTAAAAAAATCAACCGTATAAATATTACAGATAGCCAGGGCAAACCATTGGTAAATAATTATACCATGCGTAAGGAGCCCTTTATTGTTACCGTAAATCTATCGGAGTTAATTGATGAGGATAGCCTTCGCCAGGGGTTGACCTATTATTTCAATAGCAACCCATTTACGGCTGATCGACTGGACCTCAAGAAAAAAAATTGGCAGGAAGAATTGAAATATATCAACTTTAAACTAAAAACGATTGATTCTGTTTTGGTCCAATTATATGCCGGAAAACCATCTGGTGAGCAAGAAAAATCTGGCGTTACCATAGAAAATTCTGAGGGCAAAAATGCCTATGAGTTACTGAGTATGTCCCGGGAAATGATGCAAAGAAAAAGTGATCTGGAGGGCAATCTTTCTTATCCTGAAAATGTCATACCGATAGATAATTTCCTGATTTTACCCAAGGCGCAATTTAATACGGGAGCGATTGTGAAATATGGATTGGCAGGAGGTATGTTGGGCTATTTCCTGGCTTGTTTTTTCCTGTTTTTGAATATTTACATCAAACCGTTAGTGAAATAGGTCTCCATGCCTGAAAATCCAAAAAATGATGGGAAGAACCGCTTCTTGAAATTCTTTAATCAGTTGGGACTGGACCATCCGCTCATCAATTTTTTCTCTCTGGGTTTTTTGAAGGCCACCGATGCGGTCATTTTGCTCTTGTTAATCCCAATCATTATCCATCGGGTAGGTATCGCGAATTTTGGTATCATTGCCTTTGTGCAGGTTATCTTAAATTATGGAAAAACAATCATTGATTACGGATTTCACATCACGGGTGTACGCTTGATCGCGCTCAATAAGGAAAACAGGGAAAAGCTTTCTGGCCTGTTGTCGGATATCCTGTTTTCCCGGCTCTTACTTTGTTTGATTTTTACCCTTTTTCTCTTTTTGTCGATCCAATTGATTCCATTTTTAAAAGAACGAGAATGGGTGTTCTATTTGGGGTTTTTATTGCCACTAGGACATGTTTTTTTTATCGACTGGTTTTTCATTGGTATGCAAAAAGCCCATTTTATTGCCCTGGCCAATCTGGTGATCAAACTGCTATTTGCGGCCAGTGTGCTGCTTTTTATTCAGGTGCCCGAAGACTTTGTTTTTTTGTTAGCTTTTCAGGGGCTTTCCGGCTTGGTTGTTGGCTTGGTTGTGGTTATGTTCACCTGCCAATACCTACGGCTTCATTTTAAGATTCCGTCGGTTAGTGCCATCCGGAATTTTCTGATCAACGATTTTAAATTATTGCTTTCCAATTTGGCTATCGAGTTTAATGCCTCTTATAGTATTCTCATACTGAGTGCTTTAACTACTGATGTGATTACCGGTTATTTCAATGTCATGTACAAATTGGTGCAGCCACTGCGGTTTTTGTTGGTTATCTTTTCCCAGGCCATTTTTCCAAAAGTTTGTGAAAAAACCAGGGAAGGTTGGCACAGCATGTTGGCCTTTTTAAAAACGGCTTTTGTTTCGTTTTTCTGGTTACCAGTAGTCTGTACCTTGCTAATCGTTTGTTTTGCTGGTCCAATTTATGCCTATTTTGCAAAAAGTGCGGATCCGGATCTTTTGGCGGCATTTAGTTTATATTTGCTAGCTCCTATACTTGTGCTTGCCAATATTCCAGCCTATCAAATTCTATTGGCCTATGATAAAAAATCGGATTATACGGCTGTTTACTTAATCAGCATGAGCCTGAAATTGATCCTTGATTATTGTTTGATCAAATTTTACGGACTACAAGGTTTGATTATTTCGATTTTGTTGATAGAAGCTTTCATCACTTTAGGTTTATGGCTGATGGTTAAAAAAAATAGCCACCAACTTATTAATCAAGCATATCCCACCAACAAATGAAAACCGTTTGCGCGCTGATTGTCAATTATGGGAGCTATCAGGATACGGTGGATTATGTATCCAATCTAAAAACACAAAAAGGCATAACTCTTTCTATATTGCTTGTTGACAATCATTCGCCTGGTCATTCTTTTGAAAAGTTGGTCCAAGAATATGAAGGAGACCCTGCGGTGGAGGTGTTGCAAAGTGCGTACAATGGAGGGTATGCCTATGGCAACAATGTAGGCTTGCGGCATCTGGAAGACCGAGAGATCGATTTTCTGCTGATTTCAAACAACGATATTTACCTTGATGATGATCATTTACTAAAAAAGCTGGTGGGGGTTTTCCCTAAGTTGGATAAACCTGCATTTGTAGCCCCCTGCATGTATGTGAATGGCTTAGAAGATCAAAAACACCAAGCATGGAAATTGCCGACTTATTGGGATGATCTTCGGGCATCTTTGCGCCTATGGTATTTTTTGGCAAACAAATTAGGTAGAACCAATGACTATCAATTCGAAATTGCTGACCAGAACCCCCGGGATGTTCAATGCCTGAGCGGTTCCTTTTTTATGGGACAAAAAGCCACTTTCTATCAGCTGGATTTGTTTGATGAAAATACCTTTCTCTATGGAGAGGAATCCATACTTGGTCAAAAAGTAAAAGCAGCAGGTTTAAACAATTATTTGATCCGTTCCCTACGATTTGATCATGTATTGGGGCAGACTACTGGTCGTTTTTATTCTATGATCCAATTGCGAAAATATTGGCTGCAAAGCACGCTTTATTATCAAAAAAAATATAATGAAATAGGGAGAGGGCAGGTATTTATTTTGCAATTGTTTTTTGTCTTTTGGATTTTTGAGACTGGTTTATTGAGAGGGATTCGGTTTCTCCAGCAGTTTAGGTGGAAGCGGAAGGGTTAGAGGGGAGGTTTTTATTGAAATGTGCCAACTTTCCCATTGCCTTTTGAATTACTGGCTTCAAAAAATCCAGGAGCCAGTGGGAAACTGACTCCTGGAAAGTTCTTTTTCAAGCAAGCGCTGTGAGGAGGCATCATTCGAAAGAATTCCCCGCATTTTTATAAAGAATTAGTCTTTCATAAACTGCTTACTTTCCGACAAACCATTTTGGGATAGCTTCACAATATATACTCCACTGGTCAGAGTGGCTACCGGCAACTCAAAAGTTCCATTGCTATTGCTTAAAGTATAGCCGGCCAGTTGTCTGCCCATCCCGTCAAAGAGCTGGATCGTGACATTCACTTCTCGGTCTGCTGTGGCCCATTTGATGTTCAGCTGATTCTGCACCGGATTGGGGGCTAAGGCCAGTCCCAGACTACCGGAAATCGGTCGTCCGGAAAAATCGACCGTGATTACCTTATGGTACTCCATTCTCCCATCAAGGTCTACCTGTCGAAGCCGGTAGTAATTGGCACCCCGCTGTGGGGATTGATCCACAAAGGAATAATCTTTGATTTCATTCGTGGTGCCTGCTCCGCCGACCCGTCCAATTTCCGTAAATCGAATACCATCCCTGGACCGCTCTACAGCCATATAGTCATTGTTTTGTTCCGTAGCGGTAACCCAATTGAGTTCGATATTTTTGTCGACTCGTTTTCCGGTGAAGGAAAGTAGTTCGATGGGTAGGATAGCCGTAACCTCGATAGTACCAGCAATAGAAGGATTTGTACAACTCGCCCCAGTGGTAGTGACTGTATAATTAAAAGTCCCCGTTTGAGTAGGTGCACCGCTAATGGTGAAAATTCCCGCACTAAAACTTCCAGATACCCCTGTCGGTAAACCCGAAACCGTTGCCCCTGAGGCAGTTAACCCAACTTCATAGGTAATATCCGTTAATGGACTATTATTGATAGTTTGATTGTCAGTTTCAATACCTGAAGATAAACTGACATAGGCGCAAAGGTAGGAGATAATTACGGCACCGTCTGCACCATTACCGCCACCACCGCTATCATCCCCAGCTGCTCCTCCTCCTCCTCCATAGGTGGAACCATTTGATCCTGCACCATCGTCTCCTCCATCACCACCATCTCCACCGGAACTACTACCGCCTGAACCTGCAGTTAGATTCGCTCCATCACCACCATTCTGTCCACTTCCGGCTCCACCGCCACCTCCACCACCTTCATTATTATCACCATCTCCTCCTGTGCCTCCACTAAAGCTAGTAAAACTCGTTACCGTTCCTGCAAATGAACCGCTCCCACCATTGCCACCAGTCTGGACTACACCACCTATGCCTCCACTTGCAGTAATTGTCCCAGATGCATGCGAAGCTATTGAAGAATTTCCATTACTTCCATTGTTGCCGAAACCCACGGCTCCACTACCTCCTGTTCCTATTGTTACGGAGATATTATCGGTGGGACTTACAGCAAGTGTACCACTTGCGAATCCACCGCCACCGCCACCGCCACCGCCATCACCATTGCCGCCACCATTTTCTTCGCCGCCGCCACCGCCGCCGCCCCAGGCTTGAACATTTACACTGGTCACTCCTGCCGGTACTGCAAACGTGCCATTAGTAGTATACGTGCTTGAAGGGGTCGTTGCGGAATAGAACGCATCCCAGGATATGATTACGGCACCGTCTCCTCCAGTTCCACCGGTATCGCCACCACCTGCATTATCGCCAGTTCCGCCACCTCCACCACCATATCCCAATCCACTTGTGCCACTTTGGCCAGAGTTGCCACCATCTCCCCCGGTTCCACCTCTACTATTGCCTCCGGCACCACCTGTAGTTTGGGATAATCCATCACCTCCATTCTCTGTGTCACCAGCACCGCCACCACCTTTTCCTCCTACTGAGTTTGTACCAGTTGCCCCAGTCCCTCCACTAAACCCTCCAGAGCCACCAGAACCACTCCCACCATTACCACCTGCTCCTGGCGAATTGTTGTCAGTTGCTGCTTGGCCTCCTAAACCTTGACCTGCAGTAATAGTTCCACTTGAATGTGTTGCACTAGAGGGTAAACCATCATCGCCTGGGTTATCGTCACTGGTTGCACCTGCACCTCCCGTACCTACTACAATACTTATTGTCTGGGCCGGACTTACATTAAAAGTACCTGTACGGAATCCACCACCGCCGCCGCCGCCGCCGCCAGCTGATTGACCACCATTCCCTGCATCCGAGTAACCACCCCCACCGCCGCCGCCCCAGGCCTGAACAGTCACTGCATAAACTCCCGCTGGAACTGTAAAAGTCCCACTGGACGTAAAGGTTTGGCTTTGGGCCTGAAGGTTAATCGAAAATAAGAGTAAAAACATACTAAGGATAAATAAAAATTTTTTCATTTCACCTGTTTTTTCTTTTTGAATAAAATGTTCGGTTTTTGTTTTCATAATAAAGGCATTTAATCATTTATTTAATAAGGTCACTCCGTTGTTGGGGAAAACCGGGTATAATTCTTATTGTAAGCATTTCTCCAAACCTGGGTAGCCTGATTACTTAATTGGTTCGGATTGGGTTGATCATCTGAGAAGATCAGGACTTGGGGATACAGAAAGAGGAAATCTATTTTTACTAGTTCCCCTTTAAAAAGGAGGGTCGGCTGAACCTTTTGAAATTGCTGTAGTTCAGCACTGGTGGCGACCGCCAAAGGTCCCATTAGACTGAAACAAAACATAGTCGGGGCCAATAATTTAGCACCCATCAATTCTACTGCCATTAAGGATGCTCCTTCAATAAGCAGGACCAAAAAAAGAAACCAGAACTTTTTAAACATAGAAGTTGCTATCGGTTTTAGGAGAATGCAGGGGGCAACCTTTATAACTCAAGATTGGCCTTAAATTCTACTTTTAATTAAAGGATCGAGATATAGTAATCAATTGGAATTTATATGTTCAATTTTGATATTAAAGAGCAAATTACGACATTTCTGGTGAAAGTAAGCGACTAAGTAATATTCTTAATTAATCAAAGCATTTTTGGCCCAAAGGGTGACCTCCAAACATGCACTAAAACGCCTCCAAACACCAAACAAGTTCGAAATTTCAGACAATGATAAAACGTCTGCAAAAGGGAAATTTGCCGCCTAAAACTTAAAGACGCTAACTTCGAATAACCGAATCAAAATCATTGGGATTACTTTTTGCTGCTATCAAACACCACACCCGTCTCCTACCACCTAATCAGCCACTAAACATGCACTCCGCGCGGCCTCGCTCTGCCATAGCGGCTACGCGAAGGCGAAGGCGGGTTCCGGCATAGGAGTATTGGCCGTTAAGAAAAAAGCGGTAACCGTACTGCTCAAGAAGAAATACTGCTTGAGCTAAAAACAATGATTAATCAAGTAAATATGCCAAACAATCAAAAAAGATCAAGTTAGTACAAATCACAAAAGCGAGTTTATTTCTTCCACCCAACCATTATTACTACAGACCACTTTGGTTTTCAATACTTTGACACCCACAATACTGGGCAAAAGCCCACAACTTTTTTTCAAAAGCTTTTAACATAACCTGGCTGGTTTTGCCATTCCATTCCAAATTTCTGATATAGAGTATTTTCGTTTTTCGGTCGGCTTTGGCATCCATTTGTCCAACAAATTGGGTGCCATATAAAAGGGGTAAGCCAAAATACCCAAATTTCCGCTTAGCAGCCGGTACATAACATTCGAGTGTATACTGGAAATCAAACAGTTCGGCCAAACGTTTTCGCTGAATGATGAGGTTGTCAAAAGGTGAGAGGATATGGAATAACTTCTTTGGGGTAGGAGAGAAGTTGTCGATGGTTTTCCTGAAAGCAAAATACGACCCAGTACTCAATCCATTAATGTCAACTTCCACAACTTCACCGGATTGTATCATTTTTTTTAAGACAGCCTGAAACTCCTTTTTAGGAACCTTTAGCAGATAACCAAATTCCCCGAGCCGTACTAGGCCATGGGCTAATAGATTACGACGGATGATGTATTCAACATATTCTCCGGTTGAAGGCATCACCGAAGAAGTTTCTGGTGGCAACACCCTTTCCGGTAGATCGTAGATCTTTTGAATGCCTTTTCGCCCAGCCACCATGAGTTCACCCTTCATAAACAACTGGCGGATCACTTGATTAATGGCCGGAATCATCCAGGCTTGATCGACTGTCGTCTTTTCTTTTTCAAAGTCTCTGGCCATCAAGGGACCTTTTTTCCGAATACGCTCCAGCACATGAGCCGACAATACGGGATCAGTCAACCGCCAAAAGCCACTGCCATTATCCATATTCTTTTTGCGAACCAAACTATATCGGTAATCTTCTATCGGCAAATAACTGGCCGCATGTGACCAATAATCAAATATAGCGCGGTCCTGTATATCAAGGGTTTGCAGAAAATTCGGCTCGTAATCCGGTACCCTCGTCCATAACACATGGTGATGGGCCCGCTCAACTACCGAAATGGTGTCAATCTGCACATAACCGAGTTGTTTTATCGCCTGAAGTGTACCTTCTTTTCCAAGCAGTCTGTTGTCAGTAGCCAGTAGTTGGCTTTGCAGGATGATTTGTCGGGCGGTATAAAGGTCTATTTTGCTCATCATTTTTACAATGTCCCCAAAATTACAATTGCCGGGTGGAGCAACGCTCGACACCCGGCAAGGAAGGTTTAAATAAAGTTAAAAAACTAAAAAAACCGAGTAAGGGAAAAACACAGTATTCAAAAAACACAATTAAAAGAACCCTCACTCTTTGGACTTAAAAATTGTTGGGAACAGGAAATCGCTTTTAAGAAATTCCCAATAGTCAATGTAATACTGTTAATTCACCGCTTAATTTAAAACTTATTTTTCTTGTAGTCAAGTATTATGTGATTTTATTGATTCTTAAACGACGGCTGAATTTCGATGGTTCTGAAAAAAAAGAATGCTCTTTTGGGAAAAATAGCTCGAATTCAATACATTGTAGAAATAATCCTCAAACCCAACCTCTTCATGGAAGAAAGCAAGAACCTCAGAGCTCAAATTCATCAATTAATAGCAAAAAATGAAATTGAGCAAGCCTTCGAATTGTTAGCAGGCAACCAATTCACCCGTTTGGATAAGGAGCTGATTATTTTAAATAATCGCTATAATAAAGTCAAAGAGGAAGTGCGAATGGATGTCATTTCAAAAGATGAAGCCGATAAAGAGTTAAATAAAATTAATTCGGCACTAATCGATTTATCCAGCAAAATTGAAAGTAAACCCAAAGTTCTTAAGGTTGTTGAACCCCCCAAAAGTCAGGCCATATATTACCTGATTCCCATAGTCTTGCTAATTCTGGTTGGTGTAGCTTATATGGTGTCTGGATCAGGAACTGAACCAGAAGTTAAAGTAGATCAAAATGAGCTAATGAACGAAGAAAATCAGGAAGAGATTGGTGAGATGGTAAATGAAGTAACAGATGAAGGGATTGTAACACAAGATAATAATGATGTGATAGAAGATAAAATGTGGAATTTCACCCTGCAAAAGGATGATTTAGAAAGTTATGAAGCCTATCAGAACATGTTCCCAACAGGTCGTTATATTCAGGAAGCACAGTCAAAGATTCAACAAATTGGGGAAGAAAAAATTTGGCAAAATACCATTGAAAAAGACCTCATTGACTTTTATCAGAATTATTTAACAATCTTTCCCAATGGAAAATATGCTGCTATTGCTAAAAGTAAAATAAGCACTATCGAGGAGGCAGAAGCTAAAATACTTCAGGACAATCAGGATTTTCAAGCAGCTACCAAAACCAATACTGTCGAGGCTTTCCAAAAGTACCTTACTTCAAATCCACAAGGTCAGCACCGGGATTTGGCGGAGGCCAATATCAAAGCGCTGGAAACCCAAAAAATATGTCATTGTCCGCCTAAGACCTTTAGGACGGTAAGCGACCATACCTGGGCTGAATTCCGCATGCCTAAAGCCAAAATGGGAAGTGTGATCCAAATTCCAGAAGGCGTCAAAAATAAATATGTCTTTCCCAAATGCAACCGGACCTGGTGGACGAATCTCGTTTTTTCCTGTGATCCGAATTCCTGTCGCTGGGAACGAATCAGTGGCAATTGGGATTCGGATGCCTTGTGTCACGGCGGCTTTACGCCGAATAAGTATTTGTTCGTTGGAGAGCGGTAGTCACCTCGTACCGGCCAAAATTTTTGGCCGTTTGTATAAGGCTAAGGGATACTGTCTGAACATGGCCTATCAATGCAACGAAGAAAAGCTGGCTTTCAGCGCTTTTAGGTCAACCCAATGAATTGGATTGGCACGAAGCACTCGTACCGGCCAAATTTTTTGGCCGCGTCCTTTCCAAAGCTCATTCCTCTTCCTCTAAATCCTCCCGCATCCACCAACTCATTGCCCCGCCAATCAAATCCACCCCTACATGCAACAAAATCAACCACCACAAGGACCCTGACCACAAAAAGATCAAACCAAATATAATGGCCATCAGTACAATCTTCATCACGGCTTTCCAACCTTGATAGTAGTGCACCAAACCAAATAAAATAGCAGGAACCAATACCGCAGTCCAGGCCGGAAAATTAAGGGGCAGCAACAATGCATAAAAATAGGAGACAAAGAACCCACGAAAGACAATCTCCTCACAAATGCCTGCACTAAACGATAAAAAGATGAAATGCCGGAATTCCAACCCGGTTTTTGGTAAAAAGGAGAGATCTTTACGCCATCGTTCAAGGGTCCGCATACGTTGCCGTGAACTGCCTACCTCTGAAAAGACATCAAGTGAATACAGGACCAAAAAAACAACGATCAAAATGAGTGCCGGGTAGGGTAGAGGTGGAAAAAGCGGCCACAACCCAATTGCTGTTAAAGTGCGTCCTGAAGCCCACCAAAGGATACCCACCACCATTGCCATCAGCCACAATCCAAGACTATTGCCCCAATAAAGCTGGATCTTCATTCCAGTAGAAAAAGTAAGGTTTTTCAACTTCTTTTGATTGGGAATAGTCCGCCACGGCATCACAATACCCAGCAAAAAAACAAGTAGATGGTCGAAGACGTGAAGATCTATCGAGGTTAGCATTGGGTAAAGATAGAAAATTTGTTGCCAGATTGCCGCGCTGTTATACCGTTTCACTGAAAGATAACCACCAGCTGTCAAAGATCTAGACTTTGCTAGGAAGTACAACTGGCATGATTAAACCGTTATTCCGCTCAACATCCAGCCAAACGACCGTCCGCCGTCTTCCGTTTTCCACTTTTCATTTTCCACTTTTCATTTTTCTACCCACATCACTCGCTCACTTTTTACAAAAACTTTTCCCCCATTTTCTTCCACTTCTTCCAACAAAACACCTTATACTTGCATGTTTTAAACCTTTGGTAATCTATGCAATCTTTATCCTCTACTTATGTCAATGAAGTTGATGTCGTGTACAACTTTTTCGAATATTCGGAAGAGTTGTTCCTGCCAACGGCTTACATTGTAAGTCGAGACAAACAGGGTTACCTCGCCCATATCCAGCAGAAAGCAATGGAGGGCACTATTGGTGCATTTGGCCTGGAATTGGACCCTGTGCGAGAACGCCTATTTACCCTGATCGAAGAATTGCAACCCAAAGCCCTGGAGAAGAAGTTCAACCCACCACGTCGCAAAGCCAAATCGCTGGAAGAACTGTTGGAACAAAAAGAACTGAAAGCCAACATCCTCACTTATGTGCATCGGCGATTGGATGAACTCTTGCGGGCTGCCGTCAAACACGAATTACCGTTAGCCTGGGATGCCGAACGCAAAGTCTTGGTGAAAGATTTTGTAATGGAACCGGTGCCATTACCTTTGGAGCCTTGCCTCGCCTTTAAACGCACAGAAAATGCCGTGCATTACCAGTTGGAACTCAAGGAAGGCAACAAGAAATGGAAGATCAGTGGCAGGGAAGTCATTCCTATTACCAACCAATCGGCCTGGATTTTTGCGGATTATAAATTGTACCGCATTGCCCATATCAATGGCAATATGGTTAAACCTTTTCGCCAGCGCGATGAAGTGATTATCCCCAAGGCGTCGGTCAACACCTATTTTAAAAAATTCATCTTAAAAGTAGTCGCCAAAGTTGATATCGAGGCGGAGGGATTTGAAATTGTTGAACACAATCAATTGCTGTCGTGCCGACTCGAGCCTGTCAAAAATATTTTTGATGATAACTGGGTCATTTCTTTACAAATGCTGTACCGGCATGCCAATTTCAACTGGAGTGACCGCAAAGACCTACGAACCTCTTTGGAAATGGAGGAAGAGGATGTGCGCATCATTCGGGTGAAAAGAGATTTTCCGGCGGAGAAGGTTTTTGTAGGTAAACTTAAAAAAATTGGCCTGGTAGTGGAAACGGGTAGCTACTTCCAATTGCCCGAAAAACATGACGACCCCTTTCATATCCTGGAATGGCTGAGCAAGCACCGGGATAAATTGGAGCAACTGGGGTTTGATTTGGCGGAACCAGACGAGGGTAGTGACGATATCTATTTATTTCCACCCACCATTCATTTGGATGTGGATCAAAAGAACGATTGGTTTGATATTTACGGACTGGTCAAAGTGGGTAATTTTGAAATTCCTTTTCTGAAGTTATCCAAAAACATTCTGGAAGGCAATCGCCTATATACTTTGCCTAATGGCACCTTGTTTCTTATTCCTTTGGAGTGGATGAGCAAATACCGCGATTTGGTGCAATTTGCCAAAAAGGAACAACAACATTTACGGCTCACAAAAAGCCAGTTTACCATCCTCGATAACCTGGACGAAAACGCAGGGGCTGCAATTACCGAAGAACTGGAAACGGTGGATTATCACCCTTCGCCCTTATTGAAGGCCGCATTAAGGCCCTATCAGTTGGAGGGCATCAAATGGTTAGTACAATTATACCACAATCAGTTGGGAGCCTGTCTGGCCGATGATATGGGATTGGGTAAAACCCTGCAAACCATCGCTTTGTTGCTTCATGCAAAGGAACAACGTGGACAGGAAACCAAGCCCGAAGAAAAGAAGGAGCAAAAAACAGGACAACTACAACTATTTGCCCCTGCCGAAGATGCTGAATTTCTGAAAGCTTTGAATGCCTTGATTGTGTTGCCGGCATCGCTGATTTTCAACTGGCAGGAAGAATTAAACCGTTTTGCACCCAGCCTCACCGTATATAAACATATCGGTGCCAAACGTCATAAAGATATCCGTATCCTTTCTCGCTACGATGTGATTTTGACGACCTACCAGACAGCCCTTCGCGATGTTTCCACCCTGGGCCAGATGGAGTTTGAATATATCGTATTGGACGAAAGTCAACAAATCAAAAACCGGGAAAGTAAGGTATTTAAAGGACTCAATGAGCTGGAAGCCCGCCACAAAATCTCCCTCAGTGGTACGCCAATTGAAAATTCATTGTCTGACCTGTGGTCGCAAATGCAGTTTATCAATCCGGAATTATTGGGTAGCTTTGGTTTTTTTCGCAAGGAATTTATCAATCCGATAGAGAAATTCCAGGATGAAGCAAAAAAGGACCGCTTGCGTTCCTTGGTGAAACCATATATGCTGCGGCGAACCAAAGAAGAAGTGGCTAAAGATTTACCCCCCCTGAGTACCAAGTTGTTTTTTACTGAAATGACCAAGGAGCAGAAAAAACTTTATGAAAGGGAGAAATCAGCAGCGCGCAACTACTTGCTCGATAATTACGAAGTCAATAATTCTCAATATAAAATCCTGGTCATCCAAACCCTGACCAAATTGCGCCAACTGGTCAATCATCCGCGGTTGGTTTATCAAGATTACGAAAAGCAAAGTGGTAAATTCAATGATGTGCTCGAACACTGGGAAGTGATCAGAAAAGGAGGGCATAAGGTGTTGATTTTTAGTTCCTTTGTGAAGTATCTGGATTTGTTTCGTCAAAATTTTGATGACCAAAACCAGGCTTATTCCTGGCTTACTGGCGATCTTACTCAGAATAAAAGGAGGGAAGCCATCCAAAAATTTAATGAAAACCCGGAGGTGCAATCTTTCCTCATTTCCATTAAGACCGGTGGTACTGGACTGAACCTTACCGCCGCCGATTACGTATTTATCCTGGACCCCTGGTGGAATCCAACGACCGAACAGCAGGCTATTGCCCGGGCCCACCGGATTGGGCAGGACAAAAATGTAATTGCTGTGAAATTTATCACCAAGGGAAGCATTGAAGAAAAAATCCTGAAATTGCAGGATCGCAAAGCTCAATTGGCCGAAGATATCATTGGAAATACCGGCAAATTGGAATTTTCAAAAGGCGATATTGAATATCTACTAGACTAATTTTTACGGAATCGAACTTATTGCTTTTAGATTTGAGAAAATCTTATAATTTAGCAGCATACCGTTACCAAAGCCCAACCTCTTAATTCGAAATTATCTGACAATTTTTGTGGAGCCTTCCCTGCGGGCACTACGTTTCATGGCTCTCTTGGCTCTGTGGCGTTCCGGTAGACCTGGGACCATTGCACAGAGAACCTGATTTTATCAACTACTTGTCTCAAAAACTTGGGTGAACATGACTAATGAAGTAAAGCGTTTCAAAAAAATTTTGGTGGCCAACCGGGGCGAAATAGCAATTAGGATATTGCGTGCTGCTTCGGAATTGAAATTGGAAACCGTAGCCCTGTATACCTACGAAGACCGATATTCCCTGCACCGCTATAAGGCTGATGAAGCCTACCAGATCGGCCCGGAGGAGGAACCACTCAAGCCGTACCTGGATATTGAAGAAATCATTGGACTGGCTAAGGAGAAAAAGGTCGATGCCATCCATCCCGGCTATGGCTTTTTGAGCGAAAATGTCAACTTTTCTCGCCGCTGTCGGGAGGAAGGCATAACCTTTGTTGGGCCAGAACCCGAAACGATGGATCGCCTGGGAGACAAGGTTGCTGCCAAAAAGCTGGCACGGGAACTGCAAGTCCCTTTAATCGAAGACAGTCGCGAGCCATTAGTCAATGAAAGCATTGCCTTGCAGGAAGCCCGTCGAATTGGTTTTCCAATTATGATCAAGGCGGCGGCCGGAGGAGGAGGCCGGGGCATGCGAGTGGTCCACACAGAAGCGGAATTGGTGACTGAATACCACGAAGCAAAAGGAGAGGCAAAAACAGCTTTTGGTGACGATACTGTTTTCCTCGAAAAATTTATCGATAACCCCAAACACATTGAAGTCCAGATATTAGGGGATAAACATGGCAACATTGTACACCTTTATGAACGGGACTGCTCGGTACAACGACGTTTTCAAAAAGTAGTAGAAATTGCCCCGTGCATTACATTGCCTATATCTGTAAAAGAGAAGCTATATGCTTATGCTATAAAACTGGCCAAAGCAGTCAATTACAGCCATGCTGGCACGGTGGAATTCCTAGTGGATAAGGAAGAAAATATTTATTTTATAGAAGTTAATCCCCGTATCCAGGTTGAGCATACCATTACGGAGGAGATTACCGGTATAGACCTGGTTCGCTCGCAGATTTTGATTGCGATGGGTTATGAACTAAGTCATCCTACCATCTTTATCACCAAACAGGAGGATATTGAGATTTTTGGTTGTGCCATCCAATGCCGATTGACTACCGAAGATCCATCTAATGAATTCAAACCCGATTATGGAACCTTGATTGCCTACCGCAGTGCTTCCGGATTTGGCATTCGACTTGATGCAGGAAGTGCTTTTCCCGGGGCAAAAATATCCCCCTTTTTTGATAGCCTTTTGGTAAAGGTGACGGCCTGGGGACGTACCCTGCCTGGAGCGGCTGAACGTTTGCATCGGGCATTGAGGGAATTTAGAGTCAGAGGTGTAAAAACGAATGTGAGCTTTTTATTGAATTTGCTCCAAGATGAAACCTTTACAAAAGGAGAAGCTACGGTCAATTTTATACCGCAACACCCGGAGTTGCTTGCTCCACCTATGTGGCAGGATCGGGCTACCAAAATGTTGCGTTATCTGGCTGAGGTAATTGTCAATGACAATCCTGATGTGAAATACATAGACGACTCCAAGGTTTTTATGCCACCTATTGTGCCCAAATTTAATCACAAAGAACCGTTCCCCAAAGGTAGCAGAGACCGGCTTCAGGAATTGGGCCCGGATGCTTTTTCCAAATGGCTTAAAGACCAAAAAGCCATTCAATATACAGATACTACCTTTAGGGATGCACACCAATCCCTGTTGGCTACCCGTATGCGAACTTATGATATGCTCCAGGTCGCAGAAAGTTTTGCTCGCCACCATGCCGATGATGTCTTTTCTATGGAGGTTTGGGGTGGAGCTACCTTTGATGTGTCAATGCGTTTTCTAAAAGAAGACCCTTGGGAAAGACTGGCAGAATTGCGCAAAAGGATCCCCAATATCCTCTTTCAAATGTTGCTTAGAGGGTCTAATGCCGTGGGGTATACGGCTTACCCGGACAATCTCATCATAAAATTTATCGAGCAGGCTGCTGAGACCGGTATTGATTTGTTTAGAATCTTTGATTCCCTCAATTGGGTGGAAGCCATGAAAATAAGCATCCGAACAGTACGGGAGCGGACCTCTTCCTTGGCAGAAGCTTGTATTTGTTATACTGGTGACATTACCGATCCTACCCGGACGAAATTTAACCTGCAATATTACCTCGACCTGGCCAAACAGTTGGAAGATGCTGGTGCGCATATCATTGCTATCAAGGATATGGCCGGCCTGCTCAAACCATTGGCTGCGGAAATATTGGTCAGCCGTCTGAAGGAAAGTGTCTCTTTGCCTATTCATTTACACACCCATGACACGTCATCGATCCAGGCAGCTACCTATTTAAAGGCCATTGAGGCTGGCGTAGATGTCGTGGATGTAGCCCTCAGTTCTATGGCAGGACTAACATCGCAACCCAACTTCAATTCCATAACAGCCATGATGAATGGCCATCAAAGAGAACATCCTGTTGACCAGCACTCTCTCAATGCTTTTTCTAATTACTGGGAAATGGTTCGTCAACTGTATTATCCATTTGAAACGGAATTAAGAGCAGGTACGGCAGAGGTATACGAGCATGAGATTCCGGGAGGACAATACTCCAATCTGAGACCTCAGGCCAGGGGGCTTGGACTTGAAGATAAATTTGAAACCATCAAGGAAAATTACCGATCGGCTAATGAACTTTTTGGTGATATTATCAAAGTGACACCTTCCTCAAAGGTAGTTGGTGACATGGCTATGTTTATGACATCCAATGCTTTGAGCAAAAAAGATGTCCTGGAAAAAGGAGATACGCTGGCTTTTCCGGACAGTGTCAAAGCACTGATGCGTGGTGATTTGGGGCAAATAAAAGGGGGATTTCCAGAAGGAATGCAACAAATGATATTGAAAGGAGAAAAACCCTATACAGATCGCCCAAATGAGCATTTGGAACCGATTGATTTTGATAAAGAACTTCCTGTTTTCAGGGAAACCTTTGGTGAACAACTAGGTATTAAGGATTTTTTATCCTACAAACTATACCCAAAGGTATATGCCGATTTCAGGGAATACTTTCAAATCTACGGTTCGCTGCAAAATTTGCCGACCAAATCCTTTTTCTACGGTCTAAAACCCAACGAAGAAATTATCATCGCACTGGCACCCGGAAAAAATATCCTGATTAAATACCTCAATTGTACCTACGCCGATGAGCAGGGAACTCGTCTTGTTTTCTTTCAATTGAATGGACAAACTCGGTCCGTTCCTGTTCGGGATATGAAAATCAAAACGGAAATTGTTGCCCATCGCAAAGTAGAAGATGAAAATGAAATTGGAGCGCCACTGCAAGGAAGTCTCTCGAAAATTCTGGTTCACGAAGGAGATGAAATTGCCCTCAATGCCCCTTTGTTTGTCATTGAAGCGATGAAAATGGAAAGCACCATTACCTCGCCGGTAGCAGGAAAAGTAAAACGCATCCACCTCAAAGAAAAAACCTTAGTAGAGCAGGACGATCTCATTGTGGAATTGGAGAAGTAAAAATACCATTTGAAAGGCAAGGAGGCAAAACGGTCTCCTTGTCTCTCACCAACTCACAAGCTCGGATGCTCACCCCAATCCAGCAAAAATCTCTTGCAGCCAATGGCCTTTAAAAATAGGATCTGCCTGATCCAGCCGGTCTTTGATTTTTTGCTTTTTTTCTTCATATTCAACAAGACTCCATTGTTTTGCACTGGTATAGAGTTGGCTGATCCTTTTCAGTAAGACCAGAAAATTCTTGATGCCATGTTTTTCCTGACTGGAGAGTACTTTCATACGCATCAGCCGAAGGTTGAAGGTGTCAAGTTGTTCAATTAGATGATCCAATTGGCCAGAATCAAAATACGTTTTTAGCAGCAAATACTGACCATTTATTTCATATTGGATATCAGAGAATCGAGCATTTTTCAACACTTTTATGGCTTGCTGAAATTGCCCTTTTTCATAATTCAAAGAAGCTAACTGATACTGGAATATATTGTCCCGGCCTTCCAATGGAAGTTTCTCCTTATAGTCGAAAATGAATTGCTCGGTCCAATCAAACTCCTTTAATTTAAGCCCAAGGATAATTATCTTTTGATAGGTTTCTTCTGGCAAATATCCCTCCCTTAAAGGAAGGCCTTCACGTAATAAATTTTGGTAGAGATTAAGAAGGTGTTGCAGAAATTCCGGATCCCCCTGCCTGATTTGGCGTAGGCAATAATGCTTTGCATAGCCATAGATCTCAGTCCGTTCAGCATCCGTAAAACAGCTTCCACATTCGGTCAACATATCAATAAGTGTAAAATAGTGATCTGTATCCTGATGATAGACCAATACTTTTAATACTTGTAAATAAATAGCTATTGCTGGGAATTGAAGAAAGGATTCTGTTTCTGCTTCCAGATAGGCAACTAGTTCTTTAACCAAAGGCAACCGGTATTTGGCTCCGGAATTTTGGTTGCGGCTGATCATTTCACAACTTCCCTTTAGTTTGTGAACCAGGTAAAAAACATCGAGATTATTGACTTTTGCTTGTAGGGCATCTTCCTGTTCTTCAAACAGTTGTTGCTTATAAAATTGGTCGGCTCGTCTAGCTAATTGATAGGCGTGATGGAAATAAAAACCATCTCTTTGGGGGCGGTCCTGTAACTCTTTAATAAATTGATCAAAATGAATTTGGAAAATAGTATCTAACCCACGCTCCTGTAATTGGTGAAGTAAAAACTGCTGGTGCAAATCCTCTCTTTTGTTCCAGGATTCAGTAGCTAAAAATGATTTGGTCATTTGATACAAGCCGGATAATTGCTTGCGCAGGTAAGCTTCGTTGTATTTCTTTTGTGGGTAAACCTTTTTAAAAAAACGTTTCTTCTCAAGTATATCGCTACTAAAGTCCGGATAAAAAGTATGAAGTTTTTCTAATAATTGCTGCGCATTTTTGTTGTGGTTGCAATAAGGCGATTGGGCATACTGGCGTAAACGATCTAGCTCAAGGGCATTCAGCGATCGTAACAATTGTATGGCCTTGCTTTTTCGCATAGGTGCAAAAGTGGGTTTTCCGTTATTTCAAGTAGCTGTAATTTAGCTACTTGCTAAACAAAAGTGTATAATAATCAGGCATGAAATTAGTAAGCGTATTTATTCTCACAGCAGCCCTTTTACCTTTGTAAATGTAGAAAAAATTTGAATAAGGTCATAACGTTTATAATCCATGATTGACTTTTTACAATATACATATCCCAAGACAATGATAAAACTTACCAAGGGTACTGGTATCAATATAAAAGAAACAGATTTTAGTGGAAATTTCGAAGGTTTTTTCAGCGCTTGTTTGGAGGTCGGATTTTGTAGCCAATTGGTTGGCCTCCAAACATACGCTCAGAGATACAGGAGCCTATGAGGTCACTCCTTCAACAAAGCACATTTAACCCACCCAGTATGGCCTTTATATTCAACCAACCACCAATATTTATTGGATTTATCCAAAACTTTGTGGATTTCAGCACCCGGTTTAAATCTGATAAATACCTGAGATTTGGAATCGGGATATTCCCTCAGACTGGTTGCTTTGGTTACTACAAATGATCCTTTTTTAGGTGTAGAAACCAGGGTAGGATTAGTAGGTTCCTTTTCTGTCTTATCCTCGTGGCTTGGCTGCTTTTCTGAAGAGATGTTGTTATTGGATTCAGCCTTATTTTCTGAATACACCACAGGTTGAGGGCGGTACTTTTTAGTAGACTCTTCAAAAATGCCTACTACCCTTTGGTCTAGGTAACCGATCAGGTGTTTGTGAATAACCTTGTAATATTGTTTTTCTAATCCGAGGATCTTCACCCGGGTTCCAGCAGGAATTTTGGCCAAAACCATTGCACTTCTTTCATCGGGGAGTCCTATCCAAAGACTAGCGGTCTCCAACAAGATCCCAAACTCATCACCAGGTAATTCCTGTAAATAGTCTGGAAATCCGAAGTTAAGAGAATTATTGGCTTTTGAGTTAACCAAACAAAGGCACAATAATAACAAAGTAATAAGAATACCACAACGCTTCATGGATACATGAATTGATCAATAGATGAAATAATAGCGCGGTGGGTATTATAAATTAAGACTTTGACTCCTGATTAGAAAAGGGGACCACGCATTAAACAATCTCAAATATAATTATTTAATGTGTGGTCTTGTGGTTTTTTGTATGTGAAAAATACTTATTTCTTAACTTTAACTTTTTCCGGAGTTTTCAGTTCGAGGGCATTAGGGTTTTTCATATTTTCCCCCATTTGTTGAGAGGCCACAAATGAAGTCACCATATCGGTCAACATATTACTTGCTGAGGATGGAGAATTAGGCAGCAGTATGAGGTTGCTATTGGTGTTTTCACCTAAGGACTGCAAGGTGTCGTAATGCTGGGTAACAACGATCAGTGCGGAAGCTTCTTGGGAATTGATGCCTACCTTATTGAGCACTTCAACGGACTCTTCCAAACCTCTGGCGATTTCCCGTCTCTGGTCGGCTATACCTTGACCTTGAAGACGCTTGCTTTCCGCTTCAGCACGGGCTTTGGCCACAATGCGAATCCGTTCTGCTTCACCTTCGTATTCTGCGGCAAGTTTTTCTCGTTCAGCAGCATTAATACGATTCATAGAGACTTTTACTTCATGATCCGGATCGATGTCAGTAACCAAAGCTTTCACAATGCCATAACCGTATTCGTTCATGGCGTCTTCTAATTCCCTGCGTATGGCGATAGCAATATCATCTTTGCGCTCAAATACGTCATCAAGCTTCATTTTAGGAACTTCGGCCCGAACATTATCAAAAATGTAAGCTGTAATTTGTTCGTAGGGGTTTTCCAATTTATAAAAGGCATCATAAACTGCATCTTTCAATACCATGAACTGGACAGAAACCTTTAATTTGACAAAAACATTGTCTTTGGTTTTGGTTTCCACCAAGACGTCTAATTGCTGGATTTTGAGATTCACTCTTCCAGCTATCCGGTCAGCCAAAGGGATCTTAAATTGCAATCCAGGGCCTTTAATACTTTGAAACTTGCCAAGACGTTCCACCAAAACAATAGTTTGCTGTTTTACAGTGAAAACCCCGGACAATAAAATCATTAATAGGATGAAAAAAATAGGAATAAGCGTTAGCATGTGTATTTTTTTTTATTGCTAACAAATTACAAACTATTTGACGGAGGTCCGAATATTTTACGACAAAATATGGGAAAAAGTTGATGAAGTTATTTTTTAAAACAACCCTATGGCTCACTTTTTATTCACCGCTCTTCAAAATAAAACCGCCCGACTCTAAATATCAGAGTCGGGCGAAAATTGAAATTAAGAACAACACTGATTCTTTGGGATCAATAGAAGGAAACTGTTCTATCTGGTGAGTGATAAATTTAATGCGTTACGGAGGGACTTCAAAACCTGAATTCGTCAATATGCCTTTAGGCGGGTTCATTAACCCGTTTCAGTTAGTATGCTAAACTCGGATCATGTTTGGAGGTCGGATTTTGTAGCGGAAAGTGATCCTTTGCAGCCAAATAGTTGGCTTCCAAACAAGCGCTCAGGAGCTTTTCAGGGAAAGTTGTACCTTTGCGCGCAAAGTTTCTACCATGAGTAATCAGTATAAATATAACCTGCGAGGGGTCTCTGCAACTAAGGATGAAGTACATGCTGCTATTCAGCATTTAGACAAAGGGTTGTATCCCAATGCCTTCTGCAAAATCATCCCCGATATTGCAGCTGGCGATCCGGATTTCTGTAATTTAATGCATGCCGATACCGCAGGCACCAAGACTAGTTTGGCCTATATGTATTGGCGGGAAACCGGAGATTTGTCGGTATGGAAAGGTATCGCTCAGGATGCGCTGATCATGAACCTGGATGATATGGCTTGTGTGGGTTGTGTTGATGATATCATCATCTCTTCGACGATTGGCCGCAATAAAAATCTGATCTCGGGAGACGTGATCAGCACCCTGATCAATGCCGCGGTAGACATACAAAAGCAAATGGCTGACTATGGGGTGAAAATACATCTTTCTGGGGGGGAGACTGCGGATGTAGGCGACATAGTGCGTACAGTTGATGTTGGCTTTACAGCCTTTGCCAGGATGAAACGTGCGGACCTGATAATTAATGATATTCAGCCAGGAGACGTAATAGTGGGATTGGCTTCTTATGGTAAGGCCAGTTATGAAGATGCCTACAATGGAGGTATGGGTAGTAATGGACTAACTTCTGCCCGGCACGATGTATTTCACCACGATTATGCTGCGAAATACCCAGATAGTTTTGATCCGAATACCCCTGAGTCTGTAGTCTTTGTAGGTAATAAACGGCTGACGGATCAAATTGATATTGATGGCCAGTCAATCGACATCGGCAAATTGGTCTTGTCGCCAACCAGAACTTATTTGCCTTATTTGAAGGTGCTTTTGGATAATCAGCGTTCCAACATTCACGGACTGATCCATTGTACTGGCGGCGGTCAGTCCAAAGTCGGGAAATTCATTAAGAATAGGAGAGTCATCAAAAATGATTTATTGCCTATTCCTCCACTGTTCCAACTGATTCAGGAGGAAAGTGGTACAACTTGGAAAGAAATGTACCAGGTGTTTAATATGGGACATCGACTTGAAGTCTACACCACTGCCGAAGCTGCTGCCTCAATGGTTGATCTGGCAAAATCATTTGATATTGATGCCAAAATTATTGGCTATGTCGAACAAGCTGAGGGAGAACATGTACGCCTTGAAACGCCACATGGCACTTTTGACTATTAAATTTAGCTATGACACGAAAGGAAAAAGCCGCCCGTATTGCTGAAAAGTTGGAAGAACTTTATCCGGAAACCCCTATTCCACTGGATCATCAGGACCCTTATACGTTGCTGGTGGCCGTTTTGTTATCCGCCCAATGTACAGATGTAAGGGTCAACAAGGTTACACCCCATTTATTTGCAAAAGCTGATAACCCATCGGCAATGGTTCAGCTGGATGTGGAGGACATTCAATCCATTATCCGGCCATGTGGTTTATCGCCAAGGAAATCAAAGGCCATTTACAACCTGTCGCAAATCCTTTTGGATGAATACCAGGGAGAAGTTCCCGTGAGTTTTGAGGCATTGGAAGCTCTGCCAGGTGTCGGACACAAAACAGCATCGGTTGTTATGTCACAGGCCTTTGGCATTCCCGCTTTTCCGGTGGATACCCACATTCATCGCCTGGCCTATCGCTGGACGCTGAGTAATGGCAAATCCGTAGAAAAAACAGAAGCTGATTTAAAAAAGTTATTTCCAAGAGAAAATTGGAACAAGCTGCACCTACAAATCATCTTTTTTGGAAGGGAGTATTGTCCTGCACGTGGCCATGATCCCCAAAAATGCCCCATCTGTAAGGACTATGGCCGAAAGTCGCTATTTAAAAAGTAAGCTCCCCTTTCACTATATACCTAAAACGGATACCCCAATCCAATTTCTGGATTAATATCCCGAATTCCCCAACCTTTAAAATTCTCCCAATAATCCCATTCAGACACAGAACCTTCCCGGGAACTCGGATAAGGATAACGGAGTTTGATGCCAAGGTCAAGGCGAAAAATGAAGTAACTGAAGTCAAACCGCAGACCAAAGCCTGTGGCCAAGGCTATTTGTTTGTAAAAAGGATCATTCACATTGTCTCCCGTGATGCAGTCATCTGAAGTTCTGGATGAAAACAAAAACTGAGAACCACACCGATTGAGGTCACGACTGGTAGTCCATACATTTCCTCCATCCAGAAAAAGCGCCCCTTTCATCAACCAAAAAATATTGAATCGATATTCCAGGTTAAATTCCAGTTTAAGATTGCCTGTTTGGTACAACAATTCCCGTTGCCCAGGATCAAGGGAAAGAGGGTCGAGATAGCCACCTGGGCCCAAACCTCTGGGTGCCCAACCTCTTATACTATTGGCCCCACCGACATAAAGCTGTTTGACATAGGGAACATCAGACGTCAAACCAAAAGGCACGGCAAAACCAATGTTAAACCGGGTAGCAATGCTCCGGCTAGGGCCAAATTGTCGATAATATCGAAAATCTGCGTTAAAAACGGCATACTGTGAAAAATCGATTTTATTACCCAGTTTAAATGTGGTCGGTTTCAGTGCAAATTCGTTGTAAATAGCATTGGCCGCCCAAATTTCTGCTCCAGCCAGTTCCAACGAAAGACCTACGTAATTGGATTCACCGAAGCGATTTATCCGACTGTTGTAAACGTAGTTGAGGTCCCGAAATAAAAGACTTACAAAAACCTGCTGCCCCCAACTTCTTTGTAAAAAGGGGTTCCTGGTTAGCAGCGAATCAAAATTGGGTTCGGTGATTGGGTCCAAAAAGTCGATTCCGATATGATTGATGATATATCGTGAGGTAGGAGATCGTTGAAAGTCATAACCATAAGCGGCATTAAAAAGGTTGTATCGATACCATTTTACCACCTGAAGAAAGTTGTAGCTGCCTGATATTCGTGTAGCGCCCTTTTCCTTCAGCGTATTGTAGAAATCAGTTCTTAATAAGCGCTTGTTTTTACCAAATGGAACTTTATTTAATCCTTTCCAAATGCCGAAATAATCAAGAAACCGAGGAAAATAGAGGGCTGACTGAAACCCGAGATCAATGGTATTCCAAAAGCTGATGGCATTGCCACTAGGGTCCATCTCTACCCCGGCAGAAATATTGGTTGCCAAAAGTTCTGCCCCTCGAAATAAGTTGCGGTTTTTTAAACTCGGACTAAGAGAGACTCCAATCAAATTACCGGTTCCTGAAGAACTACTTCGGTTGGTATAATTGAGTTCAAAGTCCAATCCTAATTCCATCTTTTGATTAGGCGTCAATTCTATACGGAAATTCAGCTTACTGGCATCCAGGCTATCTGTCTCCTGGCGAATTCTCACAAAACGATAGATGCCAAGAGTAGAAAGCTGGAGGTTGCTTTTATCAAGGTTGTCCTGTTCAAACAAATCACCGGAATGCAGGAAAATTTCGCGAATGATGGTCATTGGTTTTACACGGGCACTGGCACTGGGGTTATGAAAATAATAACCCTCAATTAAAGTGTCTATCAATTGTTCCTGAGGCCGGACGGGATCAAAGTCAGGGAATACGTCAACTCTTCCAATTTTAAAGACTTGATGACTGCTATCGCCGTAGGGGGGCAAAATATTGATATAAATATTCGCCATATTTTTGCCGGCATGCACCATCGTGTCTACCTCAAGCCTTTCAAAGTATTCTGCGTAAAAATTAGCATATCCGATGTTGCGTAAATAGCTGGAAATCCTCTTTTTTTCCTTTTCATAAAGTCCCAAGTCCAGGCTATTGCCTCTTTTGAAGTTGGAGGATTGCGAAATGCCGTTGACGATGTGATGGATATTGGAATCAGGGCTATTGAAAAAGACACTGTCGATCGTATAATTCTGTTTTGGGTCTAAAAAATAAGTGACGTAAGCCTTGTGTTTTCGAATCTCGTCTTCAAAATAGCCATCTGCAAGAAAATAGCCCTTGTACTGCAGGTAGCTGATCATTGCCTCAAGCGTGGTTTGCGCTTTCCCCTCATCATAGATGCTGGGGACTTCGGCAATAACCCTCTTTTGAAAACGATCCAGTGCCGTCGTATCGTTTGGACCCTGGGTGGCTAGGTAGAACCATTCTCTGGGTATAAAGAAGAATTTTCCGTTTTCTTGTTGTTTGTAAAGGGTCGATAATTCATAACGAAGGGTACGCTTGTTATTGATTTTTTCTGTAGCAATGAATTTGATATCATTACCTTTTAATAATTGCTGGTCAGGCTCTAAATACTTTGCTGTGTTACAGGATGTTAACAACTGTAAACAAATAATGCAGGTTATTGCGTATTTTGCCAGCGAAAGTAAGTGCATTCGAATTTGGATCAAAGACTGATGACAATTTCAAAAAATACGATAAAATATTTGCGGTCCCTTCGTCAAAAAAAATTTAGACAAAAGTATAATAATTTTGTGGTTGAAGGTGACAAAATGGCTAAGGAAATCTTTAGCCAAAAGCATATTGAGATTGAAGGAATTTATGCATTAGAGTCGTGGATTACAACGAACGAAAAACTCCTTTTGGCCTACCGGGATAAAATATTTAATATTTCGATAACGGAATTGGGCCAAATTTCCAGCCTTAATACGCCTAATCAGGTTTTCGTCGTTTTAAAACAACCTTCTAATACACCTAATTACAATCAAGTTAAACAAAATTTATCACTTTACCTGGATGGCATTCAGGATCCGGGTAATATGGGCACTATCCTGCGCATAGCTGATTGGTTTGGTATTCCTCAGGTATTTTGCAGTCCTGATTGTGTAGAGGTTTACAATCCCAAAGTGATCCAATCCACGATGGGGGCTTTTTTGCGTGTGGATACGCCAGTAACAACACTTTCAGCCCTTCGTAAAGCTTTACCGGACCTCGTGTTATACGGGGCCACCATGACTGGAGAGAATATTTTTGAAAAAAGAGTGTCTGCGACTGGAGTCATTGTTATTGGGAATGAAGGCCAGGGCATCTCTCCAGAAAATCTTAGTCTGGTTGATCAACAAATCCGTATTCCCCAGGTAGATGGATCAGGCATGGAGTCGTTAAATGCCGGAGTAGCGACGGGGATTATTTGTGCGGTTTTTCGAAATGTTTAACTTGGTAGGAAGCAGAAGAAATCTGAACTTAATTTAGCCAGATTTCTTCTGCTTTGCCATACAGAGTTTCTCTACGATTACAAATGCTTTTGCAGTTCCGCTTCAATTTGAGCAGCTCCACGTAGGCCAACTGCTGCAATTTTTCCTTCACGGTCAATGAGGAAAGTACGAGGAATACTGCGCACACCATAAAGGCTGGCAGGAAAAGATTCCCATTTTTTAAGATCACTGACATGATACTCCCAGGCAAGACCATCTTGTTTGATGGCATCCATCCACTTCTTTTTGCTTCTTTCCAGCATGTCGTCTGCATTTTGAGAGGAACCTGCCAGTGCATTTCGGGTTCTGCTATCTACACCATCTAATGAGACGCTAAATACGGTAAAACCCTCTTTTTTATACTTATCATAAACCTTTACCACACTAGGGTTTTCTCGGCGGCAAGGACCACACCAACTGGCCCAGAAGTCGAGCAGGACTACTTTGCCTTTCAGGTCGGAAAGCGAATATTCTTTACCTTCAGGGCTAGCTAGTTTGATATCTGGAGCGGGTTGTCCTACCTGGATCAATTCAGTACTCCGGCGAGCAGCAGCCTGGGTTTCAACCTGTGAGAGGTATTTACCGTATTCCTGAGCAGAAATGGAATTCGGATTTTCGGCCAGTAATTTTTGCTGGGCCTTTTTTTGCATATCCAAAAATTTCACATTGGGACCAAGTGCCTTATAAGCAACAAAAGCACCAATCAGAGGACTGGACGTCGTATCTATGAATTGCCCGATATCATCAGAGGTTACTTTTTTTGCAATTAAACCCTGCATGATATCTACCAGAATCTTTGCATCTTTAGAACCCTTGACCTCAAAGTTATAACTTTGCATATCTCGCACATCCCCATTAATTGTCACCTTTTTTTCTTGCCCGTCGAATGCAAGGTTGATTTTTTGAGCGCCTATCCGAAGGTTGTAAATCCCAGGCTCCAGCCCTTCAGGGAAATTGAAAGAAAAAGAACCCGAACTGTTGATGTCTCCCTTGGCCAGCACTGCGTTGGCTTTGCCAATTTCTACTTTGTCAAGGAAAATTTGCAAATCTTTTGCATTAGCAATCGTCCCTTCAATATTCGTTCCCGGAGAGCTACACTGCCACAATGAAAACCCAAGAGCAATAGTTAAGAGTACTATGATTTTATTTTTCATGTTCAAAATGGATTAATTACAAATTGCTACAAAATTAGTAAGATATCTATAATCAGAGAAAACCTAAAGGGCATAATTGTTCAATAATTTTGTCAATCATGCGCTTATTTGGAGGATCTTTGCATTCAAAAGCACAAAGATAAAATTTATAGCCGGTAGAAGGTGATGTTATTTGCCTTTTTAAAGGTGGCCCAAATCATTACTGGATGAGTTGATTTAACAAGAAGAAAAGAACTAGGTAAATCCACAACACATCAAGAAAATGCCAATAAATAGTGAGTAGCCTTAATTTAAGCCGTTTTTCAGGATCAGAGAAATAGACCAACACACTCACCGGCTCTCTCATATTTTTAAAAGCCTGGTATAAAAACCCAATTAAAAAAGGCAGCCCCGCAATGATATGGGCAAAATGCAAGCCGGAAATAACATATAAATAACCGGCCGAATTATCTGTATAGATATAAATTTCCTGAGAAAATAGGGTTCTCCAACCAAAGAATTGAGCCACCATAAATACCAAAGAAAGCATAATAGTAGCCACTAATGCCATCTGATAATTTCGAGTATTGTCTTTTAAATAGGCCTGTTTGGCCAGATACATGGTATAACTGCTGCCTACCAGTATAAGGGTGTTAAACAAAAAAATCAATGGCAATTTTATAGGAGGCAGCTTATTCTGTATCCGAGTGTAGATGAAGGCAATGGATAAACTTAAAAATAGAGCGGATAGGCTGAACAGAAGAAGCGCCAGCACAACATTATAAGGATGAAAAGCGAAGGATTGGTACTCGCTGTCTTTTTTTACCTTGTTATACGGTTGCTGTTCACTCATACCATATTGTTGTAACTTGGAGCATAGGTTTGAACTTTTTATTTTATAAACACATTAAGGAGTCAGCGAAGTGGCGGCAAAATAGCTCGCCTGAAACAGAAAACTTAAACTTTGCTGCCCGCTAATTACCGACCTAGATAACTAATTTTGAAACAAACCAGAGGAATTCTTGTTCAAAGTGCTCAATAGGAAACCTGTGCCTAATGGCCCCTGTAAGCAAATTGCTGTGCTTGGTTCACATAATTTTTATCTTTACAAAAATTATCATCATAACAACTATGATCCATTGTTATCAATGTGGTATTGAACTTCCAGATAATGCCAAATTTTGTTGGAATTGTGGAGCTAGCCAGGAAGGAGCTGCCTCAAAAAATAATGCTGAGCCACTAATTGACTGGGGAGGGGATGCCAAACAGAAGATTAAGGAACTGTTCTTTAGCCAATTAAAAAAGCGCATTGAGGAAGAGCAGGGGATAAAATCAAGCCAGGAATACTCAGAGCATGTCTATGAAAGTGGCTTTCGGGATGTATTGGAAAGAAGGGTGAACCAATTTATGAATCAAACCGATCAAATTCGACTCAGTGGTTCGCTTGCTATTCAAAAGATGGATCAAAAAGCTCGTTTTCTGTTGGACGAATTGTTAGACTTTTATTTGATCAAACATTGCAAAACCCTAAATAAAATTCTGTTGCCGGAAGCTATTCTGAGCTACCACAATTTTACAAAACTGGAACAGGTAGATTTACGGAAAATGATTCTTGATTTTCTGGATTTCAACCAGGAGGAGGAAACCATATACACCGATTTTTTGGTGATGCCGATTGATAAACTAAAAAATGCCGGAAAAGCATTTCTTTTTCCCGAAACACAGGAACGGATATTGTTGATTTGTGATCAGAGCATTATGGGCTCTTGCAAAGAAGGGTTTGCCTTAACGGAAAAAGGGATCTATTGGAAAGCCCATTTACAAAAAGCTAAAAAAGTGGCCTATCACAACTTGGCAGAGGTCAACCGAGTGGAAGACTGGATTACCATCAACACCCAATTTTTTAATGTAACACCTTCTATTAATGTCAAAATGATGAAATTGTTGAGAAAAATCATTCGACTACAAGAAGAAATGATATAAAACATATTACATTTTTACCTATTCTGACTGTAAGCTGTCAAACTTGCCGAGGGAGACTTTTAAAAATACGTGCAAATTCCAGTAGTTTTATTCCTAGAAAAATCAACATCTCTAATAAATCCGGATTCGTATGAATAAGTTTCTACTTAGCCTCCTTGCCTTCAATTTCCTGTGTGTTTTTTTATCTTGTGAAGATAAACGAAACGAAAAAAGCAGTGATCGTTTAACGGACATGCATGCACCCAATGATCACTTTTTTTTGCAAAGAGCTTATCCGGATGGGACCATCAATCTCAAAGCATATACTCAGGCATTAGAAAATGCCAAATTAGAATCATTGCTTAAGGACGAATTTCCAGGCTTTGATTTGGAATGGATCGGCCGTGGGCCGGCCAATATTGGGGCCCGGGTCAATACGATTGCCGTGCATCCAACCAATCCGAATATTATTTATACCGGATTTTCAACAGGTGGGGTTTTTAAAACCATCGATGGTGGCAGCAATTGGACACCAATTTTTGACAATAATCTTTTCCTGGCCATTGGAGTTATAACGTTAGACCCCAATGACCCTGAAACGGTTTATGTAGGAACCGGTGACCCGAATATTGGCGGTTATGTGCAAATTGGTGATGGGGTATACAAAAGTACTGATGGCGGACAAACCTGGACACATCTGGGATTGACAGATCAGCGCATCGTCTCTAAAATTGTGGTTGATCCAACAGATTCCAATATTATTTATGTGTCTTGCATGGGATTGCCATTCAAAAGGAATGATGACCGAGGATTGTATAAGTCTACCGATGGCGGACAAACCTGGACACATATTTTATACCTAAGTGAGGAAGCAGGCATTACAGATCTGCTGATTAATCCAGAGAATCCTAGCGTTCTTTATGCCGCCGGCTGGAACCGTATTCGAAACAATATGGAATCGGTAACCAACGGACCTGACGCTAAAATCCACAAATCTATAGATGGTGGCGCTACATGGACATTATTAGAGGGAGGATTGCCGCAGGAATCTATTGGCCGTATAGGTTTGGCTATGTCTGGCAGCAATCCTGATGTATTGTTTGCCAGTTATACTGGAAATGACCAAGAATTGCACAATATCTATAAATCCATAGATGCAGGACTCAACTGGACGCCCCTGATTGACTGGGATACTACCAATCTTCCTGATAATATTCTGGGAGGCTTTGGCTGGTATTTTGGACAACTCCGGGTAAACCCCGAATCAGATGATGATTTGTTTGTTTTAGGGGTTGATTTGTGGCGCACTATTGATGGCGGCCAAACTTGGAATTTGGCGACCCCATCATGGTGGTCGTACGAGGTTCATGCCGACAAACACGACCTGGTTTTTGCCCATAACAATATTTATTTGGGTACAGACGGAGGCCTTTACAAAAGTGAGAATCTCGGTATTACCTGGACGGATATCGAAAATATTCCCACGACTCAGTTTTATCGGGTGGCTTATAACCCACATCTCCCCGATTGGTATTTTGGAGGGGCACAGGATAATGGTAGCTCCGGAGGCACTTCTGAGCAGGATGATTGGCTGCGTATTTATGGTGGTGATGGGTTTCAATTATTGTTTCACCCCACCAATGCAGATGTTACTTATGCCGAAACGCAGAATGGAAATTTTGTGGTAAGTACAGATGGAAGCTGGCAAAATTGGTCATCAGCTAATACGGGCATGGATTCAGATGACCGTACTAATTGGGATACGCCACTGGTTATGAGCCCGCATAACCCGGATGTCATGTACACCGGTACTTACCGCCTTTATCGAAGTACTGCCGGAGTCTTTCCCCTCTGGGAACCTGTATCTGATGACCTGACTGATGGCCCAGGAGATGCAGCTCGGTATCATACCATCACCACCTTGCACGAATCTCCCCTGGTTCCTGGCCTGGTTTATGTTGGCACTAGCGACGGCAATGTCTGGCGGGTGGATAATGTCGATGATTTCAATTGGACAAATGTCACGGCCGGTATCACTGATCGTTATGTAACAGATATTAAGGCTTCTCCATACCATGAAGATTGGGTATACGTCACCGTATCAGGCTATAAAGACAATGATTCCAGTCCACATATCTTCCGATCAACGGATCGTGGTGTCAATTGGGAATCCATTGACGGTGACCTACCTGACCTGGCATTGAATGACGTTTATATTCTACCCAATAACCAGGATACAGCCCTCTTTGTCGCTTCTGATGGTGGGGTTTATGGTAGCATGACTGCTGGGCAAACCTGGCAACGTCTTGGCAATAACCTGCCTTTTGTACCTGTCTACGATCTGGAATACAATCCTGTTCGCAACGAGCTGGTTGCCGGTACCCACGCTCGCTCCATTCAGTCTTATAACCTGGATTCTATTATTGTAGTCCCGGATACGACCATTCTAAATACCCAATATCCTTCTATTGCCCATCAGGAATTAACGGTTTTTCCGTCACCAGCTACAGGTTTTGTTAACATTCAGCTACCTGAAAAAAGTGTCCGAGGCACCTATGAACTGGCCTTGCTTAATACCTCTGGCCAATTGTTGAACAACTGGCAGGGTAGGATAGGGGAGACCACCGAAAAAAGAGTAGATATCTCAACCCTGGCAAAAGGGATTTACTATTTTAAATTGAAAGTAGATCGTAAAATTTATAGAGGTCAGTTTATGAAAAGTTGATGAAATATCAACTGACGACTTCAAGGTAGTTGTTGATTGACGAAAAGAGGTCGTCAATCAACAACCTTACTCGCCTTCTGTCAATGCCATCAACAATTCCCGTTTCACCTTCCGATATTGCTCAACCGACAATTCATAATCGGTATAGTTCCGAAACAATTGACCAATCAGCTTTTTAGCCAAACCGGCTTGTTTTAAAAGATTTTTATTTTTTTGTAAAAAAATGTTCAAAGCTTATGGAATTTTAAACCCTTTGGCGTCATAATAAAAGAGGACTTTTTTTAAAAACATGAGAGAACCTATGGAAAACCAATTTTATCAAAAGTTTAAGGATTATTCTGACGAACAACTAATTGAGATTCTCCAGTCAGGGGAAGGCCAATATCAACAAGCTGCCTTAAAAGCAACAGAAAACATACTTAAAGAAAGGGGGTATGAGATCGAATATCAGGAATTGGAAGGCGAACAATTTAGCATCATTACTGATCAGGTAGGCGAGTATAAAATCGAATATCAGAAACTGGAAAGAGATGAAAATGACACGATATTAGGTGGTTTTATCAAAGATGAGGGAAGTAGTAATTATAAACCTCTGATCGTTGGGATATTATTAGTCATGTTTAATTTTATCATTGCAAATGGAAGATTTCAGTACAGCATCTCAAGAACAGGATCTGATTTGATTACAACCTATATTAAAGATTTTGGCCCTTTTCATTATATATGGGTAACAACTGTCGTCGTAATATTAACCATTTATTACAGGCAAAAACAAAAGGCCGAAAAATATTTGTGGCTTTGGGTTATTGCAGGACTGATATTTGGGCCATGGATACTGATATTTGTAGGGTTTGCAGAGCTAATGACGAAATATACAGCCGATGGGGACGTTGTAGTTGATGATACAGATACAGAAATTGAAAAGGAAGGATTATTATGAGATTAGCGCTTTCGACTTTATTTATGCTTATTGGATTGATTTTATTAAAGGCACAGCCGGTTGCCCATGGGAAAATCCTTGATGCAGTTACCAAAGATCCTGTCCCTTTTGTAAATATTGGGTTTAAAAAATTAGCCGTAGGGACTGTAAGTGATGAAGCAGGAAATTTTGAACTCAAAATTGCTAGTCAGAATGATTCGGTGAGCATTTCCTCTATTGGCTATTACGAACTGAATATCGTTGGAAGTGACTTGCTGAAAGCTGAAGAAATTGAATTGGTCCCTAGACAATATGCCATTCCGGAAGTTGAAATAACGGCGGAAATACTGGAAGAGACAGCAGTTGTATTGGGTTATAATTCAGATGAAAAAAAACAGAGTGTTGGTTTTGGGAGTCGCCAGTTAGGTACAGAAATTGGAGCCTTGATTAAAATCGAGAAAGAAACTTACCTCAAAAGTGCCCACTTTATACTGAATCATGCAAAGGGCGATAGCCTTTTGTTCCGGGTAAATATTTATGATTTTCAGGATGGGAAAGTTGGTGAAAACCTATTAAAGCAGAATGTCATTATTACCACTCCACAAAAAAAAGGTACACTCGATGTGGACCTTACGGAATATGGAATCGTTACTGATCACGATGTGCTGCTTTCTTTAGAGTGGATCAAAAACGACCAGGGATCTGGCAATGTAGGCATCACTTTTCAGGCAAAAAAGTCCCGATCTTTGGACAATTTTTATAATAAAGAAACCAGCTTTGCTGATTTTAGAAAATTGAGCGATCTGTTTCCTTCAGCACCACACTTTTATGTTGGATTTTATGTTGTGGCCAAGCAGGTTGGAAGGTAGGTTTTAAATCGCTTTGTTATCAGGCTTATGAGCACGCAACGTTTGTCTGCTACCTCGCCTTTGGTTTTTCTACACTAATATTCCCAAAAGTCACACTAATGGTAATACTAGGATAAAGCTCCTGTCGCGGCCTGAATTCTACTTTTTTTATATCTGGTGTATTTTCCTTGAGGTCAGCTTTGAGGGTGTTGGGCAAGCTGATATTGCCGTGATTGGCAGTCAGTGCGTAACTGAATAATGCTGGATTAGGGTTGTACAAAAATACGTCTGATTTTTCTGCATCAATGCGTAAATCGACCAGATCATCATCCGAAAATATTTTGATCACTCCGTATTGGGCCTGAATGTCGTAACTGCCTTTGATGTCGCTTAGGGTGATATCGGAACGACGGGCATTAATTTTCATTTGGCCATTAAGATGCTGGGCCAGCAAATCGCCAAAACGGGTAGTCACATCTATAAATCCTTCGATATTCTCAAGTCCAATAGTGCTGAACTGACCATTGATCCGTAGCCGGTTATTGAGGTTACTAACCGTAGCCGTGCCAAAATAGTTTTTGAGGTATACCGGACAATCCTTGGGTAGATAAATGGTATATTTAGCAGAAAGGCTGGCCTCAATAGCGGTCTCACCTGCTTCAATGCTTGCGTAGTTACGCAGATAAATTTTGTTTTTAATCCTTTGAGTAAGGTATTTGACTTTTTCAATATCTCGTTCAGCGATATCCTTTTTAGGGTGTTTGGCAATGATTTCCATGTGGACGGATACTTCTGCCTTGTCCCAGGTATTGATAGTGACCTCCGCCTTTTCGCCTTCAATATTTACCTCGTACCCTTTTTTATAGGCAAAAGACTTTTCAATGGTTTTGGTGATGACCTGTTGTGTCGTCTGCGCAAAACTCATTGATGGTAATCCTATACAAAGAAGGAATACGATCAGGTGCGACAACATTTGGGTCTTTTGCATTGCTTGATGATTTTTTTTCAAGTATAAGAATTTTATCAGATAGCAGCTGCCATTTGTTTGATAACACTGGTACGCTCCAACTCTATTTTGCTGATTTCACTGACCATTGCTGCGTCCTGGCCATAGCGCTTCATCAATTGCTCCAGTTCCTCTTTTGCTTCATTCAGTTCTTGTAATTCTACTTTCAGACTGTTGGGATTTGTAACGTCGCCTTCCAAACGCGATTTGTGGTCAAATTCTTTGACGACTATTTCTATGGCTGCTTCATCTTCATCCCAATCCTGAGCCAATAAGACTGCCTGATACTGCTCCTCGCTGTATGTAATTTCAACATTGGCTGCTTTATCCAACCCCAGCCAATACCACCCCAGAGCAACACCACAGACCAAAGCCGCATAAGCAATGACCTTTCGGATAGGAAACCGGAAAGTTTTTACCCTGGGTCGTGCCAGGTCGGCTTCAATGGCATTCCAAACGGATGCCGGTGGCGTATATTGCGGCAATTGATCGAGGTTTTGCCGGTAAGTAATTTCTTGATCAATGTGCTGCCATACCGTTTCCGGTGGCGTATATTGCGGCAATTTTTTCAGTGCCGCAGTTAAGGTTTTTTTATTCTTTTCCATGGCATTTAGTAGTCTAGCAACGTTTTAATAGTCTCTCTCAGCCGCTTTTTGGCATGGAACAATTGAGATTTCGATGTACCAGTTGAGATGTTGAGCATTTCACCTACTTCTTTGTGAGAGTAGCCCTCTATTTCAATCAGCACAAAAACAGCTCGGTATCCATCAGGCAGGCTCTGGATGGCCTGTTCCAGATATTCCGCATCCAAATAATGCCCCCAGTCAAGGGCATTGCCTTCTGGGCGGTTTTCGATCGGCTCAAAATGTTGTACCTTTTTAAGTCGGCTTAGTGCCGTTCGAACTACGATGGTCTTGATCCAGGCTCCTAATGTGGATTGGCTGCGGAAGCCGGGAAGGCCGCGAAACACCTTGATAAACGCTTCTTGAAGAATGTCATTCGACAATTCAAAGTCGTTACTCATCCGGTAGGCTATCGTATACATGGCTCTATTGTACCGCTCGTACAGTTCTTTTTGAGCCAGACGGTCTTCTGCCAGACAGGCCTTGATTAATTCGTCTTCTGTCATCCTGAGGGTCAAGGGCATTGTGTTTCGCCTTTAGAGTTCTTTAGTCTAAAGAGTACTAAAGGATTGAGACGGTTGTATGACATGAAAAATTAGCTTAGAGCGTGTTAGGACTTTCATGCTGAAGCCGAAAATCTCAAGACGCTTTATATCAATTGGCATCTCCAAAAAGGAAGCCTATGGAAAATAAAAAACGGGCAGATGACTGATCAAATTGATATTGATTGCCAAAAAACTCAAAATGATCTCCAAATTTGGTGAAGTTTCCTTCATAACGAACATCCAGCATCAATTTCCAGATAGTCAATCCAACACCCAACTGGTATCCCAGCGTAAAAGGTTCAAAGCGATCAAGATAACCATCCAATCCCTCCAATTCAGAGGTACTGTTGATATAAATATGGCCTACAGGCCCGCCATGTAACCGGAGAGGTCCCAGTTTTAAACCCAACAATACCGGAATATCCAGGTATTGGTATTTCTCACTGCGGATAGAATCGACTAACCCTGATCCTTGAGCATCCGTAATGGTATAGTCTACCTTGTTGGAATTTAACAAGACTTCGGGTTGAATCATTAGGTTGTTTTTGCGAAAGCTGAATACCAGCCCTCCATGTACCCCATAATTAGCTTGTTTCAAAGCAAGGTTAAAACGATCCAGGCCATTGGCGTCCAAAATCTTTATGTCGTTCGGATTGAGGTCGGTGGTATTGATACCCATTCTTACCCCCAGTTTAAATTGTGCCTGCGCCGCTCCAAAGCAGCCAAACAAAAAAACGAAGAGCAGTATTTTTTTCATCGAGTAAATCTTTTTAAAATTGTTGCGCAAAGATAACTGAATTGAGCTTAATAATATTGTAGGTTTTCCTTTGAGTAACTTTTTGGTAATTTTATATGCTTTGACCCAATAATATAGAGGCACAAAATACCAGGTAGAGGCTTTTATATCCCGCTTTTGAATGTTTCCAAATCGCGTGATTTATCAGAGAACCGAATATTATTCGTTATGTTTGCTTTCTGCAAAAAATGAAGGTCATGGAAATTAACAAGGCGACATACATCGGTAGTTATCCTGGTGTAGCAAAATGTCCGAATGAAGAACGACCGGAATATGCTTTCATAGGCCGGTCAAATGTAGGGAAATCTTCCCTGATCAATATGCTTTGCGAGCGGAAAGATTTGGCACACGTTTCCAATACGCCAGGTAAAACCCAATTGTTGAATTATTATCTGATTGATGAAACCTGGTTTTTAGTAGACCTACCGGGTTATGGCTACGCCCAGATTTCCAAGAAATTGCGGAAAAGCTGGGAGAAGATGATTAAAACCTATTTCCGCCAACGGCCTCAGCTATTGTGTGCCTTTGTACTAATAGACTCAAATATCCCTCCGCAAGCAATTGACCTTGAATTTATTAATTGGATGGGAGAGAACCAGGTACCCTTTGTATTGGTTTATACGAAATGTGACCGTATGAAGTCCCACCAGCTAACCGAAAACCTGAATGCAATCCGGGAAGCAATATTGGAAAGCTGGAATGAATTGCCTCAACAATTCATCACTTCGGCGCGTAGCAGAATGGGACGTGAAGAGGTACTCTCATTTATTGAATCGATAAATGTAACCTATGAGTAAGAATAGCTCGAACCACCTCGACCAGGTTATTCCTGATATTGAGCAATGGCCTATTTATAAATTGCATCATGATCGCCGGAAATTTGTGGAAGAGATTGAGGAATTCACTTTCAACCGTATTTGGAGCAAATCGCCGGGAGCAGTGAGTGATATTCTCTCCAAGACCATTTACCTGGAAAAAATCAGGATAAAAGAGGAACCCTGGAAAGTTGATCCTCCAAATGAGCCACAATTCTGGAGGAGAATCAGTAAAAGACTGGTTCGAAAATCACTGGACCGGAGTGAGGAAGAAAGTATTAAAACGAATGAGGAAATTTTACGAAAAATCATCCATCGTTATGCGGAGGAGATTGTAGGCACTTTTCGCAAACAAACCTTTTTATTTGCCAGAAAATTTCTCACCCTATTTTTTACGAGACTTTTAAATACGGCTGCGGCCAAACGGTGGCATCGAATTTGGAGTAGTCGCTTTCGCCTGGCTGATCGCCTGAAGGTAACCGGAGAAGTGGATACCATCCGCGAATTGTTTAAAAAGGGAACGGTGGTTATTGTGCCTACTCATTTTAGCAACCTGGATTCCATCCTCATTGGTTTTGCTATGGACACTTTTGTTGGACTGCCTTCTTTTTCTTACGGTGCCGGTTTAAATTTGTACAATACTGGTTATACAGCCTATTTCATGAATCGTCTGGGGGCCTATCGGGTTGATCGCCGTAAAAAGAATCCGATTTATTTGGAGACCCTCAAGGCAATGTCTAATCTTTCTATCCAACGAGGAACCAATTCCCTGTTTTTTCCAGGAGGAACCCGTTCCCGTTCCGGTGCGTTGGAAACCAACCTCAAATTGGGCCTTTTAAGTACGGCAATTGAGGCGCAGGAAAAGTTGCTGAAAAGGGGAAAAGAAGATAAAATTTTTATCGTTCCCCTGGTTACGAGTTATCACTTCGTATTGGAAGCCAAGTATTTGATAGATCAACATCTTCGAATTATGGGCAAGGAGCGTTATATTCGGTCAAAAGATGCTTTTAATAGTTTTCGGCAAATTATTAAATTTGTTTGGCAGCTATTCTCTAAGGGCAATGAGATTATTCTTTCTATCGGTCAGCCAATGGATGTGCTGGGAAATCCAGTGAATGCCGATGGCCGAAGTTTTGATAAATACGGGAATGAAATTAAAATCAAAGACTATTTTGTTTCCAATGGAATAGTTAATGAAAACCTGCAGCGTGAATCGGAATACACCAAGATTTTAGCCGATAAAATTGTAGAGCGTTACCACAGAGACAATATTGTGTTGACCAGTCACCTGGTCGCTTTTGCAGCTTTTCAGTTGTTGAAATATCAAAATCCCAAACTGGACCTTTACGGTATATTGCGATTGCCTACTGATGATTACGTTTTTTCAAAATCCCTGCTTTTTGAAGTGATTGAAGAGCTTAGAGATCACCTGTTGGAAATGGCTGCAAAGGATCAGATAAAATTGTCGGAACAGATGCATTGGGAGCTTGACCAGTTAATTAAAGACGGCATATCACGCTTAGGCAATTACCACGTAGCTAAAGCGCTGAAATTCAACAAGAACGGAGAAATAATTAGTGATAGTTTTAAAATATTGTTCTATTATCACAATCGTCTGGAAAACTATAATCTGGATGATCAGATAAAGTGGAAAAAGCTAGAAATGGAACTAGAAGAAATATAACATGTTCTAAATCCCATTATGAAACGATTTTTTTTACAGGAAAGGAATATTTTGATTGCAATTTTTGTCAATGCAATCATCATTTTTCTTAGGTATTTTCCGGAATTATCCGAAAATCAATGGCTGATTCTAATCGATCATGTTTTTATTATCTTCTTCATGGTCGAAGTAATCGTGAAACTTAGGTTTCTTAAACCAGGACCCTATTTTTCAAATGCGTGGAATATGTTTGATTTTATCATCATTGTTGGTAGTTTGCCGACGTTGTTGATGGATTGGATTCCATTCCCCGATACCTCTGTGTTGACTGTTTTGCGTGTATTGAGGTTGGCAAGATTGTTGCGACTGATTCGGTTTATTCCCAACTTTAACCAGGTAATCGATGGTTTGGGTCGAGCCTTAAAAGCATCAGTTTTTGTATTGATGGCTATGATGTTTCTGAATTTTTTGCTGGCCTTGTTTACGTGTCATTTTTACAGCAAAACGGCACCCGAATATTTTGGAAACCCTCTGGTGTCTTCCTATACTATTTTTCAACTTTTTACAGTTGAAGGATGGAACGAAATTCCTGCAACAATTGCCCAAAGAACCGACAATGAATGGGTGATAGGCTTTACCCGTTTTTATTTTGTCATGATTGTCTTATTGGGTGGGGTCTTTGGCATGTCTCTGGCTAATGCCGTTTTTGTAGATGAAATGACGATGGATAATAACCTTGCTCTGGAAGATAAAATTGACAAATTGCAAGAGCAGGTAGAAGAATTAAAGGGGCTCATACAAGAGAGTAAGGGGACTTAAAAAAAATAAATTTGAATTTTATTATTTACGATATTGAAGCAACCTGTTGGGAGGGAAACCCCATGTCAAGAGTCCAGGAGGTCATCGAAATTGGAGCGGTGCGTATCAATCAGTTTGGAGAATATGAAGGAGAATTCAACCGTTTTATCAAACCCATTTTGCATCCCAATCTATCTTTGTTTTGCCGACAACTAACAAGCATTGAACAGGAAAATATCAATCGGGCGGATCAATTTCCGGCTGTAATCGAAGATTTTCAGGATTGGGCAGAAATGTTTGACGATGAATACATGCTTTGTTCTTGGGGCAATTTTGATAAAAAGATCCTGATCCAGGATTGTCAGCTACACGATTTGGATTATGATTGGGCTGAGTCCCATATTAATATTCGGAGGCAATACCATGAAATCAAGCGGCTTCACCGTACCCGTGGCCTAAAATCATCGGTAACTAAAGAAGGGTTTGATTTTACAGGTAACCATCATCGAGGTATTGACGATGCCAAAAATCTGGCAAAAATATTTGGGAAATACCTCGATGAATGGCGTTATTAACAAGTGGTTTAAACATTAAAGCGGAAGTGCATCACATCTCCATCTGTCACTACATATTCTTTCCCTTCTACACCTAGCTTACCGGCTTCTTTGACCGCATTTTCTGATCCATGGGCAACATAATCAGCATATTTGATCACTTCTGCCCGGATAAACCCTTTTTCAAAATCAGTATGAATCACCGCAGCCGCCTGAGGTGCTTTGGTACCCCGGTGAATCGTCCAGGCTCTCACTTCTTTTTCACCGGCAGTAAAATAGGTGATCAGATCCAATAACTGATAGCTGGCTTCAATTAACTTATTTACTCCAGGTTGTTCCAAGCCCATTTCATCCAGAAATTCCTGGCGTTCTTCCTTGCTTTCCAGCTGAGCAATCTCTGCTTCAATATCGGCGCTAATCAGGATTATCTCTGCATTTTCATTGGCCACAGCCTTTTTGAAAGCCTCCGTATGGGCATTGCCATTAAGCACCGAATCTTCATCCACATTACATACGTAAAGGATGGGTTTACCGGTGAGCAGCATCATATCGTTATACAGGTCCTTCTCGTCTTCTTCCAGCGCTAGGGTACGGGCAGGCTGTTCTGATTCCAGGTGGTTTTTGATTTTTTCAACAGTGTTGACAACACGAAGTGCTTCTTTTTCACCGGTTTTGGCAGCTTTACGTGCTTTTTCCAGTCGTTTTTCCACTGCTTCCAGGTCCTTGAGTAACAATTCCGTATCGATAATTTCCTTATCTCTAACCGGATTGACACTACCGTCCACATGCACCACATTGTCGTTCTCAAAACAACGAACCACGTGTACAATGGCGTCTACTTCCCGGATATTAGCCAGAAACTGATTGCCTAACCCCTCACCCTTGCTGGCCCCCTTGATCAAACCAGCGATGTCTACAATCTCCACAGTTGTGGGAAGGATGCGTTGTGGTTTGACAAATTCCGCCAGTTTGTCCAATCTGCTATCCGGCACCGTAATGATGCCTACATTAGGATCTTTGGTTGCAAATGGATAATTCGCTGCAAGTGCTTTTGCAGAAGTAAGCGCATTAAAAAGCGTTGATTTTCCTACGTTAGGCAATCCGACAATGCCACATTTCAGTCCCATAAGTATTGTATCTTATAATCAAAAATGATAAAAACGCCGCAAAGATAATTTTTTTCGGTTATGTTTGAGTCATGAATTTTCTGGCACACCTCTTTTTATCCTGCGAACGTGAAGCATTGCTGGTCGGTAACTTCCTGGCGGACTTTATCCGTAATAAAGACGTTCAGAAATTTCCTGCCGAAATTCAGGAAGGCATCTTATTGCACCGACAGATTGACCATTTTACCGATGTACACCCTTTGGTGTTGCAAGGGGTACGCCGCATGTATGCCGACCACCATAAATATGCACCAGTCATCATCGATGTTTTTTACGATTATTTCCTAAGCCAAGCCTGGCACGAATATAGCGAAGAACCTTTACGGGAATTTAGCCACAGAATTTATGAAATCCTGAAACGAAACCTTGAATTGATGCCGCCGGCCCTGCAAAAAAACATGCTCCTAATGATTCAGGATGACTGGCTGATGAATTATGGAACCTTGTCCGGATTGGAGTTTACCTTTAGCCGCATGGCCAGACGGGTTAGCCGCCCTGCCCACTTGAAAGGCGTGATACAAAGCTTGCAAAAGGATGAGGATTTGCTCGCCGAAGAATTTGCCGGTTTTTTCCCTGATGTGATTAAAATGACGCAAGATTTTTGTGGGTGTTAGGAGTTGGTCTGACATTTGCTATTCCCTCCCACTCAAATCCTATCCTTCAAAATGCACTGAAATCGTAAAGGTCCGTGACAAAATCTTTTCCAGGACCGTAGATTCCTCCAGGTTTGGATTAAAAAGCAGGGTATTACCAATGCCATGAGAGACCTTAAACTCCGGCGAAAAAATGAAATAGGGGAAGAAAAACTGAATGCCAGCCCCATATTCAATGGCAAAATCGTGTGGAGAGATTTTGACCAGGGTTTCCGCCTGTCTGGCCCGGGAATCACTGGCTACATCAAAGGAATATTTGATGCCGGCAATAACAAACAGTCGTTTATCCTTATAAGGTGCGGATTTGTAACGAAACTGGAAAGGCATTTCTACAAAAACCGATTCCACCCTTCGTTGGCTGAAGGACGTTAGCCGGCTGGATTTGTTATAACGGAGATTGCGTTCGGCAAACGAAAGGGTGGGGAGGAACCGAAAATCAAAATAATCACCAATTTTCAGATTAGTGACGATGCCCAGGTTAAAACCAGGCCCCTTGATGGATTCTATGGCCCGAATACTATCGCTATAGATAAAATCCTTAGAGCGGAAAGGCGTATAGGTAGACGTATTATATCCCAGGGTGATCCCAAAATAATAGGACTTCTGTTGAAATTCGTAAAAATTGTAGTTGCCTTGATTGACACGTTGGCCATAAGCAGGCAGCATAAAGGCTGCAAGCAATAGACAAAGTATTATTTTACGCCCACATAGATAGAGCAAATTCCCAGTGTTAACGGTATGCATTTGTTCGATTTGTAACCGGTTTTACGTAATATGTTCAAAAAGTCGTTCCCATTGGGAAATGACTGTACCGATTCGTATAGATATCGGTAGGCTTTCGGATCTTTAGAACTTAAACGTCCAATCAGCGGTAAAATGTACCGAAAGTAAAAATTAAATAATTGTTTGAATGGGAAGAGCGTCGGTTTTGAGAACTCTAACACCACCAGTTGACCATCTTCTTTAAGTACGCGCTGCATTTCGCTGAGTCCTTTTTCCAGGTTTTCAAAATTTCTCACCCCAAATGCAACGGTAATTGCATCAAAGGTATTGTCTGCAAAAGGTAAATTTTCCGAATCCCCTTCAAGGAGCTCAATGACGGTTTCCAGGGCTTGTTTTTTTATTTTTTTTCGCCCCACTTCAAGCATCTGGCTAGATATATCTAAACCGATAATCTTTTCAGGTTTTAGCCTCTTGGCCGTCTCAATAGCTACATCAGCCGTGCCGGTGGCCACATCCAGTATCAGGCGGTTGTTTTTACCTTTCAACTGGTCAATGGCTTTTTTTCGCCAAATAGTATCGATGCCTAATGACAAAAGCCGATTGAGAAAATCGTAGTAAGGTGCAATCTTGTTAAACATCCTGGACACCTGTACTTTTTTACTTTCACCTTCATTATAGGGTTTTACCGCTTTTGCCATTTTAAAAATTTTTGCAAATATAGAGGGTCAAAAATGAAATCCTGGAATTGACGGAATATTTCTGTCGATAGGGTACTTTTAAGAGCAATATTTCTCGTCAAATTCAACTTTGGATTTTTTCAACAATGAGAACCTATTTAAGTTCAGCAAAACAAGGCAAGTAATTATTTTTTGTACTGAAAAATTAGGCCAAATTTTCTTAACTTTGCGTGTCTTTGAAAAACGCTTTTTTTCTCTTCTTTGACAAATCTCGTGGTCAAGCTAAAATGTGAAGCATAAGAGACCATCCGCGTGCGCCATAGTTGGCTAAAGCGGAGGTGCAAGGAAGCGTTGATTTACATTTTTGATTGACTCAAAATCACGAGATTTGTCAAAGAACCATTTTCGATTGAAAATAATTATTTCCTAAGTTAAATTGAGTGAATGGCTCCGAGTCAAAGAATTATTCCCATTAATATTGAGGATCAGATGAAATCAGCCTACATTGATTATTCAATGTCGGTGATTGTTTCACGTGCATTACCTGATGTGAGAGACGGTTTAAAGCCGGTTCACCGTAGGGTTTTGTATGGAATGTCAGGTTTGGGACTGACTTATGGAAAGTCGCATAAGAAATCGGCTCGTATTGTTGGTGAAGTACTGGGTAAATATCACCCTCATGGTGATTCTTCAGTATATGATACCATGGTGCGGATGGCCCAGGATTGGTCTTTGCGATATCCACTGGTAGACGGCCAGGGAAACTTCGGATCAATGGACGGCGATAGCCCGGCGGCCATGCGTTATACCGAAGCTAGGTTGCAACGCATTAGTGATGAAATGTTGGCGGATATCAACAAAGATACGGTCGACTTTGCACTCAACTTTGATGATTCGCTGGAAGAACCTACCGTTTTGCCTGCCCGATTGCCCAATCTGCTTATCAATGGCGCATCGGGTATTGCTGTGGGTATGGCGACCAATATGTTGCCCCACAACCTCACTGAAGTGATAAATGGTATTGTAGCAACCGTTGACAATCCTGAAATTACGATTCCGGAACTGATGGAATTCATCACTGCCCCGGATTTTCCTACCGGCGGTATCATTTTTGGATATCAGGGGGTTCAGGATGCATTTGAAACGGGAAGAGGAAAGGTCGTCTTGCGCGGTAAGGCCGATATCATCGATAATGGAAGCCGGGAAACGATCATTATTTCGGAAATTCCCTATCAGGTTAATAAAGCTTCCCTGGTTGCCAAGATTGCTGATCTGGTGAATGAGAAGAAAGTCGAAGGCATCAGTGATTTGCGTGACGAATCAGATCGTAATGGTCTGCGGATAGTTGTGGAGGTCAAGCGCGATGCTATGGCCAGTGTGGTGCTCAGCAAGCTGTATAAATATACGCCTTTACAATCTTCCTTTGGTGTCAATAACGTAGCACTGGTCAATGGGCGGCCTCGCATTCTCAATCTGAAAGATATGATTGAGGAATTTGTGAAATTCCGCTTGGAGGTAATCGTTAGACGGACCAAATTTGATTTGCGCAAAGCCTTAAGCCGGGCGCACATCCTGATCGGTTTACTCATCGCATTGGATTATCTTGATCAGGTCATTAGTTTGATACGTGCCTCAGCCAATCCTGAAGAAGCCAGAAAAGCTTTGATGCGTGGCGATTTTATTGATGATAAAGATGCTTTTTGGACAAAATTCCGGGACCTGATCAAATTTGGACAAACAGACGATTATCAGGTATTGGAAGACAACGTATTATCAGAGGAACAAGCCAAGGCTATCCTGGATATGCGGTTGCAAAAACTGACCGGACTGGAACGGGACAGTATTCGTAAGGAATACGATGAGATTCAGGAACGGATCAACCATTATCGTGCCATCCTGGCCAGTGAAGAACTTCAACGGGAAATTGTTAAGGAAGAGCTCCTTGAAATCAAAGAGAAATACGGTGACGCCCGCAGGACTGAGATCAATTACTCCGATGGGGATATTTCCATTGAAGACCTGATTGAAGATGAAGAAGTAGTAGTGACCATATCCCACCTTGGGTATATCAAGCGCACACCTGTTTCGGAATATCGCACCCAAAGTAGGGGAGGCCGGGGCTCTTTAGGCTCCAAGACCAGAGATGAAGATTTTATAGAACATCTCTTTATCGCTACTAATCATAATTATCTGTTGCTCTTTACCGAGCAAGGGAAATGTTATTGGTTGCGGGTGTATGAAATACCGGAGGCGAATAAAACTTCCAGCGGCCGGGTTATCCAAAACATATTGTCGATTCCGAAGGATGACAAAGTAAGGGCTTACATCAACATAAAAGACCTGACGGATAGTGAATTCCTTGAGAATCACTTTATTATGTTCTGTACACGGCAGGGCATTATCAAAAAGACCCCGGTACAAGCCTTTTCCCGCCCACGGGTCGGTGGTATTATCGCCATCAATGTCAATGAAAATGATCAATTGCTGGAAGCCAAACTGACCAACGGGAAAAATGAAATATTTATCGCTTCCCGTAGTGGTAATGCCATTCGTTTCAACGAAAGTAAAGTCCGGTCTATGGGCCGTACTGCTGCTGGAGTCCGGGGGATTTCTATCAAGAAAAAAGGAGACCTGGTCGTTGGCATGGTTTGTATCGATTCGGAAGATAAAGAGGTTACGATTTTGGTGATTTCGGAAAAAGGCCTGGGTAAACGTTCCCAGTTTGATGATTACCGATTGACTAACCGTGGAGGTAAGGGTGTGCGTACTATGCAGGTGACCAATAAAACAGGCGCCTTGTTTGCTATCAAGGCTGTAAGGCAAGAAGATGACTTGATGATTACTAGTCGCTTCGGAATTGTAATTCGTATGCCAATTGATGAAATCAGAGTCATGGGCAGAGCAACGCAAGGCGTTAAAGTTATTCGCCTGAATGACGAAGATGAAATTGCAGATTTAGCGGTTGTACCACATTCTGAAGAGGATGAATCGGCAACAATTGAAGACGCAGTAATTGAGGATGCAGGAGACAAAGGAGGGGAGGAAGAATAAAGTTGTTAACAAAAAATAAGGGTATTTTAACTTTTTGGAAATACCTTTGTGGTATGAAAATTCGTCAAAACCATAGTTTTAATCACTACAACACACTTAACACGCGAATTATGAAACGATTATTTCTTGCTTTTGTAGCAATTGCTTTAATTTCTGGAACTAGCTTTGCCCAAGAAGGGAAAAAGGCCTTGAGGACAGCAGATAGAGACTATGGTCTCTTCAAAGGCAATACTCAAGATAAAGAGAAACTTTCTTCTGCTTTGGAAAATATAGATATCGCTATTCAGGATGCTGAAATCGCTGCGATGTCTAAAGCCTGGGAATCCAGAGGGAAAATTTACGATGAAATCGCTACTCAAATTTCTATCGCCAAAGGAACGGAGAGTCTTGCTGGCCTAGCTGAAGGACTTCCCAAGGTGGACAATCCTGCAATTGTCGCCTTCGAATCCTACAAAAAAGCACTGGAGCTGGCTGAGAAAAAATATGAAACCAGTAAAGCACTGACAGGTATTAAAGAAAATCAGGAGAACCTCTATAATATGGGGTATTATGAAAATCAGGATGGTAACTATGAGGGGTCTTTTGTCAATTTTGAGGCTGTACTGGAAGCACACAAGATTCTGAAGGCAAATGATGAAGACAGCAAATTGGCCTCAGAAGAGGATGTGAACAGACAAATGCATACCAATGGTCTGCTAGCCATGCGGGCTAACAAACCGGAAAAGGCTAAAATGTATTTCGAAGAGCTCTATAAAGCTGGTTACGAAGAACCTGAAATTTACGAAGAATTATACACCATCCATGAAAAGGATGACCGTGCTGCTGCTTACAAATACCTGGAGCAGGGTAGAAAGAAATTCCCGGATAATGTATCGCTGCTTTTTGCAGAAATCAATTACTTTCTAGCCGAACAGAAGTTGGATGTGTTGATCGAGAAAATCAACATGGCCATTGATAAGGAACCAAATAACCTTTCTTTATACACCACCTTAGGTAGTGTATATGATAACCTATATCAGAAGGAAGCTGAAGCCGGCAATACGGAAAAAGCAAATGAGTATTTTCAGAAGTCTATGGAGGCTCATAATAAGGCCTTGGCAAAAGACGAAAATTACTTTGATGCCCTTTACAGTGTTGGTGCATTATACTACAATAAAGCTGCGGCTTTAATTGTGAAAATGAATTCTATCACAGGTTTTTCCAAAGCAGAGTTAAAGCAGGTTGAAGATCTTAAGAATGAGGCTATGGCAGAATTCGATAAAGCACTTCCCTTCTTTAAAAGAGCGGAAAAGTTAGACCCGAATGACGTAAATACCCTGATCGCCCTGAAGGAAATTTTTGCCCGTAAGGACGATTTGGAGACTTCTTCTGAATTTAAGAAGCGTCTTGAAAACGTTCAGGGTGGTGGAACGAACGAAACGTCCTATTACAAATAAGGGGTTAAAATGTGAAAAAAAAGGGGTGAAATCATTCGATTTCACCCCTTTTTTTATCGTGACCTATGCTTCAATTCTGATTTGATCAAAACGACCACTTGCCTGGAAGGATATTTGATGTTCATTAATTTCAAATGGGATCATAGCGCCATTAATTGTAACCTTTCCAGGAACAAAATCCAAGCCAAAAACTTCTATTTGGAAAGCCTCGATTGGAGAGTTGTACCGGCCTTCTAATTCCTGGACTATGGATAATTGGTCACCAGAATGGGTCGTTTGGAAATTGCGGAGACGGTATCCTCCATTTTGATAGCCGTACCCTTCACCTGCGTCTTCGTAAAACGGACTAGCCTCCCGGGTGCCGGAATAGACCCTGAGTGTTGGTGTAGTAACCGTTTTTTCCGAACTGTATTGCATTACCGGAAAATTGGGGATTACGGCACCAGCTTTTACAAAAATCGGTAGTCGGTCATCCTGTAGCTGACTGGTAATAAATTGGCCACCTTCATAAATAGTACCTTCGTAATAATTCAGCCAAACTCCGGCGGGTAAATAGACTTGTTGCTCCTTGATGCCTGTTTCAAGTACCGGACTTACCAAAAGAGCATCACCTACCATAAATTCCTCCTCTCGTTTTAACGCTTCAGGATCGGACTCCGCCACAAAAGATAGTGGTTTGAGTACCGGAATGCCATGGGTAACGTATTGCCGAAAGGCGGTATATAAATAAGGCAGCAATTTATAACGAAAAGAAATGGCTACTTTGGCCAGTTCAGTATAGGGTTCACCAAATGCCCAAGGCTCCTGATCCATACGATTACTGGTTTCGGCTTCCTGTACTGCATCTGCATCTGCTTCGGCAGCACCATCGGTATTATTACCCATGGAATGCACCCGGTAAAGTGGATGGAAAGCCGCTAATTGCAACCAGCGTACAAACAATTCGCCATCCGGCATGTCAACAAATCCGCCAATATCAGTACCCACAAATGAAAAACCACTAATACTCAGCCGTTGGCATTGAATATTGGCCAAGCGTAAATGTTCCCAACTGGCAATATTATCACCGGTCCAGACAGAAGCAAATCTTTGTCCACCGGAAAAACTGGCCCGGGTAAGTAAAAATGGACGCTTCTCCGGTTGTAAGACCTTAAGCCCCCCAAAGGTGCTGCGTGCCATTTGCTGCCCGTAAATATTATGCGCTTTGCGATGATCTCCCCGCAACCCATCAAAATCGTGCAATACATTATCGGGAAAGGTCATGTGGTGGATTTTGAAAATGGCCGGCTCGTTCATGTCATTCCAAAAACCACTAACGCCATCTTCCAAATACAAGCCCCTGTAAAGTTGTTGCCACCATGCCCTTGTTGCAGGATTGGTGAAATCAGGAAAAGCACAAACCGATGGCCAAACGGGGCCCTTCATGACTTCACCTGAAGTTCTCCGACAAAATAAATCCTTTTCTATGCCTTCTTTATAGACCTCATAGTTCTCATCTACCCGGATACCCGGATCAATCATCACTACCGTTTGAAAACCTTTTTCTGCCAGATCGGCAATCATTTTGGGTGGGTCGGGAAAATAGGACTTGTTCCAGGTGAAACAACGATAGCCGTTCATATAATCAATGTCGAGATAAATGGCATCACAAGGGATCTGTCTTTCCCTGAATTCAGCTGCGACTTCCCTGACCCGGCTCTCGGGATAATAGCTCCAGCGACATTGGTGGAAGCCAAGTGCCCAGAGCGGCGGAAGTTCCGGTTTTCCGGTTAAATGAGTGTATTCACTGGCCACATCCAATAGACTGCTTCCATAAATGAAGAAATAATCCATTTCTCCACCCTCTGCATAAAAACTGGTCTGACCATTTTGCTGGCTGTCAAAATCAAAATGTGTGCGCCAGGTATTGTGTAGAAAAATGCCGTAAGCTTTTCCGTTTTGTAAACCGTAATAAAAGGGGATACTCCGATAAAGTGGATCCGTATCCTTAGAAAAGCTGAAGCTGTCTGTATTCCAGTTTTTTAGTTTTTGACCCCGTAGGTTGAGGTTGCAACTTTTGTCGCCCAAACCAAAGTAAACTTCCTCATATTGTGCTTTTTTGGTAAGCCGGATTTCATCCAGGCCACGCATAATCGTTGAACTCGCAAAGAAAGGCTCGGCATCTTCATTGATAATTTGCTGATCCTGAGCATCTACGATTTTTACGCGCAAATCTTTTTTGTCAATATAGCAGCAAATCACTCCGGTATTGATAAAATAGGCCTCCTCATTGCCACCAATGGTAAATTTGGGAAAGGGATCTCGCCAATGATCTACCAGGGCATAGGAGAAGTCTTCCAGAAATTCTCCCTCCAAGGCATAGCGAAACCGGAAGACCCACCTGGAAACCACCTGAACCTTCAGTGCGATCCCATTCTGGCATCGATAAATGATCGAAGCATCTTCTTCTTGGTAAGATTCAATAATAGTATTGGGTATAAAACTATATTGTACATCCTGGTGCCGGACCCCACTTGGGGTTTCATCAATGTGAACAATTCCAGGTCGTGGAATTCCATTACCATTGGAGGTAGTTTGTTCTGAAACTGATTGATTGTCTTGTTCCATATCAAAAGATTTCCGTTAATATTGGATATTTTTAAGCGTAAGAATGGTACGCTGGTCAGAGCATGAGTTGTAAACATGCTCATAGGTAGTTATCCCCCAGTTGAGGGTTGGAATGTAGAAGTTTCCCGAATCGCATCTTCCAGCACTTTTTGTTCTTCCAGAAGACGGTTCTCATCCCATTGAAAATAGTTTTTAAAATCGTTGAGTATAATTGATTTAATAGGCTCAATACTTGGCAGGTCAAAATATAACCGGCCCGTTCTACGCACAAAAAAATCCATGAGGGTCAGCACCAACTCATTTTGAATGCTGTACCAGGCTTCTGCCCTGGCCAGAGCTACTAGTGGCTCTTCGGGAAAGTCTTTCATCTTTAGGAGGATTTCTTCGGATTGTTTTCCGTAATTCCCTACTAGATATTTGGCGTGATAGTCCGTTAAACCTAATTGTTTGATTTGTTCAGCCAAATGGCTACGGTATTTTTCAACGGCTTCTGCATCTGCGAAAATACCTCCGGTCAAGGGGATATCCTCCGTGCGATTTCTTTTAAGCGGCTGATCCGTTTTTTTGGCAACTACATCAACAACTCTTTCAGCCATCTTACGAAATCCGGTTAACTTGCCTCCAGCTATTGAAATCAAACCACTATCTGAAATGAACAACTCATCTTTTCTCGACATTTCGGACGCAGATTTTCCTTCTTCATGGATGAGCGGTCGCAAACCCGCCCAGCTGGATTCTACATCCTCAATGGTGAGCATGATAGTAGGGAACATATTATTGGCTGCATTCAAAAGATAATCAACATCTTCCCGATAAACTGGAATATTGTTGATATCGCCTTTATACGGCGTATCTGTTGTGCCAATATACGTTACCCGGTTTCGTGGAATGGCAAAAATCATCCGGCCATCCGGCACGTCAAAATAGACGGCCTGGTGCACTGGAAATCTTGCATGAGGAACCACAATATGAACACCTTTGGAAAGAAAAAGGTGTTTGCCCTCCAAAGAATGATCGACCTTGCGGAGATTGTCTACCCAGGGACCTGCTGCACTAATAACGTGTTTGGACCGTATAATAAAGGATTTTTCAGCATTCCTGTCGATACACTTTACCCCTTCAATTTGATGTTCATCATTGTATTCAAAATCACTCGCTTCCACATAATTGATACAAATTGCGCCAAATTGATTGGCTGTTTTTATATTTTCAATGGTTAAGCGCGCATCATCTGTTCGGTATTCGGCATAAAAACCGCCACCCGTGACGATGTCTTTTTTTAGTAATGGTTCCTTGGTCAGGGTTTCCTCTCTTGACAGCATCTTGCGTTTGTCATCACCTTCCACACCTGCCAAAATATCGTACACCCATAACCCAAAAGAGGTGCCCAATTCTCCATAGCTGCCTTCTTTAATTAAGGGCAGCAACATTTTTTCAGGAACGACCAGATGAGGAGCTATTTTGTGTACAATTGCCCGCTCTTGGCCCACTTCCCGCACCAAACCTATCTCGAGTTGTTTGAGATAACGTAGGCCTCCATGTATCAGTTTGGTAGACTTACTGCTGGTGCCTGAGGCAAAATCTTTCTTTTCCACCAACGCCACTTTTAAGCCACGTGAGGCTGCATCCAGTGCAATGCCTGCACCGGTAATACCTCCGCCAATTATGGTCAGATCAAAATGATCCGTGGAAAGTTGCCGGATTATTTGAGCGCGATTTAAGCTGGAAAGAAAATTCATAGTATTTTAGCAAAATTGTGTTCAATATTATTAGTGCTATTTACTTCTGTAAGTCACTCTAATTAATTCGCTTTGTGTCAAAATTACAATAAGTCCGACTAGAGAACAAGTTTTTTTTCATCATCAAGTTTTAAAAATGCTCTAAACCCTTATTTTGAAATGACAGCAAGACGAAAACGAAGCTACGACATTCTTTGTGCAGGAGAGTTGTTAATTGATTTTATTAGTACAGATTTTGCAGAAAACCTGGATGATGTGTCCAATTTTAAACGTTTGGCAGGTGGCAGCCCGGCAAATTTATGTATGAATATGTCCCGACTGGGCAATCGGACTAAATTGGTAGCATCAGTTGGCAATGATGATTTGGGGCAGTATTTATACCAACTTGTTGAGGATACTGGGGTAGATTGCAGGCAATTATTGAAGGTAAATGTGCCTACAAGTTTAATTCTTGTGACCCGCTCCAAAACAGTCTCCAACTTTCAACCCTACAGAGCTGCCGATTTTGAGATTAATGAGGCTCAATTTCCTGCAAACATATTTGAGGAACTTAGTTTATTTCATACCACTTGTTTTGGGCTGAGCCATGAGCCAGCAAAATCCAGTATCATGCACGCTGCTAGAAAGGCCTCGGCTAGTGGCTGCCAATTGAGCATTGATATCAACTACGCGTCAAAAATCTGGCCGGACCAGGCTGAAGCCCAGGCTTTGATTGCAGCTTATTGTGCATTGGGAGCCATCGTGAAAGTAAGTGAAGTTGACTGGGAGCGCCTTTACAATAGTCCCCTTGCCGATCCGACTCAGGCTGTTGATCATTTTTTGGCCCTCGGGGCAACGGAAGTATGTGTGACGCTTGGCGATAAAGGGTGTTTTGTAGCCAATACAAAAGAACGTTTCTCTTTGGAAGCTCGAAAAATAGAAGTAAAGGATACGACGGGGGCTGGTGATGCTTTCTGGTCTGGTTATCTGACCGCTTGGCTTGATGGTTTTGGGCCTTTGCCGTGTGCAAAAGCAGGGCGCAATATGGCTGAATTAAAACTTGGCCATTTCGGGCAACTTCCTTCAAAAGTTGATAAATCCGAAATCTTGAAAAATATTCTTTAAATTTTACTCATCTTCCCCATCGGAAGGTTGTGTAAACAGGCCTAGTTGTTGTGCTCTTTTTTCCCAATTTTCACGTGCAAGCAACTGCATATCCTCGGTACCATCCAATTCATCCACAATCTCCATACCAAGCAGTGTTTCAATGACATCTTCCATGGTCACAATTCCGGCAAGGCCTCCAAAATCGTCTACAACCATAGCAATTTGTTCTCTTTTTTCCAGCATTTTGTCAAATAGCTCAGGAAGAGGAAATTTCTGGCCGATGATCATGATATCCCTTTTGATTTGTTTTAAGGGAGCATCACCATTGCCATTGATGATGCTGGCGAGAATTTCATCTTTGAGCACAAAACCTTCAATGTTGTCTTTATTGTCTTTATATACTGGTATCCGTGAAAAGCGCATTAGTTTGTTGGCGTGAAAAAAATCTTCAATTTTAGTTTCTAGATCGGCGGCCTGAATTACGGTGCGCGGTGTCATAATGCTCTGGGCATCAATGGTGTGAAACCTCAAAAGGTTCTGGATGATTCTGGATTCATTTTGCTGAAAGATGCCCTCTTTTTCACCAATTTCAGCCATAGCGGTAAAGTCAGCCCTGCTGAATATACTTCTTCCTTTTTCCTTTTTCAGCCTTTTGGTAATGATTTGACTCAACCAAACCAAAGGCCACAAAATCCAAATGATTACTTCCAGGGATTTGACGGTAAAGGGAGCAAGCATTCGCCAATAATTGGCACCCAGCGTTTTGGGGATGATTTCAGATAGAATTAGGATGGCAAGGGTCATTAATGTACCGATCATTGCTTCGGCTGAAAAGGGCAGCTCATACCCTAAAAAATGGATGTTCCCAGCCCCAAATGCCTGGCCTGCCATAGCACCCACTCCAATTGCTCCAGCGGTATGGGCAATGGTGTTAAGCGTGAGTATGGCAGAAAGCGGCTGGTCTATGTTTTCCTTAAATCGCTTGAGTAATTTACCAGTTTTGCCACCTTCTTTGCGTTTTTGCTCCACAAAAGAATGAGTGATGCTGAGTAATGCAGCTTCCCAAATCGAACATAGAAAGGAGAAAATAATAGAAATAGATGCGAAAACCAGGAGTAATCCCATGAATTATTTTTTCTTTGGTATTAAGAGCATTTTTGAAAGCCCCATTTTAAGGACGGTGAAACTCAAACCATTGATTCTCATAACGGGCCCTCCTTAAAAATGTTCAAAATTAACAAGGCTAAACCAATTGCCAAAGAAAAAGGCCGGAACTTCCGGCCTTTTTCTTTGATTATCATTTAAACCCTTGAAAACAGGTATGTTAATTAATAAAAACCCGTTGGTACGGAATGATCACTTCATTACGCTCGAGGTTATTGATACTTCTGAGGTATTCTACCGAAACACCATATTTTCTTGCAATTGAATAAAGAGTCTCTCCTTCCTGAACCTGATGCTGGGTTCTTTTTCCGTTTGCTGCATTAGGACTCTTGAAAGAAGTGTTTATTGTTTCGAAACTCTGTGGCCTTACGGGCTCATCAAAGTCGGGCAAATTGTTGGTAGTAGGGTAGCCCGAATTGACGTTAGTTGCCGGATAGGATGTATTGGCACTTTGGTAATAATTGGCATTGGACGGTGCACTAGGCTGAGGTACAGGGGTATCGTAATATTGGATACCACCTTTACTTGTTGTGTTTTCTGGTTGCGCACTGGTGTAAATTCTGCTTTGGGTATTGCTGTAGGCAGAGGGCGTTGCTATCGTATTGTCATACCCAATCCGGGAAGAAGGTTGAGAATATGGCATCGGTTCCACTGTCCTTGGTGTTAGATCCTCATGAAATGCAGGACTTATTGGATTATATACCGATGCACCACTATTGAAAGGTTTAGCTGTTGCAGCCGGACAGTTACAATCAGAAACCTTCAACTGTTGGCCAATTTTGATGAATTCATTTTTGCTTAGGTTGTTGATTTCCCGAAAGCGAGCCTCTGTATAGCCATATTTCAGCGCAATAGAGGGAACGGTTTCTCCTGATCTAACAGTGTGATATTCATTTGTGGTAGCAATAGAAATATTGCTTGGTTGTGGCCGGCTAATGGCTGTACTTGTTGTTTGGATAGCTCCCTTACTGGTCAGGTTTGCCTGAGCTGTTGTAGTATTATCTGCTCCGGCATTTACCCTTAAACTTTCGCCCACTCGAATGGTGTTGTTGCCTTTATTATTCCATTCTTTGATTTGACTTACGGTCACATCGTATTTGCGAGAAATAGCATAAAGGGTTTCTCCTTTTTTAACGGAATGGAAGGATGCCTTAGCTACGGGAGGTTGCTCATCGTAATTAGTCGGCCGGGCAGATCCGTCTTTAACCACCAGATTTGGTTGGTTGGGCGTTGGATAAACGGGCGTTACATCAGATTCCTGAGGTATGTTTTCTCTAACGGCAGCAAGGGATTCTCCACTTGGGTTGGCCTTGCCGCAGATTGCTCGAAGGTACCTTTCGTAAGATTTTCCATTCACATCATTCAGTTTCAACGTATTGTTTTGTGCCGCTTCGAGGTTGGCACCGCTACGTTCTTCAATAACACCAATTTCAGGTACCAACATCAGGTCAATGTGGGCCATACTACTGGTGGAAGAAAACTGGCGAAAAAGAAGGGTTCCATTACATTCATTTTCCAATTGCCCTTCAAAATACACCTTGCTTTTTTTATTATTGTAAGAAATGTCCTCACCAATTGCTCCGTGTTTGCGGTCAAATTGAAACTTGTACTTAGGAGATAAATAAGTGATTTCCTGGTCGTTGAATTTGTAATATCCGGCAAAAGTAATAGGCGAAATGTAGTATTTATTACCGCGTGGATAAACCATGAATACTTCATCAATTCGTTTGTTGACCCTATCTACCAGACGCAGATCAAAAGTACCATTAAAACAACCGATAAATGGTGTTGGCAGGTTAGATTCTGCCTTTTTGCTTTCTCTTCCTACTTCTAGAATGACTTTTTCACCGGCACTGACATTTACATGATATACCACATAATCGTCATTACTTTGGGAATAATTATAGTCCAGTTTATCCATGCACTTTACATCGTACAGGATATACAATTTGCTGGCCTGCATGCTGGCAGGAATTAAGATTAAGCAAATTACCTGAATCAAAAATTTGGTCTTCATAGTGTTATTTTTTGTTATAACCGATAAGTTAAAAAAATGGGGGTTTAACAAAATTTGAATATTAAATGCTCAATAATTAGCTGTAAGGTAAATGAAATCAAAGATTTGCGCAAGTTTATTAAAAAAAAGCAAATATAAAACGGATAAAACCGGTTAAAGATTGTTAACTATTGCACGAATTTAAAACGAGGTCACTCGACCATGCCATTATTTACAGCATAAAGCACCAATTCTGAAGAGGAGTTAATCTTCAGTTTTTTCATAATATTTTTCCGATGTGTATAAATCGTATGTGGGCTCAAATTTAGCACGTCAGCAATTTCTTTGGCAATTAACCCTTTGGCTGTCAGGCGAACGATCTCAATTTCTCTGGGAGTCAAGGGGGTTGGACTGCAAGCTTCACCAGGTTTGCCAAAAGAGCGTTCCATGATGATATCCAGGACCTTGCTGCAAAAAAAACGTTCACCTTTAGCAGTTGCAGCTACGGCATCAAATATTTCTTCCTCGTCACAAGCTTTGGTTAAAAAACTATTGACGCCGTGTTCCAGAACCTGATAGATGTTACTCTTGTCATTATCCGAACTAATAATCAAAATGTAGGTGCCAGGTGATTTGGTGCGAACCTGCAGGACGGTTTCGTAACTAAAACTGCCCGGTTGATTATAGTCGAGAATAACAATGCTTTTAGGGTTTTCAGCCAGATATTCAATGAGTTCCTCCTCATCACTGGCCTCCGCAACGACACTAAATTCCTCTCTTTGCGACAAAAGGTGCCGTAAACCCAACCGGGTTAGATATTGTGCATCCGCAAGTATAATAGGAGTGATTTGCATATTTGACATTTCCTGATTTTAGCGAAAATAGCGACAAAGCGGCATTCAAGCAAATTTATTTAGACTTAGTTTAGATAAGCTTATTACTTTTAACCGTTTAATGACATTTACCCGCTTTCAAACAAACACTTAATCAAGCGGCCTTGACTCATCCTCAATTTCTTCGATATCTTTTTCTGGAGCCTTAAATCTTACTTTCAGTTTATAACGTTTATCCATTGAACTCAATAGCGGCGTGAATATTGTATTCATTAGTTCAACCGCCTGAGTCTTGGATTTATCCATGACATCATCAGCATAAGCTTCTCGCCGAAATTCTTCACGGAGTAGGTTAAAACTCTGATTGAGGTTGATATTTTTTACTTCCCTCATCCAGCCTATGTCCAGTTTATCAATTTTGGGGTAAACCTCATGAGAAAGAATTACCGGTTCAGGTAAGGTGATCGTAACCACGCCACTTTTGGAACTTAGGCTGATATCAAAATAATCATGGAGTCGGAATCCTACTTTTAAAACACTGATGGCCGTGATCTCTATATCAGAGGAGGACACTGAAAAACCCCAGATTTTAGTTTGCATCTGTTTATTGACCCCCTTTTTATCCCGAATCTCCATCGTCGCAAGTTCGGCAATGACCCTTTCGACTTTTTCCTGTAAAAGCCCTTTTGAACGGCTAAAATCATCAATAGCGGCTCTTTCCTCCCATTTTTTTAACGTAGGGCGGAGTGCCTCAGTAAGGGCAATTCCACAAGGTGTATCCACTTTATTGCCCTTTCCAAAGAGTTTTCCCCCTTCAGTGGGAAGGATGGTGGTAATGATTTGATTAACCAGAAAACAGGTATATTTTGATGCTACTTCATTAAGTATTTCCACGGCATTAGTCGATTCATTATCATACCAGGTTTGATACAAAGTGGAGGTCGTATCTTTCATGGCAACAAATTCATTGAAGTATAAACTACGTAGATAGGGGTGCTGTTTTTCGTATTCCTTTTCAGCTAAAGCCATTTGTTCCTGATTAAGGCCCATGCGTTTGCCAACATGTCGTAGTAGGGAGATATTCAGATTGTAAATCAGTTTATTAAAATCATTTTTATACCGATGTGGGTTCGATAATATCACCAGGGCATCCTCCGGGTCAATATTAGCATCAAAATCCGCAGGAATATAATTAATTTGCATCTCTTTTGGGACAATCGTATAATCACCCGTTTGACCACTATAATAACGGTATATCACGATGCCCGCCAAACACGCCGCCAAAACGAAGATCAACATTCTGCCTACCTTAACCGCTGAATTGGAGGAGGGATTGATATCTGCCATAACTCAAATTTTTCACAAAATTAATAACTTTAGGCTTTTCAAATTTATAAATAATGCTGAATCCGCAACTTAGCCTTAATTGTCGCGGCCGTTTATTGAGTTTAGACGTACCAATAGTAATGGGGATACTAAATATTACTCCGGATTCTTTTTTTTCAGGGAGTAGGATCGATAATTTAGATTCATTATTAAAATTGGCAGAGAAAATGTTGAAGGAAGGCGCCACCATTCTCGACATTGGTGGCATGTCTTCCAGGCCAGGCGCAAACATTATCCCTCTTGAAGAAGAGCTCCTGCGCGTTATTCCTGCTATTGAGGCCATCCACCAGCGTTTTCCGGAGGCATTTATTTCAATTGATACCATTCGGGCTGAGGTGGCTCGCAAAGCAGTAAACGCAGGTGCATCGATAATCAACGATATTTCAGCCGGTAAACTGGATGAACAAATGTTCCCAACGGTAGCCGATTTGAATGTACCTTATATATTGATGCACATGAAGGGCCGCCCGGAAAATATGCAGGAATTGCCGAGTTATGAGGATGTTAGTCTTGAAATTCTCGATTTTTTTATCGAACATATTGCTAGGCTTAGAGCATTAAATGTAAAGGATATCATTCTGGACCCGGGATTTGGATTTGGTAAAACGGTAAAACACAATTTTCGATTGCTTAAAGAGCTACACATTTTCAAAGTCCTGGATTTACCTTTATTAGCAGGGATTTCACGGAAATCCATGATCTGCAAAGCATTAAAAGTAAATCCTCCGGCAGCATTGAATGGCACAACCGCCTTACACATGGTGGCCTTACAACAAGGTAGCCATATTCTACGGGCACATGATGTGAAGGAAGCCAATGAGGTAATTCAGTTATGGCAGGAGTTGGAAAGTGTATAACATTCGTCACGGCAAAAACAATTTATGGCAAATAACTGGACAGAAGATGATGTGAAACGGGCAACCCTGCGGTATTTAAAAGGGTATTACCGGCACCGGCCTCGTAAAGGAGAGACCAGTGCCAGTATTGATATGCGTGGTGAGGGTGGCATTATCGCTGATGGATATTTGTCTTTTGTCAGAGATGACAATACCTTTTTTTCAGCCACTTTTGAGGCAACGTCTTATCACTCCAGGGAGGAATTGAATTATTCGCCTCTTGGCATCAAACTTTTTCTGGATGGTTTTGCCGTATCGGCATTGATGACCGCAGGACTTTTTGCGCTGCTGCATTATAACAAGTTTTATGTTCTATTGGAGATTGGATGGTTCTGGACGATAGCATCGATCCTGTCAACCATAGGCTTATTTGTATTGGTGTACAAATATTTTTTCAAAAAATTCAGCATTTCCAGATATCGCTACATTTATGCCATTGAGCAGTTTAAAAACTACTATGCCGATGAGCAATGGATTTCATTTGCCAGTGATGTCTTTCCAAATTTAAAAGATAAATATTTTCGAGAATTGAAGCGCCAATGTTTGCGCAATGGTTTTGGATTGATCCGCTTGGATGAAGACCTGGAACCCCGATTATTGGCTACGCCTTCCCGCGTAGAAGTATCCAATTTCCGGAGAAGAATCGTCAGTTTTTTCTCAAAAGAAGAAGTGCAAAATCGCCTGCGTATCCCTCAAACCGGTCAATGGTTTGAAAGGCTTATTCCCAAACTTACTGGTAATAAAACCAGGGACATTTTGCGTTTTCAAAAATTGCCCCTAAATCAAATGGCTATTGTAGGGTTTGGCCTGATTATTCTGGCCACACTGTTGGGGGTTCAGATGATGAATGGCCCGGTAATTTATGTCAATGAGCAGGATTATGCCAAGAAGGTTCTGGCGGAAAAAAAGCAAAAGGAATCCCGGACTTACCTCATTGATACACCTACAGAACCAGGTGTGTTACCTGAGAATGAAAAAAGCTTCCATGACCATAGCACCAAAATTGACCTAAAATCCAGATATGAGCAAGATACCATTGAAGAAGAGGAACCCGCATTCGAACCTCCCCTTTCAGCGCCAAGGGATATTTTAATTCGATCAGGAAAAAATAGTGATTTGTTATATTATGATTGTTCTCGCTTGCCAAAAGGGGATAGTATCCGTTATATTGTAGAAGATACGCTGGTACTAAATTTAAATGATGCCCGTAACCGAGTGAATTTGTTAGGAGATGCAGATTTTAATGTTACCGCTATTTGGCGAGGATGTTATTCCGAAATTAAAGCTGGCTATCTAGTTTATTTTGGGCAGTTATACCCAGATAGTTTAACAGCTGCCACAGAGATTCTGTATCTGGAAACGGCAATTAGCTCACGCAAATTATCCTCCCGGCTTCGGGCACGGCAATTTCGGTAAAACAGGTATTTATTACAACACCATTCAAATTGTTTCAAAGATGCGAAAAATTCACCTCCTCAGCATGCTACTCTTTTTCTCTGGCATAACCTTGTTAAGAGGACAACAAATTCACTTGCATTGTGGCAAACTAATCGACTGCAAGAGTAAGGAAATTCAGGAAAATATGAGTGTCATTATCCAGGAAAATAAAATTATAGAAGTAAGGAAGGGCTATACCCAAATTAGCCCGGAACATACTTTTATTGATTTAAAAGATAAAACGGTTATACCAGGCCTGATGGATATGCACGTTCATATAGAAGGCGAGTCAAGCAAAACGCGTTACCTGGAACGGTTTACTCTTAATGATGCGGATGTAGCTTTAAGGTCAACCCAGTATGCCAAACGCACTTTGATGGCTGGATTCACAACAGTAAGAGATTTAGGCGGGAGTGGCGTAAATATCGCTTTGCGAAATGCCATCAATCAGGGATTTGTGGAAGGACCACGGATCTTTACTGCGGAAAAGGCTATTGGTACTACCGGAGGGCATGCTGATCCAACAAATGGGGTGAGGCGGGAATTGATGGAAGATCCTGGACCTAAAGAGGGGGTGATAAATAGCCCGGAAGAGGCCAGGAAAGCGGTCCGGCAACGATATAAAAACGGCGCAAATTGCATCAAAATAACCGCTACTGGTGGCGTGCTTAGTGTAGCAAAAGATGGACAGGGGCCACAGTTTACCCAGGAAGAATTAAATGCCATTGTTTCGACAGCTAATGATTACGGTATGCATTCGGCGGCACATGCTCATGGTGAAGAAGGTATGAAACGAGCCATATTGGCCGGTATCACCACCATAGAACACGGAACGTTAATGACACCTGAAATCATGGAATTGATGAAACAAAAAGGAACCTACTATGTTCCGACTATATCAGCAGGTCGGTTTGTGGCGGATAAGGCAAAAGAAGAAGGTTTTTATCCCAAAATTATTGTGCCAAAGGCTTTGGCTATTGGTCCTCAGATTCAGGGAACTTTCGCCAAGGCATATAAAGCAGGAGTCAAAATTGCTTTTGGTACCGATTCGGGTGTATCTTATCACGGTGACAATGCCAACGAATTTATTTTTATGCACGAAGCAGGAATGCCCGCTATGGAAGCTATTCTGTCAGCCACTGTAACTCCCGCAAAAATCCTTGGTGTTGAGGATCAGTTGGGCACCATTGAGGCAGGTAAAATTGCTGACATTATCGCGGTAAAAGGAAATCCTTTACAAGATATTAAAACCATGACAGAAGTTGCCTTTGTGATGAAAGAAGGCGTAATTTATAAAAATGAATAGCGTTATTTCGCAGGGACAGGGCGATGAGAAGTCATCTTAACCTTGTCATGCCCCCTGCAAAACAACTCAAATAAGTCAAAAAATCGTGGTTCATTCTAAAAAAAATTATCAGCCTCCTCTGCTGTTCAGAAATCGCCATTTAAATACGGTTTATCCTGCTTTATTTCGCAGGATTGGAGGTGTAAATTATCAAAGGGAGCGTTTTTTTACCCCAGATCATGATTTCTTGGATCTGGATTGGTCGAAGATTGGAAGTAACAAATTAGTTATTCTACTTCATGGACTTGAAGGGAGTGCGGATCGCCATTACATACGAGGAATGGCCAGGGCCTTTAATCAGGAAGGTTGGGACGCAATGGGTATGAATTTCCGGTCTTGTAGCGGAGAGCCCAATGCTTTGCTTCGCTCTTACCACATGGGAGTCAGCGATGATCTATCAATTATTGTTGATCATGCCATTTCACTGGGATACCGGAATATTGCGCTCATTGGGTTTAGTCTGGGCGGGAATGTTTTGTTAAAATACCTGGGAGAACAAGGGCACGGTGTGCCAAGCGAAATAGTAGGGGCAGTTGCTTATAGTGTTCCCTGCCACATTGCTTCAGCAAATGTAGAAATTGGAAAATGGTTCAACCGGCTTTATCTGAAACAATTCATTGATGGTTTAAATGCTAAAATACTGGAAAAATCAAACCGATTCCCAGGGCAATTGGATATCACGGGCAACTTTGCTCGCAACTTTCGGGAATTTGATGATCGTTATACAGCACCGATCCATGGTTTTAAAGATGCTGAAGACTACTGGGAAAGTTCGAGTAGCCTTTACATTTTGCCGGAAATTCGTGTTCCTTGCCTAATCATCAATGCAAAGGATGATTCTTTTTTAAGTGAACAATGTTACCCGGTAAAGGAAGTTGCCGCAAACGCCATGTTGAAATTGGAAATCCCGGATTATGGCGGTCATGTTGGCTTTGTAACCGATGATAAGGATGGATTATATTGGTCAGAAAGGAGAGCTGTTGATTTTATTTTATCAGTTTAAATAATCGTTAAACCGGCTTGATATTGAATGATTTATTGCGATTTTGGAGTTTTAAAAGTACAGTGAAATAATCAATGAAAGTAGAGAACAACGATAAAGAAGAGATTCCCGCAAAAAAATCCCGATGGAAACAGTTGTTTCTTTGGGGCAAAAGATTAGTTGTTGGTGTGCTGGGCCTTCTTCTTTTTCTGGTGTTGGTAGTACAAATCCCAATGGTGCAAAACTGGATGGTCAAAAAAGTGACCAATTCTCTTAGTGAAACCCTACAAACCAGGGTTAATATCGATTATCTCTATTTTTCCTTTTTTGATAAATTAGTATTGGATGGCGTATATTTTGAAGATGTGTATCAGGATACCCTGCTGTACAGTCAATCTTTAAAAGCCGATTTTAACCTCAATCCCATCGTTTTATTGAGAGAAGGATTGGTTATCCAAGATCTCAGTTTAATTAACGCCAGGATCAAACTGCGACAGGATGAGGGCGATCCTTACAGCAACATTGACCTGGCACTTAGCAGGCTTTTTCCGCCTGATTCTATAACCATTCAAACGGAGAAAAGACCTTTCCGCCTCAATTTGGAAACTTTGAGGTTACAGAATATCCTCTTTTACCAAAAAAATGAAGTCAAAGGCAAAGAACTCTCCTTTTTTCTACCTCAGGGGGAGGTGTATTTCAATGAGATGGATTTGCCTGCACAGCTGATAGATGCTGGAGCCGTTTATTTGCAAGGATTAAATATTCTAGTCAACAATTTTCCTGAAAAACCATTGGCTGACCTCATTGTGCCAACAGTTACTCCTCCCGATAGTAATGAAATAATCTTCCAAGATTCAATTGGCTTTCGCCTGTTTATCCGGAAATTCACCCTGGAAGAGGGGCGATTTGGTCTACACAATTATCGTAAGGCGCCTGTTAAATTAACAGCTCCCGATATACTCGACTTTAAACATTTGGATGTTTTCGATATCAAGATCGATATTGACAGCTTTGCTTATATCCAGGATGAATATTCCGGTAAGGTAAACTTGATTTCTTGTAAGGAGTCCAGCGGATTCGTTTTGAATGAATTGTCATCAAAAGATACCCGTGTTTCTTCCACTGGAGTTCAAATCAACGATTTAAAAATCATCACACCATACAGTGAAGTAGGAGATACACTGAGTTTCAAGTTCAAACAATATAGTGATTTTGAATATTTTGAAGACGAGGTCCGGATGGATGCTCGCATCAACGGCGCTTCCATAGCCTTGAGTGATATCATGGCCTTTGCTCCCGGTTTGGAACAAAACGTCTTTTTTCGGAAGAATAAAAACACAGTATTGAATGTGGATGGACGGATTCGTGGACAAATCAACAACTTACGTGGTAGCGATCTAAATATCCAACTGGCAGATGGTTCCATCTTATTGGGAAATTTTAATTCCAGGAACTTTGCGGTCAAAAACGAAGAAATCCTCAACCTGGAATTGGAGCGACTGGTCACCAATATGACGACATTGCGGGAATTGATCCCCAACTTTAATCCACCGAGCAATTTTGATCGTTTGGGTAAATTGGAATTTAAAGGCCGATTTGATGGCTTCTTTGCTGATTTTGTTGCTTATGGATTGTTAAAATCCAGGATAGGGCAGGCAGAATTAGATATGCGTATGAATGTGAAAAATGGGCTTTCCAAGGCCAATTATTCTGGTAAGTTGAAACTTCAGGACTTTAACCTGGCCACCTGGTCCGACAATCCGGATTTTGGATTGGTCAACTTCCAATCGGAGGTGAAAAATGGTAGTGGCCTGACTGCTGAAACCGCTAATGCAGAACTAAGCGCCAATATTGGGAGTTTTATGTTTAAGGGATATAACTATAAAAATGCCAACCTCACGGGGACGCTGAACAAAAACTTGTTTGATGGTAATTTCCAGATTAAGGACGAGAATATTGATTTTTCTTTCCTGGGAGAGATAGATTTTACCAATCGCATTCCTTTCTTCGATTTCCAGGCTAATGTGAATAAATTGGCATTAAAGAGCCTGAATCTTTCAAAAGAAGACATCCGTTTGGCTGGGGTAGTTGATCTGAAATTGCGCAATCAGAAACTATCGGATTTGGAAGGAAGAGCCTATGTTACGAATTTCAGCATAGGTAAAGACGAAACAACGTATCAAATAGACTCAATTTTGGTAATTGCTGGAAAAGACGATACGGGCACAAAAAATTTCGAAGTATCCTCGGATGTGATGCATGCAAAAATTACCGGGGAGTTTGCCATAGACCAAATACCAGGTGTTTTTACACAATATTTTACCCAAAATTATCCAGGCTTTTCTTCTCGATTGAAAATCAAGCCACCCAAATCTCCAATTGATACCTCGTATTTTACTTACGACGTTTTAATTCACGATACCAAAGGACTGAATTGGCTGGTAGACGAGAAACTAGGGAGATTAGAAGGCATTATGCTTAGGGGGGGCTATGATGGCCGGAGCGATTCTTTGAAACTGGAATTGAATATGCCCTATTTGTCTTATGATAATGTTGATTTGGAAGAAGTCTTTCTAACTTATGACGGTGTAAAAAATGAAGGAGATCTGGATATGATTGTCGGCTCCACTTCTGTAAACCAAAAGGAGTTGCTGCCCACCGTTACCTTCTTGAGTATCCTGGAAGGAGATACAATCAATTTTGGCTTAAATTATGCAACAACTTCCTCAAGCCTATTGGATAACCTGAATTTAAACGGTTTTTTCTATTTGCCGGATAGCAATTATTTTGAAATCCGTTTCAAACAATCCGACCTGGTTTTGTTGGAAAGCCCCTGGACTATCGATGAAAACAATTACATCACCTTTGGAAAACAATACGTCGATACGCGAAACTTTACCTTGATCAATAAGGATCGGAAAATCCTGTTGGAGAAATTGGATACCACAGGATTGAAATTGTCTATGCTCAATTTTGATTTTAAATTTATTGACGATTACTGGGATTATGATGAGCTGGATTTTAATGGCAAATTTAATGTCCATGCAGAAATTGGAGATGTTTTTAAAATGAAGGATATTAGAGCTACCGTCACGGCCGATACTTTCCGTATTAACAATGACGATTTTGGAGTGCTGCGCCTTGATGCCGAAGCACCGGACCTCAAAAGCCAGGTTCAGGCCTATCTTTCTATTACGAAAGACACCATGCAGCTGCTCGCAGAAGGTACCTACAATCTGACTTCTCCAAATGAATCAAAAAAAACACCACCACAACTAAAAGCCAAATACTTTGATTTTGCGGTAGATATTGCTGCTTATCCAGTGCGGATTGGAGAATACTGGATCGGTGATATTGCCAATAACATCGTAGGACAATTTAACTCTAGCCTCCACTTTTATGGTTTTCCTGATCAACCTAACACAGAAGGGTTTATCAGTATCACCGATGGAGGTGTAACCGTTGACTATCTCAACACCCGTTATACTTTCGATCGGGGGTTCATTAGGGTGGATAATTTCCTTTTTGATGCCACAGGGACTACTTTATATGATAAATTCAACAACCGGGCAGTTTTATATGGCGGCATTAGCCATAACCACCTGAGAGACCTCGGCCTTTCTGCCCGATTGCGCACTAGCCGTCTATTGGCATTGGATACCCATAAGGGAGATAATGATATTTTCTACGGTCAGGCATTGGGTAGTGGGGAGGTTCATTTTACGGGTTCTTTTAAACAAACAGACATCTATGTCAATGCCACTCTGGAAGATAGTACACACATTGTTGTCCCTATTAGCAACCAACGAGAGGCAAGCATTCTGAACGTGGATTTTGTGGACAAACATGGCAAAAAAGAGCAAAAGAATCTGATTAGTCAGGAAGAACTCAAGGGTTTGAGTCTGGAAATGGATCTTACAGTAACCGAAACAGCCCTCATGGAGTTGATTTTTGATGAGCAAGCTGGAGACATTATCTCTGGAAAGGGTAGGGGCAACATCCGGATTGTGGTGCCTCGGGGAGAAGATTTTAGAATGTATGGCGAATATATTATTAGCGAGGGGAATTATTTATTCACCTTGTACAATGTAGTGAATAAGGATTTTCGCATTGAACAAGGAGGAACCATAAATTGGAGCGGTGACCCATTTGGTGCAAAAATCAATATCGAAGCCGAATATAAAGACCTCAAAGCTTCAATGGCCACTTTTATTCAGGAATATCTGGCTAGTGATGACGGGTCGCTGGCAAGCTTGGCCAGCCAGGCAACTGCTGTAGACCTCACCCTTAAATTGACCGGAGATTTATTAAAACCCAACATTAATTTCGACCTTGATTTTCCTAACCTTACCGGGCAAATAGAAACCTATGCTCAAAATAAACTTCGCACGCTCAAACAGGATCAAAGTGAACTCAACCGCCAGGTATTTGGATTGATTGTAGTAGGGCAATTTTTGCCTTCTGATTTATCTTTTACAGGAAGTGATGTGCTGGCAAACACGGTAAGTGAGTTTTTATCCAATCAGCTTTCTCTGTTAATAACGGAACTGTTTTCCGAAGTGATTGGAGATAGTGAACTCGCGTCCGATTTTAATTTCAATATAGCTTACACCCAATACCAGCAACTCAACTTAGATCAAGGTATTAATTCAGGTGGAAATGACCTGGAAGTGAGTATTCGCCAAAACCTTTTTGATGATCGACTATCGATCAAAGTCGGGGGGAATGTCGACTTTGGCAACAACCTCCGTGCCACTCCCGAAACCAGCGGGACCTTTGTAGGTAATGACCTAGTGCTGGAATATGTCCTCAATAAAAACCGGACCCTGAAGTTGAGAATATACCAACGCCTGGAGCCCGATATTGGTGGCGGTAGAAGATTGCAATTGGGCTCCGGCATTAGTTACCGCAAGGAATTTGATTCTTTTAAAGAGTTTTTTAACAGCTTAAAAGGCTCGGCGAAAAGAGTTAAAAATTAATTTTTCATTAAATCAAGGCTGACCGGAAGATGATCGCTATAACCACCATAGTATCTGGGTCCTCCATAGGTGCGATTGGGTGAAAACCCATATTTGTTATTTTTATAGAGCATCCAGTCCCTGGAAAAGATTACAGGATTTGTGGCTTTTAAATGCGCTTGCCCATTTAATAAAGAACCGCTTACTATAATTTGGTCTAGCGCATTCCAGTCTGCCCGGTACCGGTAAGAGCCCTGTTTTTGTTTTGCATAATCCGAAAAACAGTTGTACAAATACCCTCTTTGGGGATCGCTATCCAGAGGAAGTGCGCCAAGTATGGATACAATACTTCGATTGTCGGGTTCGTCATTAAAATCACCCATAATGATAATGTTGGCGTCAGGATTAGTGAGCAGAATCTGGTCGATTGACGACCGTAAATGTTTGGCAACCAATACTCTTTTGGGTTCACTTTTTTCAACGCCCCCACGCCTCGACGGCCAGTGATTGACAAAAAAGTGAAGCGTGTCTCCTTTTGATGTTTTTCCTACGGCATGTAAAATATCCCGGCTGGTATACTCTTCATCATCTTCAACTGGAAAATCAATCCGGATAAAATCTGAGGAAATCAATTTGAATTGTTTTTTATCATACATGAAAGCAACATCAATACCTCTCCGATCAGGAGATTCCTGGTGAACAAAGGCGTATTTACACTTTTTAAGCCCACCTGTTTTTGCCAAATCTTTGACGACAGCAAGGTTTTCGACCTCAGCCAAACCAATAAAAGTGGGTCTGCCCATGCTGTCCAACACCTGACTCAATCGGATCATTTTGGTATGGTACCTTTCTTTTGTCCAATTTTGTTTGCCATGAGGCGTGAAATCTTCATCTAGTTTGATCGGATCATCATGCAGGTCAAAAAGATTCTCCACATTGTAAAAGGCAACCCGGTAACCATCCATCTTCTGGGCGCAACCCAGCGTCAATATGAATTGGAAAATAAAAAATAAAGAGATAAAGTCTTTCATGAGATTGTTTACTGTTTTTTTATAAAAAAGGTATTGGTCAGAGGTCAGCCTGACTAAGCTCAGCATGGGCGATCTACCTCTGACAGTCGAGGTAAAGCCGATAGAACTGATAGTGCAACGAATTTCTCCATTCACAATTGTGTCATCCGCTGCCTCAGCAAATGATCAGCCAAAACAAGCGCCGTCATCGCTTCTACAATGGGAACTGCCCTGGGTACTACACATGGATCGTGTCGGCCTTTGCCAACTACGGTAACGGATTCTCCTGCCTCATTGACAGATGCCTGTTCTTTTATAATAGTTGCTACCGGTTTGAAGGCCACCCGAAAATAGATTGGCATGCCATTGGAGATACCTCCTTGTATGCCCCCTGAGTGATTGGTGGTAGTGACGATCTTTCCGTCCTCCTTATGAAACAAGTCGTTGTGTTCAGAGCCTCGCATTTCGACACCTGCAAATCCCGATCCGTATTCAAATCCCTTGCACGCATTGATACTGAGCATGGCTTTCGCCAAATCGGCATGTAATTTATCAAATGCCGGTTCCCCGAGTCCAACAGGACAGCCGGTGACAACTGCATTAACAATGCCGCCAATTGTATCGCCCGCTTTCCGAACTTCCTGGATGTGGGCAATCATTTTTTCTGCCATTTCGGAATCCGGACAACGAACTATATTGGATTCAGTTTGAGATAAATCCAAATTGTAATAAGGTGTATCCAACCCCAGTTTTCCTACTTGACTTACGTAAGCCTGAATGTCGATGTTTTTTGTTTGGAGAAATAATTTAGCTACAGCACCGGCTGCTACCCGGGCAGCTGTTTCCCGGGCAGATGACCGCCCGCCGCCCCGATAATCACGAAGACCATATTTGTTTTGGTAGGTAAAATCGGCATGAGAAGGGCGATATTTGTCAGCAATATGGCTGTAATCTTTAGAACGGGCATCAGCATTGTATATTACCATCGAAAGGGGAGTACCCGTTGTTTTTCCTTCAAAAACCCCCGAAAGTATTTGCGCCATATCGCTCTCCTTTCGCTGGGTTACGATTTTGGATTGCCCCGGTTTTCTACGGTCCAGTTCCTTTTGGATAAATGTTTCATCTAGCTCTATTCCAGCGGGGCAACCATCAATAATTACACCAATGGCTTTGCCATGAGATTCTCCAAAAGTGGAAATTTTAAATGCTTGCCCAAATGAATTACCTGCCACGTGATCTGCTTTTGAATATTCCCAAAAATAACAAAGCTCAAAGGTAGTCTTTTCGACTTTGCCTGACAATAAGAACAGGAAAATATGCCTGCAAGGGAACTCTCCTCTTCTCAAATTGTTTGTAGTGTGTTGAATTATGTAATTTTGCGCAAATAAAGAACCATAAAGACAAAGCAACACAAGAAATAGCCTTTCTGGTGAAAGTTTTGGGATAAAATAGCAATGATGGAACTCGAACCGAGGGATTTATACGAAAAGCTTGAATTTGACAAAGTTCTGGCATTGGTAGAAAAGGAGTGTCTGAGTGACCTGGGCCGGGAGGTGGTTCAGAAGCTAAGTCCTTTAACTGATTTGGACAAGATTAACCAATTACTTGAGGAAGTCAATGAATACAAATTAACGCTGGCTAAAAACGATCATCTGCCTATCAACGCCTATCAGGATATCGCGGAAGATTTGCGGATGTTGGAGGTTGATGGTTTTGTCTTGCCAGAAGAAGGGCTGGTGCGCATCAATATCAGTTTGCGTTTTGTCCGTAACATTTACCGCTTTTTCAACCAATTGCGTCAAGATGCTTATCCTAAATTATACGAAATCATTCGGCCCTATACCTTTGATGAAAACCTGATCAAAGCCATTGATAAGGTGATTGACGAAGAGGGTAATATTCGCCCTGACGCTTCACCGGAATTGATGCGTATTCGTCGGCTGATTATCAGCAAACAAAAGGAATTGGACCGCATGTTTCGTAGTCTGATCAATACTTACCGCACAAAAGGATGGCTCACAGATAATGTAGAAAGTTTCCGGAATGGAAGACGGGTGTTGAGTGTACCTTCGGAACATAAACGTAAAATCCGGGGGATTATCCATGATGAGTCTACCACCGGAAAAACAGCTTTTATTGAGCCAGAAGGGGTTATTGATATCAACAACGATATTTTTGACTTTGAAACAGAGGAAAAGCGAGAAATTTATCGAATTCTTAAGGAACTTAGTGCAACACTTCGTCCTTACGTCCCTCAAATAGAGATTTATCAATCCCTTTTGATTCGGTTTGATGTCATTCAGGCCAAAGCTCATTTTGCCAATAAACTCAATGCAGAGAAACCCAAACTGGTGCCCAAACCGCATCTGGGAATCCTTCGTGGATTTCATCCTTTGCTCTTTTTGAAAAACAAACAATTGGAAAAAGTAACGGTACCTTTTGACCTTACTTTATTTGGTGCCAATCGCATACTGGTCTTGAGTGGCCCTAATGCTGGCGGTAAGTCCATTACGATGAAATCAGTAGGATTGTTGCAACTGATGGTGCAATCCGGTTTGCTGGTTCCTGTTGACAAAGAGTCCGAAATGGGGATTTTCCACAATATCTTTGCGGATATCGGCGACCAACAGTCTCTCGAAGATGACTTGAGTACTTATAGCTCCCGGTTGGCTAATGCCCGGGTCTTTTTGGAAAAGGCGGACGAAAAAACGCTAATTCTTATAGATGAATTTGGCTCGGGAACAGATCCTAAAATTGGTGGTGCGATAGCTGAATCAATATTGCGGGAGTTGAACTCTCTGAAGGTTTTTAGTCTGATTACGACCCATTATTCCAACCTGAAAATATTTGCCTTTAAAACCAAAGGCATCGTTAATGGATCGATGAATTTTGATAGTGATACGCTATCGCCGACCTATGAATTGCAGGTTGGGCGACCGGGTAGTTCTTATGCTTTTGAAATTGCGGAAAAGAGTGGATTGAGTCAAAAAGTGCTGAAATATGCGAAACACCGGACCGGTGTGAATGAAAAGGCGGTAGACCAATTGTTGGTTGATCTGCAACGAGAAAAACAGGAAACAGAAGAACACCTCAAATCCCTAACCGAAAAACAACAGTCCCTTGAGCGGTTGATCAAAACTTACGACCAGCTTCACCGAGACCTGGAATATCGCCGGAAAAAGCTGAAACTGGAGTCCAAGGAAGCTGCCTTGCAACAAACAGCCCAAAGTAATAAGGATTTTGAACGACTGATCCGAGAATTGAAAGAACAACAAAATCTGGAAAAAGCTAAAGCCGCTGCAGCTCAGGTCAAAGAAGAACGGCAACAATTGGTAAGCGAAGTAACTAATCTTCAGGAAGAAATTTATTACCAGCCCGCCCCTAAAAAAGAACAAAAGGGGGAGATTAAAATTGGAGATTTCGTTCGGTTGCGGACGGGAGGGGCAACTGGCCAGGTTGAAGGTATTGACAAAAAGAAGGCCACTTTGGTTATGGGAGCTATGCGTATGACTGTCAAATTAAGAGATTTGCAGCACGCAGGAGAACCACTCGAGATTCAAAGTACACGGAGTATACAAACCGATACTCGTCAATCTGCTGCTGAATTTCAAAATAAACTGGATATTCGAGGCATGCGCATGGAAGAGGCGATGAAAATAGTAGAAGATTTTGTAGATCAGGCCTTAGTTTCCAGTGTTTCTACGCTAAAGATTGTACACGGTAAAGGCAACGGCATCTTGCGGAAGGTTGTCCGGCAGAAATTGAGAGAATATAATGTAGCGATGGATATTTCTCATCCGCCGGCAGAAATGGGCGGTGATGGTGTGACTTTGGTGGAAATTGCTTAAGCCGGAAAATTCTGCGATAAGCTTTACGGTAATCACAGAATTTTCCGATTTAAGATAGGTCCTAAAACTGCTCAGTAACAGCAAAATGAAAACTGCCTTCAATCTTGGCATTTTCATCAGAATCAGAACCATGAACGGCATTTTCTCCAATGCTTGTTGCATATAGCGCACGGATAGTTCCTGGAGCAGCTTCCTTAGGATTCGTTGCACCGATCAGTGTACGAAAATCTTCAACAGCGTTCTCTTTTTCCAGAATAGCGGCAACAATCGAGCCTGAAGACATAAATTCTACCAATTCACCGTAAAAAGGCCGCTCTTTGTGAACTGCATAAAATTCACCTGCTTTTTGAGGAGACAATTTTGTCAATTTCATTGCGACGATACGAAATCCAGCCTCATTAATTTTTGCGAGGATTGCTCCGATGTGCCCGTTTTTAACTGCATCGGGCTTGATCATGGTAAAGGTGATATTTCCTGCCATTTTTATTGTTTTATTTTATTATTTTAAGTAGTGCTTTTTCAAAAAGCGTCGCAAAAGTAAGTAAACAGAACTAAAGCAACCAAACGCGGCATATAATATTTTGGTTAAATTCATATTTTTTGGCAACTTCGCATCTTTATTTGACTCTAGACCAATGGAACGACCCTGGAAGAGAGGCATTTGATCTACCAATAATTAAGGTATGGTCAAACAACAAGGGCAATCCGGCACAAATGGGCACATGGAAAACATTAAAGAACTTAAGACGCTTCTAAATATTCCTAAAGACATCGTTATTGTTACGCATCGTAATCCGGATGGAGATGCTATAGGTTCTTCATTGGCGCTGCTGCATTTTTTGCGGTACAATGGTCACCAGGTAAAAATAATCGCACCATCAGAATATCCGGACTTTTTATTGTGGATGCCAGCAGCAGAAGAAGTCATTATTTACGATAATGATCCGGAATTGTCCAAAAAGTATATTGATCAGTGTGAAATGGCCTTTTGCCTGGATTTTAATGCATTGGACCGTATTGACAAGGTTGGTGAATTGATTTCCGACCGGAAGAACATTAAAATTGTGATGATCGACCATCATCTTTATCCGGACCCTTTCTGCGACTTTATGCTTTCAGATGTTACGGCCAGTTCCACCTGTGAATTGATCTATGACTTTATCAAAATGCTGGGAGCAGAGGCCGACCTCAACAAAAAGATTGGTGAATGTATCTTCACCGGTATTTTGACCGATACGGGATCATTTAAATATAGCACGTCTGCCAAACTTTATAGGATTGTTGCTGATTTGATCGAATTAGGGGTAGACGATTATTTATTGCAAGACCTGATCTTCAATAGCCTGGAAGAAAAACAACTGCGGCTTTTAGGCCATTGCCTGAATAACAGGATGGAAATACTTCCTGAATTTAAAACGGGAATCATTACCCTCACTAAAGAAGATTACGGAACTTTTGACATCCAAAGAGGTGATACTGAGGGTATTGTCAATTTTCTTTTAAAAATGAAAAAGGTGAAGCTGGCGGCCTTTATTACCGAACAACCGACCATAGTCAAACTTTCTTTAAGGTCAAAAGGTGATTTTGATGTACAGGAAATCGCCCGGAAGAATTTTAAAGGTGGTGGACATAAAAATGCAGCAGGAGGATCTTCTTTTCAGACATTAAATGGTACGGTTCGACGGTTCAAAGCATTATTACCCAGCTACGAGAAACAATTGAATCAATAGTTTAAACAATTTTTGCAAAAAACTTTTAATCAACGTTTTATGAACATTAAGCATTTTTTAATTGTGGGCTTGGCTTTCTTGGCTTTTTCTTGCCAGAACAATGATGGAATGGAAGGAGTTACTCCAAGTGGGTACAAATACAAAATCCATACCAATGCTGGAACTGCTGTTCCCCAACCAGGTGAAATCGCCTACTTCCATGCTCAGATGAGAAACGACAATGAAGTTGTCAATTCAAGTCGGGACCAGGCACAGGAACCATTTATTGAAATTCCTGTTGCACCAGATCCTGCCAGACCAGCAACACCGGTAGAAGAGATTCTTAAGCAGATGGGAGTTGGGGATAGTGCAACAATCTTTATCGACCTGGATACCATTCCTAATAAACCACAGGGCTTTGAGAATTCAAAAATGATGTATTACGATATTGTTTTGACTAGCATCAAGACCGCTGAAGAATTTGCTGCTGACAAGAAAATAGAGCAGGAAGCAAAGGATGCCGAAGCGGCAGTAATTAAGGCTAGAGCACCGGAAGTGAAGACTTTAGTAGACGACATCGTTGCTAAATACGCCAATGGTGAATTGGATGCTCAGTTGCAAACGACTTCTTCTGGATTGAAATACCTCATCCAGGAAGAAGGAACCGGTAAAACCGCTACACCTGGCCAAACTGTAAGTGTACAGTATTATGGCGCATTGACTGACGGAAATATGTTTGATAATTCATTTGACCGTGGCTTGCCCATCCAATTTCCATTAGGCGTAGGCCGTGTTATTCCAGGTTGGGATGAGGGGATTGGTTTATTGAAAGAGGGCTCAAAGGCTACCTTTTTTATTCCTTATGACCTGGCTTATGGTGAGGCTGGTTCTCCACCAAATATTCCAGCTAAAGCAGAACTTATCTTTTACGTAGAGTTAGAAAAAGTAAACTAATATGACAACTGATCAATTGAAGAACTTAAAAGATCGTATGGCTTCTTTAAGGAGGTATCTTTGACGTCGATGACCGTCTGATCCAAATTGAAGAAAAAGAACAGTTGACCCTTAATCCCAAATTTTGGGATGACCCTGAGCAGGCAGAAAGTATATTAAAAACGCTGAAGAGCCACAAAAACTGGGTGGGCCAATACCAGAAAGTAGCCGATTCGGTAGAAGAAACGGAAATAATGTATGAATTCTACCGCGAAGGAGAGGCTACTGAAGAAGATGTGGATGCCCAATTTGATAAAGCGGTTGAAATGGTTGAAGATCTTGAATTTCGATCTACCCTCAACCGGCCGGAAGATGAACTTGGCGCCATAGTGGAAATCAATGCAGGTGCTGGTGGTACAGAGGCCTGCGACTGGGCTGAAATGCTACTGCGCATGTATACGATGTGGGGCGAGAAAGAAGGCTATAAAGTTTCGGAACTGAATCGTCAGGATGGAGATGTAGCTGGAATCAAATCAGCGGAAATTGAAATCAAGGGTGATTTTACTTACGGTTTACTGAAGGGTGAAAACGGGGTACACCGCCTGGTTAGGGTTAGCCCATTCAATTCCCAGGGCAAACGTATGACTTCTTTTGCTTCTGTCTTTGTCCACCCCAGTGTGGATGAACGTATTGAAGTGGAGGTCAATCCTGCTGACCTGGAATGGGATACTTTCCGGGCCAGTGGTGCGGGTGGACAGCACGTTAATAAAACAGAGTCTGCTGTGCGGGTTCGACATATTCCCTCCGGAATTGTGGTGGAGTGTCAACAGGAACGGTCACAACACATGAACCGGGAAAAGGCGATACAGGGACTAAAATCCCGGCTTTTTGAACGGGAATTGGAAAAACAAAGAGCCGAACGAGACAAAGTAGAAGCCTCAAAGATGAAGAATGAGTGGGGCTCTCAAATTCGAAGCTATGTTTTGGATGATCGCCGGGTCAAGGACCACCGTACAAATCATTATACTAGTCAGACAGATGCTGTTTTGGATGGTGATCTAAATGCTTTTTTGAAAGCTTTTCTGATGCACCACTAAGGCCGCATATTCTGTTCAGATAAATACCAGAAGGCCACCTTATTCTGTTTATAGGGTGGCCTTGTATTTTATTAAAAATGAAAAACAGGTTACTGTGGCATGAGTAAAAAAAATGTAGATAATCAACTGTTGCTTCTTCTGGCCAGAATCGCTTGTGTTAGCGTATTTTGGGGAAGGGCATGGCAACACCTTTTCTGGGATGCACCCTTTCGGACATTACTTTGGGATGAAAAATGGATGCGACCGATAATTGAAGGTGTTTTTGGTATGTCATGGACTTCCTATGTCACTAGTCCCAGTGTGGGAAATGGAATCGAGACTTCTATTGTTTTGCTGGGTTGGTTCTATCTACTGGCTGGTTTTGCAGCCCTGGTTTATCCTTTTGCCAAGACAATAAACACCTGGATTATTCGAATCGGTGGAGGATTTTTACTTTTTCTGGCTTTTTTATACTGGAAAGAGAAATTCTATTATTTCGGTCAATTTTTTGAATACACCTTACAGGTTTTTACACCCTTCTTCTTTATCTGGCTTTACACCAAAGGCACGATTACAATGCGCATGCAAGGGATGCTAAAAATAGCTATTGCCCTAACCTTCGCTTGTCATGGGCTATATGCCATTGGCTTCTATCCTCAGCCAGAACATTTTTTAACGATGCCCATGAATATCCTACATTTAAATAACGAACAAGCCAAAATGTTTCTCAACCTGGCAGGAATAGCCGATTTTGTATTGAGTATATGTTTGTTCCTACCTTGGAGAAAGGTAAATATGGTTGCCTTGGCTTATGCTGTTTTTTGGGGATTTATGACAAGCTTAGCACGTATTTGGGCTTATTTTTATCTGGAAGACTGGATGAATAACTTACACCAATGGAGTTTTCAGTTTTTATACAGGGCACCTCATTTTTTATTACCGGCTGTTTTGTTCCTTTTTTATTGGGACGCTAACCCAAAAGCCGTTAAAGAGTCTTTTAAATAGCTAATATTTCTGCCATTCGAATTAAATCCTTATCCGGTATTTTGGTTTTACCGATAGCCACTTCAAATGGTGTATATTTTATTTTGTTGTTTACCAACCCGACCATCACATTTTTTTCACCTTTGATCAAGCCTTCAACTGCTCCAAATCCTAAACGGCTGGCCAAAACCCTGTCCATAGCAGTAGGTGACCCTCCTCGTTGGAGGTGGCCGATGATGGCAACTTTTGTGTCGTAATAATCAAAAGAATCTTGAACACGTTTGGCAATTTCAGCAGCGCCTCCATAACGATTGCCCTCTGCAACGATGACAAGGCTAAATAATTTTTTGCGTTTTGCTCCTTTTCGCAAGGTCTCTACTAATCCTTCAAGAGTGGTTTCAATTTCCGGGATGAGCACACTGGCTGCACCACTTCCTATCCCTGTATTTAGGGCAATAAATCCGGAATGCCGCCCCATAACTTCTACAAAAAAAAGCCTATTATGGGAATCGGCAGTATCGCGGATTTTATCAGCGGCATCGATTGCCGTGTTGACAGCTGTGTCAAAACCGATGGTATAATCTGTACCATAAAGATCGTTGTCGATAGTACCCGGAACACCAATTAATGGAATATCTGGAAATTCTTGTGAAAAAATATTGGCACCAGTAAAAGTTCCATCGCCACCAATACCAATGCAGGCATCGATATCAAAGGCGAGTAAAGCTTCGTAAGCCGACTTTCTTCCCTCTGGAGTCCGAAAACGTTCACTGCGGGCTGTCTTAAGGATGGTCCCGCCCCTATGAATGATATTTCCAACATCTCTGACCTCTAATCGGGATAGATTTCCATCCACCATTCCCTCATAACCTCCTTTGATTCCGTAGACGTGCAAGTCGTTGAAAGAAGCAGTCCGCACTACTGCTCTTAATGCAGCATTCATACCTGGGGCGTCTCCACCTGAGGTAAAAACAGCAATTCGTTTAATGTCTTTCGTCATGTAAAGTATCTTTAGCGCACTTAATTGAGAACTGTTGAGTGGTATTTTACAAGTTCATCAATTGGCTTTTGAATGAATTGACCAGCGGTCATGGATCTTTCTTCCAAAACCAAACGAAGGACATCTTGAAAATGATAAGCAATGGAGCCTATAAAATGTATGGGTAACCCCAAATGTCCCTTATACTTCCGAACATGTCGGTCAATGAAGGTCGCAAAGCCCTTATATAACAACCGCTGGATAAATGGGTGATCTATGGTTTCTGCCATGAATTTGGTTAGAGACGCAAGATAAACATTCGGTGTTTCTTTGCCATATACTTTATCAAGAATTGTTGATTTACCTCCTCCGATAAAGGCTTCAAAAGCAGGGGCCATCTCCTTGGGCATTTCCCGGTAAAAATAGGTTTGGATCAGCATTTTTCCAAGAAACGTACCGCTGCCCTCATCTCCCAGCATGTAGCCAAGGTTGGTCACATTGTCAATAACATCAACACCATCATAAAGACACGAGTTTGATCCTGTTCCCATGATGCAGGATATTCCAGGATCATTGCCACAACTTGCTCTGGCTGCACCTAATAAATCATGCTGAACTTCAATTCGGGCATTGTTAAAAATCCTGTTTAATGCTTGCTTGATCACTGCTTTCCTCTTTTGATCCCAACAGCCTGACCCATAATAGAAAACGCCCTCTACCATTGCCCTTTCTTGTGTATTGATAAACGCCTTGTCCAGTTCCCCATAAATCTGGTCAGAATTATGAAATACCGGATTGAATCCCATAGTACTCAGGTTCCTGGTTTCGTCTTGATGCATAACGGCCCAATCTGCCTTGGTCGATCCGCTGTCAGCTATTACAATCATATCCCAAATTTTAGTCGGGATAAAAGTAGTGTAATTTTGACACTAAGTAAGCATTTTTGATCTATTTTAAAACAAACCGGGCACTGGTTTTTTAAGAAACAGTTCAATTGTGAAAAATAATGTTTAAATATTGTATTTTTGAAACAAAAAGTTTAAATTGTGAATTATTTTATTCCCCGTCAAGACAAATCATTTAGGTTATGGATATTGGAATTTCTACTCGGCAAAATGCTTATAACGCACAAGGGGTTTGGGTGACCCGTCATTGGTTTGATTTATTCCTGCTCAGTTTGTTATTATATGTTGTTTTTAATAAAAACATCACTATAGAGTTCAATTTGAATTCCAGGCCTAGCCAACAAACAATGACTTTGATCGCTCCCGTACCCATGCAGCCAGCAGAGGTTGTTCCTACCACTTTGAAACATAATCAGGAAGGTAAACGGAACCCTGAAAAAAGTGTGCGTGCTAAGAAGAGCAGTAAAAAATATGGCAATCTAACCTTCGTATTAAGTCCGGATTATGCCGAACGGCATCAGGTTGATCGGGAGATTGTAGCAGAAAAAATTGGAAATTGCAGAAACTATGTAGAGCAATTTGCCCGGGCAGCTCAGCTAGAAATGCGGGAATATGGAATACCAGCCAGTATCACTTTAGCCCAGGGATTGCTGGAATCTAATGCAGGCGATAGTCGGTTATCTCGTGAATCTAATAACCATTTTGGGATTAAATGCCGCACAAAATGCCGTTCCTGCACTTGCCGCAATTATACAGACGATGATATTTACGATATGTTTCGGGTTTTTGAATCTGCCTCAGAAAGTTATCGGGAACATTCAATCCTGCTCAATAGCAAACGTTATCAACATCTGCTCAATTTAGATAAAAAGGACTATAAAGGCTGGGCCAAAGGATTAAAAAAAGCCGGTTACGCCACAGATCGACGTTATGCTGAAAAACTAATTCAGATTATTGAAGCCTTAGGTCTTCAGGAGTATGATCGATAGGTGCTTTTTTCTACTCAGAAATTTTTTTATAGGTAGAGTGTTTGTATTTTCCAGGCAAAATGCACTGCTAACCTATGTGGAAAAAATTAAAAAATAACATAGATCGTCTAAATGAAGGTGTGGGTCGGGCGATTTCCTGGTTAACCACCATCCTGGTTGTATTGGTTTGTTTTGATGTGGTAATCAGATACGTGTTTAATGATACACAAGCCTGGATCAGGGAATTGGAATGGCACCTTTTTGCCCTGATTTTTATTTTGGGAGCCGGTTATGCTTTTAAACACGACCGCCACGTCAGAGTGGATGTATTTTACAGCAATTTCACGGAAAGAGAAAAGGCCTGGGTAAATCTTATTGGCGGGTTACTGCTATTGCTTCCCTGGTGTCTGCTGATTACCTTTTATGCTTTTGATTTTGCTATGCTTTCCTACAAAATCGGAGAAACCTCTCCTGACCCTGGTGGTTTACCCGCCTTGTATATCATCAAATTTAGCGTTTGTGTGGGTATTATGCTGCTGTTTTTGCAGGGTATATCAAGTATAATCGACTGCATAGATATACTCAAAACGGCTCAAACAGAAAAAGAAACCAATCAGTAGCTTAAACCATCATGGAATTATTAGCCCTACTTCTTTTTGCCAGCATTTTTATCTTGATTCTTTATGGTTACCCGGTAGCTTTTACGCTGGGAGGGATTTCGTTGCTCTATGCTATTTGTTTTCTTGACCCTGCTAATTTTGTTGCGCTGCCTCCCCGTATTCTTGGGGTGATGAACAATTATGTGTTGTTGGCCGTACCGCTCTTCATCTACATGGGAATTATGCTGGAGAAATCAGGGCTGGCTGAACGACTATTGGAAACGATGGCTATTCTTTTTGGAAAAGTGAAGGGAGGCCTGGCCATTTCAGTGATCATTGTTGGTGCATTATTGGCGGCATCAACTGGCATTGTAGGCGCTACCGTGATCACTATGGGACTCATTAGCTTGCCTACCATGTTGAAGCGCGGATACCGCCCTGAATTGGCTACCGGAACCATAGCAGCATCGGGTACGCTGGGGCAGATTATACCCCCTTCAGTGGTTTTGGTTTTGTTGGGAAGCGTACTCAATGTTTCCGTTGGAGATTTATTTGCTGCAGCTGTCTTACCAGGGGTGTTATTGGTGTTGGTGTATGTAGGATACATTCTGGTGATTGCCAAACTTTATCCCAACGAGGCACCAGCCATTCCCGAAGAAGAAATTGCTGCTTTTAAAGCCGATAATTTTGTCAAAAAAGTCGTTTTAGCATTCATCTTGCCGATGTTGCTTATCCTGGCGGTATTGGGCTCTATCTTTTTAGGCATTGCTTCTCCAACGGAGGCAGCGGCAGTAGGGGCTATGGGAGCGACTTTACTAACTATTTTTCAAGGCAAATTTAACCTACCAGTGCTACAATCTGTTATGCGGGAAACCACCCACCTGACCAGTATGGTTTTTGTGATTTTGCTGGGAGCAACTACCTTTTCGTTTGTATTCAGGGAAATGGAAGGCGATGTTTATCTGGTGGAATTGATCCAAGCCTCCAACCTCAGTCCTACCGTATTTCTCATCCTGGTCATGATCATTGTATTTATTGCGGGCTTTTTTATCGATTTTATTGAAATCATTTTCATTATTGTCCCGGTAGTAGCCCCGATATTTACAGCTTACGGGGTAGACCTGATCTGGATCGGAATTTTGTTGGCCATGAATTTACAAACTTCATTTTTGTCACCGCCTTTTGGATTTTCGCTGTTCTACCTCAAGGGAGTGGCACCGCCCAGTGTGACTACGGGGCATTTGTATCGGGGCATTGTGCCTTTTGTTTTGATACAGTTGGTGTTTTTGGTGGTGGTGATGGTATTTCCGGAGATTTTGTTTTTTTGGAGAACTACTTAAACTTAAGTGTTCATGTTTTCCTACGCCAAACCATCCACTCTTTTACAACACCCTTATTGTTGATAAAAAAAAGCAATTTTGCTTTTTGATAAAACAAATACTTTCCCCCTAAGGCAGGCCAAACTCGAATTGGAGTCCCATAAGCCTGGATGACATGAGCTTCATGATCGCCAACACTTATCCCCTTGCCAGACTTTCCGGTGTAACCTTTTGAGGTGCGATGAAAAAAAACAAAATGATCGGCATTTTTGAAATAAATATACAGGGATGATTCAGAGTATGTTTTATGGAAGAGCCTAGCGCCTCCAATGGTGGTTACTTCTGTGTCAACATCCATATTTGGCTTGCGGATAAGTCTGCTGAGTTGTTGACCGTCAATCATTTCAGGTTCATCTTCCATTATACTATATTTTTCGCCTTTGGCATTGGCAAAAACAACAGATTTTCCAGAAGCAACCTCCTGGTTTTGCTCCGCTAAAGACGCTAGATTAATGTCAGGATACAACTCATAATGTTTACTGGCCAGGCTGAAATTTTCATTTCTTTTTTCTGCGTTATTCAGATAGTCATAAATGATGCCTCTGACAATCAGACATGCGCCCAAAGTGGTAGAACCTTTGCTTGCTTTTTGTTTGGCAATATTAACATTGCCCAAAGCGCTGCGCAATAAACTAGGATCTCGATTCCAGCGACTAAGCAAGGCCTGACTGCAGGCCAAGTTAAGGTACCCTTCTGCAAAATCGGATTTGAGATTGATACAGCGCTGGAAATACTCCTCAGACGATTTGAAAAGCCGCCCTATATTTAAAATACGATCTTCATTACCCTTTGAGTTTAAATCTGGCGCTACCGCAAAAGGAAATACATATTCGATCAAATCTTCTGCTTCGTTTTTTTTAAGCAGGCTCAACCCCCACATTGCCTGATTAATCCCCCGGTTGTTATAAACCCCTACATCTCGAGGCATAATTGCTTCTAGTTCAGCAAAGCAGGTTTCTGCTTCTGCAAAATTTTCCGTGAGCATCATACTCACCCCTAAATGGAATAACAGGCTGTCAACCGATGCTTGAGTATTAGTCAGGCCAGATACAGGTTGACTCAATAAAAGCAATAAATAAAAACAGAAGGTTGAAAAGCAGTGAATTCTCATGATTCAGGATTTAGGTATTTAAGTTGAAGGATTTTTTTAACCAAACTGTCTGGATTGACCAGTAACGGAGTCAAAAGCCCTTCGGAAGTGCCCACCCATAGACGGTCTCCATCCACTGAAAAAGCTATTTTTTGGATGGATTGTCGGGTGTCAAATGTCCAAATGGGGAGCTTATCTTTCCATTGGTAATAATGGACTTTTGAGCCAGCAGCTACGGCTAATTTTGGATTCAACCCTTTGCTGAAGGCAATATCTGTAACCCCAATCGGATGTCCTAAATTAGCTGCTTTTTGTAGTGAAAAGGAGGTGTTTTTTCCTTTCCATGGAAAGAAATAAAGCTGTCCGTTCGCGCAACCAACAGCGAGATGCTTATTGTCGGGAGTGAATGCCAATACATTGAGCAGATTGGGAAAAGTTTGGGTAATAATATGTTTTCCTTGTTGCCAGTCCCACAAGTGTAGTTGACTAGCATTATCCAGTGTAATTAAAAATCGTTCATCAGGAGAGAATACGGCATCGACAATAAGTGCATTTTTGATTTCGGGGTTTATAAGTACAGCGGCGGTCTCCATTTGTCCGTTTTTCCAGATATAAACGGTTGCTCGCCCCTGGTTCTGGCAGGCGACCAAGTAACGACCATCTGACGAAAAGCGAACCTTTAAGAATTCCAAGCTACTATTTTCCGGTGCCAGCCCGGGACCAAATTGCAAAGGTGATTTTTTGGAAGGGCGAAGGGCCGTAGGCTGAGCAACGACAATATATTGTCCATCCGGGGAGCTGCAAAGGGATTGGATTTTAGTATCAAAGGAATATGATGGAAATGATTCCGTGCTTAAAGGATTGGCTTGCATCCCAATTTGCCCGCTTGCAGTTGCCCAGCTAAGGCTGGCGTCATTCAGGTTGGGTTCAAGGCCAATAATGTAGCCTTCGTTAAGTTTATGCTGAGGTATAATGGGTGCCCAAATGATTACATTTCTTTTGTTGCTCATGCTGAAATAGGCACGGTCTGAATAACCGTTAATCAGTAAGGCAGTATCGACAAAATCGTTTATAACATAATTAAAAACAATATCCCCACTTTGATCAATCACCTCGAACCCAGTGAAGGGTTGTGATATGGACAATCCGCCTTGATGAGAATAACCTTTTGCTATGGGGTGATAATTCTTTGACATGGGTTGAATAACAGGATTTGGATCGTAGACAACTTTGAGAAGCGCTCCAAGGACCACAGGGTTGTCTGTAGCATGCTGATAGGCCGCAACGATCGCTTGCAGCGCTTCATATTTCTTACCATCCTGTAAAAAGGCCAATGCATCAGCAGCTTTTTGATTAGCATAAAAGTGTTGTTCAGCAATTTCTGCCCGGCTGATCGTTCGGTTCATTTGTTTATTTAAGATTAGAGTTGTTTCAGCGAGTTGTGAAATGGAATCTTTTTGGCCACTTAGTTGAAGTCCAGCCTGATCAAGTTCCCTTTCTCTGGCTTGAATATTCTTATCTAAAATTTCTCTGGTCGTTTCCATTTCCTGAAGACTCAGTTCCATTTTCAGTTGTTTGCTTTGCTGCTGGTAGACAATAAGTGCCGCAGTGATTAGCATTAATCCTAAAACGCCAAGGGTGCTCAGTAAACCTATTTGTTGCCGCTTTCTTCGACGTTCTACTTTTTCACTTTGCACAAGTAAATTTTCCTCTTCTGGCCATAACCTTCGCATAAATTTTTTACCCTGCTGTACTTGAGCTAGATCGTGACGATCTAAAGGAGCGACCTGCTTATTCTCTAAACCCTGTATCCGTCCTTCCAGAATACGTCGTGCCCGTTGGCCATACTTGTCCGATTGTTGGTACATTCTTCGTACTATGGGCGCAAGGGTATCATGACTAAGACTATATCCATCCGGTCCTTTTTTGAGCAATAAATGTGATTCGCAAGCGCGAAGGAGGGCTTTTAATTCAGAAAGGTGGGCATATTGGTCTTCAAGTTGTTCAATTAGAATGTTTTGTGCAGTTCCGCCAAGTGTAGTGTGCTGGAACAACAAATCTAAGAGTAGCCCCTTTTCCACAAAAACGGGATGCAAGCTGGCTATTTTAGTAATCTGTGCCATTAGGAAGCGATCCAAATTCCACCATTTTGCTTTGAGCTGCCGGTACAATTCAATAGTGAATTGTGGTTGGTATGAGTTGGATTGTTTAGCAGCTTCCCACATATTGGTCAGCAAAATCTGTAAGATAGGCGCTACCATGGCTTCAGGCTGTTGCAATAATTCACCTGATATCAAACCGGGTAGTTCCGGCGCTATTTGAAGTTGGTAGTGCTCGCGCAATGCTTTTCTGGAAGTTAAGCCCAACACAATTTCCTCGATTTCTACTTGGGTTAGGGTAGGCAGGAAAATGCTGCTACGCGCTAAGGCTTCTCCACTTAGCGATTTATCGATTTCTGGAAAAAATTCCTTGCGAAAACCTAGGATGAGCTTTCCTTGAAGCTTTGGATGATCGTGATTGAATAAGGTGCCTATTGCCTGAATGAAACTTTGCCATTCTTGCTCACTTTGCTGTTTACCGGCCTGAGTGAATACTTCTTCCACCTGGTCCATAATGATAATCAATGGTCTGCCGGCTTTGTCTTCTATCTGTTTCCAGCGGGCAAACAAAGGAGGAATGTCTTGGCCTTGAAATGTTTCTCGATTTACCAATGACCGTTGCTGGAGAATACGAAGGCTCTGCAATTGTTGCTGTAATGCCCGATCATAAGGACGGTATTTTAATGCTTCTTCCAGGCGGTTAAACAATTCAGCAAATTCTTCTGCAGCAGCCTGGGATTGCTGCCCCATTTCCGGACCTTCACTGGTCAATTCTTCCAGGCATTTTGTAAGCGTAGCATGCAGTCCCAATTGGTTGTCGCGACGCAAGTAGCGTACGAGATAATCAGCTTCCAGGCGTGGAACCAAACCAGCCTCAAAAAGAGAAGATTTCCCACTTCCACTTTGGCCGTGTAACAAAATAATAGAAGGACTATCTGGATTGGCTACCCGGTCATATACCATTCGAATGTGGTGAGCTCTGCCGAAAAAAACCGGGGAATGAACTCGATCATACCGACGAAAAAAAAGAAAGGGAGACTCGGGGAGATTAATTTTTACAGGCGGTTCTGGTAACCCCAGGAGTGGATCGAACAATGTCAGGCTCCATTGCTGTGTCTCTTCCTGTCCGGGTGCCACATGTATACGCCAGGGCACATCACTAGGTTTGGATTTGTTATCCTCCAGGTACAACCTTCGAAAATCGTTACCCGGCGATGTCATCCGTACTTCATCTACTGCATCGTCAAAGGCTCGTTTAAGGGATAGGCCAACTCCAATGCCTTGGTAAAATCGCGAAGCCCAGAGTGTGGCAACCTGGTCATTGATCGCTTCGTCGGTGCCAATCACCAGTGGGATACCTGCCTGGATCAAGCTTTCTGCCAATTGATGGGTATGGCATCCGTTGAGCACCACTGCCTTTAGACCACGTTGTCTACCAAGAAAGGAGATCAAACCTTCTCCTTTGACTATTTGATTAGCATCACCTTTTGAATCCTGAAGTAGCAGGTCAAAACTGCCAGCATGTCCTCCGTAATGAAATAGAACCACTTCTCCAGTATGTTGTTGGAAGGAATTTATGATTTCTCCAACTGAGGCATCGTCAATGAATTCGCGTTCGCATAATCCCATTTGTTCGGCCAGATTCAGAGCTGACTTTACAGCTTTACGTTCGCGCGCCAGGGCGCGGAGAAATCCACGAGGGCTCTGCTGATCATTGGCATACGCAAAAAGAAGGTGGGGCATAGGTTGGTAATTCAGGTTGATGGAGTGCTAATTTAGGAAGTTTCCTGGATATTGGTTAAATTAGGAGCTAGTGAGAAGGATATTTTTGAAAGATATAATTCTTCTTTTTTAACTCCAAAACTACCAGGATGAATATACGAATTTTGACTGTAATTGTTTGGCTTTTTTTTAGTACGATAAACGGCTGGGGACAAAAACCTGAGTTGGTAGTGCAGACGGGGCACTCTGCTTATGTGTCTTCGGCAACGTTCTCCCCGGATGACCAGTATGTACTGACAATTGGGAATGAATATATAGCGAAATTATGGGATCTATCAGGCAGAGAGTTGCGAAGCTTTAGCAGTGATTCCTCTACCGTTGAATCAGCTGTTTTTTCTCCAAACGGCGAATATATATTGACCGGGAGTCTCGATAAAACAGCCAAATTATGGGATTTGAAAGGTAATGTGATCCGGACTTTCAGCGGGCATACGGAAGTTGTTACCTCTGTTGTTTTTTCTCCAAACGGAGAATACGTGCTAACTGGCAGTGCAGATAGAACTGTGAAACTATGGGATCTTTCCGGCAATGAATTACAAACCTTTAATTACAATCCGTCTTTTGTTTCTTTTACCCCCAATGGTGAAAATATATTGATCTGTAACGGAAAAACAGCAAAACTTCTTGATTTTGCAGGGAATGAATTAAAAGCTTTCACCACTCCTTTTCTTTATACTTCCGCGTATGCCTTTTCTCCAGATGGCCAATACTTGCTCACAGGTAATCCTGATCATACTGTAAAGCTTTGGGATTGGTCTGGCAATCAATTGCAAAGCTTTGCATTTCATTGGAAAGAAGTTTCTTCAATTGCGGTGTCTCCTGATGGCCAATTTATATTGACAGGCAGTCTCGATAAAACAGCTGTGTTATGGAATTTTGAAGGGGAGGTGTTACAACGGTTTAAGGGTCATTCAGATGTTATCGAATCAGTAACATTCTCGCGGAATGGCAAATTTATCCTAACGGCAAGTATGGATGGGACAGCAAAATTATGGAACCTTAAAGGGGAAGAGTTGCAGGCCTTTCAAGGGCATACTGCGGGAATCTCCATGCTTGGCTTTTTTCCAGCATCTTCAAAGGATAGCACCTGTCTATTTGCAGGTGGTCAATATATTTTGACATCCAATTGGGACAAAACAGTTAAGTTGTGGGATGTTGTAAATAATGAGCTACGGTTATTTGAAAACTTCAATGGTCCGATAGTCTTGTCGCCAGCCTGCCCGGTTGAAGAAGCACAAAGTATATTTGCCGGAACTTCATCTGATGGAACAATGAAATTGTGTAATCTGTCAGGCAAGGAATTGCGAAAATTTAAAAGAAATTCGAATTCAGGTACGTCATTGGCTTTTTCACCAGATGGTTCTTCTCTATTGACAAGAAGTTGGGATAAAACGGCGAAACTTTGGAGCTTGGATGGTAAGATTGTACAAAGTTTCAAAGGCCATTCAGATGATATTTTTTCGGCCGCCTTTTCTCCGGATGGGCAATATATTTTGACGGGTAGTGCGGATAAAACAGCAAGATTATGGACTTTCTCCGGACGGGAAGTAGGGCGTTTTGGACATTGGTCTTATGTAACTTCAGTAGCTTTTTCACCAGATAGTCAACGCATATTGACGGGAGGTAGTAATGGTTCAGTGAATTTTTTTGATCTTGAAGGTAATGTATTACAAAGCTTCATGGGCCATACAGAAAGGGTTGCCGCAATAACCTTTTCCCCAGATGGCCAATATATCCTAACGGGCAGTTGGGATAAAACGGCGAAACTTTGGGATCTAACCGGAAAAGCTTTAATAAGCTTTACCGGCCATTCAGGAGGTGTGACTACTGTCTCCTTTTCCCCGGATGGTTCACATGTATTAACGGGTAGTCGGGATGGGGTTTTAAAATTTTGGGATACGCAGTCAGGCGAATTATTGGCTGACATTTATGGGTTCGCTACCGGTTTCGGTTGGGTCGTCGTCGACACCTACGGCCGTTTTGATGGGAATGAGGAAGGCCTAAAAAATCTTCATTATGTTGTGGACTTGGAAGCTATACCGCTAAACAGATTAAAAGACAGGTATTACGAACCCGGACTACTAGGTAAGCTCTTGGGGTTTAACCAGGAACCACTCCGTGATGTCTCCGTTTTTGACTCGGTTGCCTTATTTCCCTCTATTCAATTGACTCGGCAGCAGGATCAATTGTCTGTTGCCCTTACTAAACGTTCCGGCGGCATTGGTCGTACAGCACTTTATATTAATGGTAGTGAGAAAGTTAAGGATCTCGACCCGAAACGCTCCAATAAATTTACCATTGACCTAGGGGATTATCAGCGATATTACTACACCGATCAACCCAATGTTATTGGAATCCAGAGCTATAATGAAGATGGCTGGTTGCCCAGCGAACCAGACACCATGCATTATAAACAGCAAACACAATCCCTTCAGCTAAATACAAAGCCCAGTATTTTTGCTCTTTGCATTGGCACAGCCGATTACGCAGGAGGAACTACTTTGGACTTAGCTTATGCAGAACAGGATGCAATCCATATATCGAATGCCTTTGAGCAGGGTGGAAATGCGCTATTGGGAGATCCAGAGCGGATAGAAGTGGTGAGCCTGCAAACTTGTTTAGATCAGGAATGCCCGGATGAACAACGGCCTACGAAAAAGAATATTAAAGCTGCGTTTGTTTCTTTTGCTGAAAAAGCTCGCCCGGAAGACGTCTTCATCTTATACCTCTCTGGTCATGGAAAGATTTTCCAGGATTATTTCTATTATCTTACCCAAGACATGGGGAGCGATTACCTGGGCGACGAAGCACTTCGCTCACAGTATGCCATCTCGACTGCCGAGTTTGCCGAGTGGCTTAATGCTATCCCAGCCCGCAAACAGGTAATGATCATTGACGCCTGTTCCTCGGGCCAATTCAATGAGAATATGGCTATGTTGGCTATGAAAAATATCTCTGGTTCTCAGATTCGTGCATTGGATCGACTGCGTGATCGAACAGGCCTTTTCATTATCTCAGGATCAGCGAACAACCAAGCCAGTTACGAAGCCTCTCCCTATGGGATGGGGTTGCTTACATATAGCCTGTTAACTGGAATGGGTGGTGGGGCTTTGCGGGAAGATGAATACATGGATGTGGAGAAACTGTTTAGTTTTGCCGAAGAACAGGTCCCTTTTTTGGCTGAAGATATTGGAGCTATCCAAACGCCAAAATTCTGGAAGCCGGAGGGCTCTAAGAGTTTTGATATTGGCCGGGCTACTGCGCAGGTGAAGGCGCAGATTTTATTACCCAGTGTAAAGCCGGTTTTTTCGAGAGTGAGCTTCTTTAATGATGAAACAGATGGTGATGAACTTCAATTGGAACAAACGCTTAATGGGCTTCTTCGCGATTTTGCTTTTGCCAAAGGAGATGACAAAGCCCTTATTTTTGTAGATGCTGACCATCACCCTAATGCTTACCGCTTACGGGGACGCTATAAACTTGAAAAGGACCAGGCTTTGATAGCATACTCCATTTTTAAAGCTAATCAACGAATAGGAGAACGTATTGAATTTATGGCAGATGCAAAAAACTTGAAAGCTTTAGCAAAGAAAATTATTAGCGTGGCTTACGAAAGGGTGAAATAGAAGACAAATTAAATCCACCTATATGTAGGATAGCGAATGTTGATATGCTGCCAATTTCAACGTATGATTCTACCATAAATCTTGTTGTTACAGCGATGGATACAATAGAAAACCTTGACCGCCTTAATGTTTCTGTCAACGACGTGCCTATCTATGGTATTAAAGGGATTAATCTTCGTAATCAAAACGTCAGGAAATATACCGCTACCTTCAATCTTCCTCTCTCACGAGGCGAAAACAAAATCCAGGTATCTGCCCTCAATCAAGGAGGGGCCGAATCCCTCAAAGCTACAGCCTATATCACCTACAACGCCCCAGATGTAAAACCGGATCTTTACCTCCTCACGATCGGTGTTTCCGACTATCAGGCCGAGGGTAAAGACCTTCAATACGCAGCCAAAGATGCCCAGGATATTGCTGAATTATACCAATCCGCCCAAAGTTTCAATCAAATCCGACAAAAGACGCTCACCAACCAGGAGGTAACAAAAGCAAATATCCTGGATATGCGTCAATGGTTGGAACAAACGGGGGTAGATGACCAG
>BQJU01000012.1 GCA_021604865.1 Saprospiraceae bacterium | reverse complement strand
TGGCTGCAAAGGATCACTTTTTCGATGATACTTCGTTACTTTTCTTGTCCGTACCTCGGGGTATGAACTTCAAAAAAAGCCTTGTTTCATCAAAAAATTGACGCTTTTCGCTACAAAAGCCGACCTCCAAACATGCTCTAAAGGAAATGCTTATGACTTCAAAACCTGGTTTACGATGACAAAATACATCCTCCTGCTTTCTTTCCTGGTCCAGGCATGTACTTCGGGTCCCTCCCCAGATGAAGCTCGATACATTGCTATTGAACACACCAATGTTGTAGATGTCATCAACGGTCAACTGGTACCGGATCAAACGGTAGTGATCAAAGATTCCCTGATCCATTATATAGGTGACAACTGGCAAGGATCAGGGCATCATGTTGAAATAATTGATGGGCACGGCAAATATTTAATGCCGGGGTTGTGGGATATGCACGTGCATGTATGTTGGGAACAAAGCAATGATTCATTGGTATTTCCTGCCCTGCTGGCCAATGGGATCACCGGCTTTAGAGACATGGGTGGCGACCTTGGTATCCAGGATATATTCAAATCCAGGGTGGAAGCCAATCCAGCAGTGGGGCCAGAGATATTTGGAGCGGGTCCAATCATCGATGGTAATCCACCGATGATGGTTGATTTTAGTATTGCTGTTGATGATAAAATAGATATTCCCCATCTTTTGGATAGCCTGGTCGCTAATGGCGCTGATTTTATCAAGACCTATTCCTTACTCAGAGAAACAGAATTGGCAAAAATATCGGATTACGCCCATACCCACCTCATCCCTTTCGCCGGACATCTCTCTGAATATGTTGAGCCAGAAGTAGCTATTGACCTTGGCCAAAAAAGTGTAGAACATTTAAATCGGTTAGAAGAGATCTGGTCCGAAAATGAAGCCCGAATAGGGCAGATTGCTGAACAAATGGTGGAAAAGCAAACCTGGTTGTGTCCTACCCTGATCGTTTATTATCTGAAAGCACATTTAAGGGATTCCTCCATTATCCATCCGGAATACGAGGCTAACATTCACCCTTTACTAAAACAGGAATGGCAGACTAGCAGAGAAAATCGCCTGAACAGGTACGACAGTGTAGCCTGGATAAATCAACTTGCCTTATTTGAAAGACAGAAAGCACTGGTGGCATTTATGCATGACAAAGGAGTCAAGCTGCTTTCGGGAAGTGATTTTGCTGGCATGCCCTATGTTTATCCGGGTATCGGACTACATCATGAGTTATTCTTACTTCATGAATCCGGACTTTCTAATGCCGAAGTATTAGCAACGGCAACTATAAATCCTGCCACCTACCTTTCTATTCAGGATAAATATGGCTCGGTGACCGTTGGCAAATATGCCGATCTGATTCTCCTTGATGGCAATCCATTAGACGATCTTGAAAATCTGGGAGTGATTCATATCCTATTCCGGAAGGGGCGAAAAATTAACCGGTAGTTTACACCACCCAGTTGCTTACAATCATTACCCACATTTTTTTTTGGTATCTTTAGAGTTGTTTGAAGCTTGCTCCTTATTTCGAAACATACTATAACGGCCACATATAGTTAGATTGTACCCACTGGTTTTCCACGATTCACAGATGAGTCAAACCAGGGCAACAATCCAAGAGACAATGGAAAATTGTCCCTTGAAAAATGCCACAACATTGAAAACGCTAAAAACTACCAACGATGAAAAAATTTACAACCTTCTTCCTTACCCTACTCCCTTTTTTCGGATTTTCACAAACTTATGAGTGGGCTGCAGTCACGGGGGATACCCTAACCGAGAACAGCAATGCCCTTGCTATTGATGCCTCGGGAAATGTATATACTACCGGAGTATTTATTGGCACAGTAGATTTTGATCCCGGAGCTGGAACTTTTAATCTCACAGCTGGCGGTACTGCGGATATTTTCATTCAAAAACTCGATGCCCTGGGCAATTTTGTCTGGGCGAAACAAATCATCACCACAGGCCAGGGGCATGGGGAATCTATTGTTGTTGATGCATCTGGAAATATATATGTAACCGGTGGTTTTGATGGTACCGCAGATTTTGACCCGGGTGCGGGCACCTTTAACTATACATCGGGAGGGGGAATCGTGAATGCTTTTATCCTAAAACTCGATGCTGCCGGTGACTTTGTGTGGGCAAAATATGCCTTATCAACTGGCACTTCAGTGCCCAGAGATCTGGCGGTAGACGCGTCGGGAAATGTTTATTCTACCGGAAATTTTGAGGAAACCACAGACTTTGATCCAGGTTCAGGAACGGCTATGTTAACTTCTTTAGCTTTTCGCGATGCCTACATACAAAAACACGATGCTGCCGGGAACCTGCTTTGGGTAAAACAGGTCTCAGGGACGGATATATCGGAAGGTAAATCCCTGGCCGTTGATGCCTCAGGAAACACTTATATCACGGGAAAATTCTGGGGAACGGCAGATTTTGACCCTGGCGTAGGCGTGATGAGTCTAACCTCAGCTGGAGCCGATGATACTTTCATCTTAAAACTCGATACCAGCGGCGATTTGGTATGGGTCAAACAAATGGGTGGAATTGACTATGAATATGGTTATTCCATAGAAGTCGACCCCGCGGGAAATATTTATACCACCGGAAGTTTCCAGGCAACCGTAGATTTTGATCCTGGCGTTGGGACGGTCAATTTAACTTCAGCAGGTCTCGACGATATTTATATGATAAAGCTCGATGCCGCTGGTGATTTTGTTTGGGCAAAACAGATAGGTGGAACCGGTTCGGAACTTAGTTTTTCCACGGTAGTAGATATCGTGGGAAATGTATATATCGCGGGGGCTTTTGAAGGAACGGTAGATATGGACCCGGGAGTTGGCACCACGAGCTTAACTTCAGTCGGATCTTTTGACATTTTTTTCCTTAAACTCGATGACATGGGGGATTTTATCTGGGTCAAACACATTGGAGGTATAGGGATAGATTTTCCATTTTCAATGGCCGTTGATGCCTCCGCAAATTTGTATGCTACCGGGCTTTTTGAAGATACGGTAGATTTTGATCCGGAAGCTGGCATTGCCAATCAAACCTCTGCAGGTAGTTTTGATATTTTTGTTTTAAAACTGAATATCGGTCCATTGTCACCGACCACCTCCCCTTTGATTCCAAAAACACTGACCGCGTACCCTAATCCGACCAATCATCAGATTATTATAGAAGGTGAATTATCTGAGCTTGAAGCATTCCGGCTCTACAATTTAACAGGACAGGAAGTCAACTCTCTGGTGAATATTGTCCGCATGGATTTTTCACAAGTAGTGCTTGACTTGTCCAGTTTGCCATCGGGGATGTATACTTTTAAAACCAAAAACACGGTTAATAAAATTTATAAGTGGTAAGAGGTCAGGGACGGATTAAAACAACCAATTAAAATTGGTTGATACGAGGCTCAGCCAATTGGTACAACGAATACAACACTTTCCAAATCGGGAAGATTTTGAAAGTAGTAGGACTGAAGCCCACCAATTAAAATTGGTTGATACGAAGTTCACAACGCTAGAAACTCCGGATATAATCATCCAGAGAGGCCTCTTCATCAAGCTCCAATCTTTTGCGCACCCTGTAGCGCGTCTTTTTGACGCTGTCAGCAGAAATCCCAAGGATGGCCGCTGCTTCTTTGCGGGTCAGGTTGAGTTTGATAAATAGAAAAAGTCGTTCTTCTGCCTCAGATAGGGCCGGGTAAGTGGAACGTAGGCGTGACAAGTAGCCTGGGTATGTTTTTTCAAAATAGACTTTAAATGCAGCCCAATCCTCTTCCGTAAGGATGCGCTGATTATAGAGATTTTCTTCAAAAATTTCTGGATTGGGGGTCGTTTTGTGTTGAGTAGCCTGCACCGAAACCATCTCTTCCATCTCTAGCAGCACCGTGTTTTTCTCTAACAAAATGCGGGTTAATCTCTTGAGATTTTCTTCATTTTCCGCCTTTTCGCGTTTGGCCTGGAGCATTTGTTTGCGCCACAGGTATATGCCAAAGGCAGCCAGCAGCAGGAGAAAAATGAAAAACCCTCCGGCTCGCTCTAAGGAGCGTTCAGCCACCATTAGTTCTGCCCGGCTTTTTTGTAAATCCAGTTCCTTTTCTTGGCTATCATATTTCGCCTCCAGGTCAGCTACCTTTAATTGAGTCTGCGCACCGATGATGCTGTCCTTAAGCTTGTAGTATTTCCTGTTATAATCAAGGGCTTTTTGAAGATCACCCATTTTTTCATACGCCTGATAAAGGCCATGATAATTATAAATCTTGCGCTCCGGCCAATTATTTTCATCGTTAATGCGAATACATTCCTGGTAAATTTCTAAGGCCTTGTTATAACGTCCTAGTGACAAATTTAACTCACCAATATTATGTAAGGACTGGATTTTTTTATAGGGACGATTCAATTTCTCGTTGAGCTCAACTGCCCGTTCATGGTAGGGAAGCGCTTCCTGATACCGCTTTTGATATTGAAGCAGATTGCCGTAATTGGCTAATGCTACAGCGAGGGAACCATCATCACCGAATTTTTCTAGTAGTGGCAGGGCCAAGTCAAAGCATTCTTGTGCTTTTTCAAAGTCTTTAAGTTGCCCATACATTGAACTTAGCTGCTCCAGATTAAAAGCTACGCACAAGCTGTCCCGGGCTTCCTTGCAAAGGCTTTCTGATCTTTTATACTGGAGAATGGCCTCCTCAAAATTTCTTAAAAATACATGCAGAGCCCCCTTACGGTGAATGACCCAACCCAACCACTGCTGGTTTCCACTTTGATTGGCCACCTTCTCTGCTTCGAGTATATATCTGCTTGCTTCGGTAAAATCATGTTTTTCAAGGCAATCAAAATAAAGGTATATGTTGCCAAAGATCTGCTTTATTGTATCCTGCCCCAGGCTGGCTTTATCGAGAAAGTCCTTATGGATTTTCATCTTTTCTTCTATCTCCAAATCAGATTCTACATCAACAGGGTCATTTTTTATTCGATTATCCTTAAAAGAAATTTGTCCTATAACCGGAGGTACTAACACAGAGATCGCGAGGATGAGTATAAAAATTTTGTTCATATCAGGGCAAGCGTTTTTTTCCGGGATAAAGATAATAATTTCTAGGCCGTTAGGCTTGTCCCCCCATTTGTCCCCTCCCGGTTTCTGGCATTACTGGTCGATTCTCCGCTTATTTGTATTGCGTTTTAATCCATTCTAAATTTTCAGATTTGAATTTATTTTTTGTGCCCATTGACTAGCAATGGATTAGATAACGCATGTCCATCACTTAATTTATTTCCTAATTAAATCTTTTTTTAAGATGAAGCACATTATACTGTCGTCCTTATTATGTCTATTTGCCTTACAGGCGTTTACCCAGGTGGTGAAAGAGATACCACCATCCAACTTACAACCGGGGCAGGAAATCAACCTGAACATTAATCCCTGGATCAGCCCGAGGGTTCCAACTGGAGAAAATCCGTTTGGGGTCAATGCTTCGGAGATTAAATCAATAAATGTCATTCCCGGTGTAAAAATCATTATGGGCGTTGAAGGCCTGCCCATTTCTTTCGAAGGCATCACGCTTGAATCAAACAAACAGATTGATGAAAGCAATGTGGCCGAGGGCGCGCTTGATTACCTCATCAGTTTGCATCCTGCTGGAATAAAAGACCCTGCTTCTGAATTTTTTGTGAACAGAATTAAGAAAGACAACCGTAAGGCGGGCAGTTTTCATGTGCGTTTCCAACAACAATTCCAAGGCATCCCGGTTTTTGGAGCGGAACTTATTGCCCATACCAAAGAGGGTATCTTCCACTCTGCAGCCGGGCGCTATGCTCCAACACCCAATCTGGCAAGTGTGGCACCCAATATTAGTGAGGATGTTGCCATCCAGTTGAGCATCGAGCATATCGGCATTGATAAAGTGAAAACCGATTGGCGTGCAGAGGACCTGGAATTGATTGGTGGTCAACCTTTTAACGCCGAGTTGGTTATTTATCGGCTGAGTGATCAAAATATGGAAGCACATTTAGCCTGGCACATTGAGGCACACCCCAACCTACTTTCCCGAATCATTTATTTTATTGATGCTCAAACCGGGGAAGTCCTGCATGCTTACGATTATACCTGTAGTTTCACGGGCAATCATAAAACACACCTGGCAAGCCACAATAGGAACACGATTGATTCCGAAGATTGCCAGGAAGCAAATATACCATCAACAACTTCAATGACCCCTCCGCCTCCAGGCCCTATTCAGGGATCTGGCATGGATTTATCTGGTCAAAATCAAACTTTTAATGCCTGGGAGCATTCTGATGGCACTCGCTATCTAATTGATACAGGTAGAGATATGTATAATGGAGATGATGCTAGTGTCCCCTTTGGCAATATGCATGGCGTAATCATTACACGTGATCAAAGTAATGTGCCTGATGGGCCTTTAACTCATGTTACCTCTGCTACTAATACTTTCAATAACCCTACTGCTGTCAGTGCTCATGTCAGCGCCGGAATCTGTTACGAATATTACAAGAATAAATTCGATCGAAGTGCCATTGATGGACAGGGAGGAAGTGTAATCAGTGTAATCAATGTACCTGAGTCTAGTGGTGAAGATATGGATAATGCCTACTGGAATGGAAATGCAATGTTTTGGGGCAATGGCAATACCAGTTTTACGCCTTTAGCAAAAAGTCTCGACGTAGCCGGCCATGAGATGACACATGGGGTGGTGCAAGAAACCGCCGGATTGGTCTACGAAAATGAAAGTGGTGCCTTAAATGAATCATTTGCTGATATTTTTGCGATATTGATCGATCGTGACGACTGGACTATTGGGGAAGGAATTATCGTACCAGGCGAGAATGCTACCGGAGTTTTACGTGATTTTGCAAATCCTCATAACGGTGATGATGACTACTGGCAGCCCCAATTTTATAGCGAGCGGGTTACTGGTTCCGACGACAATGGTGGTGTGCATTCAAACAGCGGAATTACCAATCATGCCTTTTATCTTTTTGCAACGACCGAAGGGGTTGGTAAAGATATAGCAGAAGAAATTTATTATTATACCTTAAGGGACCGCCTGACCGCCTCTTCCAATTTCAATAATTTGCGCCACGCTGTCATTGCCGAAGCAACAGAATATTGGAATGAGGATATTGTCAATAAAGCAATCGCTGCCTTCGATGCGGTAGGCATTACAGGAGGCGCTCCCCCATCCTTAGCAGGCACCTTGTCTCCGAATACAGGTACTGATCACGTCCTCAGTGTTAGTGACGATGGCATGAATCTAACGCTGTCCAATGCTGATGGCACCCTTTTAGAAGAATTATATACTGGAGGGGTTTTAGATCGTCCAAGCATTACGGATAATGGCGAATCCATTGTATTTGTCAATAATGCTCATCAAATCGTTGGGGTAGAAATTGCCTACAATAGTGGCTCCAACCTCTCTGTACTAACTGGCATCGTCAGCCAGGATACCATTTGGCGCAATGTAGCGATTTCCAAGGATGGCCGTTTTCTCGCCGGATTGACCACCCTCAACGACAATAAGGTCATTCTTTTTGACCTGGATGACCCAAGTGGGCCAACCCCACGCGAATACTTTCTGGTTAACCCAACCTTTGTGCAAGGTGTTGAATGGATTGACAATGTACAATATGCTGACGTTTTGGAATTCGATTATTCTGGCACACAAATAATTTATGACGCGTATAGCGAGATTACCAATGCGGAAGGAGAGCATGTAGGGCATTGGGATATTGGGCTGTTGACATTTTGGGAGGATGGCCAATATACGGACAATACCCAGCCACAAATTCGCAAGCTAATCCGGGGGTTGGGAGAAAATGCTGGCGTAGCACAGCCTACTTTCTCTAAAAATGCGAATCACCTCATTGCTTATGATTATTATATCGATCAGCCCGGTATCGGTCTTAGGTACTTTACCTATGTAGCCAATACAGAAACTGGTGACAATGGTCCTGTAGTACTGAATGGCCATGAATTGGCATACCCTTCTTTTACCACCCTCGATGACAAAATCCTCTATCAGGACCGATCTATTTTTGGTGGCAATCATTTGAGGCTGCAAGAATTAGGGCCCAACCAAATGGCACCACAGGGCAATCCAAGCAACCTGATCCTGGGCCACAAATGGGGTCTCTGGCTCAACAACGGTTCACGGGTACATACCAATACCAGTACGGGTGCAAACAATGTTCAACAAGAGAAATTGACCTTCTCCGTATTTCCAAATCCTACCAGCGGTCTTACCCAGATAGAGATATCCTTAGACAATGCTGCTAATGGAAAATGCAATGTGACCAATTTGCTCGGTCAATCCTTGCTGCGTAGTGAAGTAAACTTCTCGGCTGGAGAAAACAAATTTGACGTCAACCTGCAATCACTACCTAAAGGCATTTATCTCGTCAACATTTTAGCAGACGGGAAAGTAGGCACGGTGAAGTTGGTGAAAGAATAGACTTATTGCGCAGGGGCAGAGCGATGGGATGACTGAGCGATCTCGTAGGGCGAATGTCCCTTTGGACATTCGAGTGAAGGAACGCGCCAGCGATGGGAGGCTATCCGTTTTAACCTCGTCATGTCCCCTGCAAAACAAGCCTAATTAAATAAAGAACGTTGGAACAAATTTACTTTTAGATAAGAAGCAATACTAGCTTTAGCCAAAGCTCCCCAAACAAATGAACTCGCCGGTATCTGATTTATCAGGTATCGGCTTTTTTATAATAGTCCCACTTCATAAACCTATTAGAGTTGTTTCGAAAAACGTAAATTGGACTCGATTAAAAAATACAATCGATTCTGTTGAAATTTTTCAACCATATCATCCATTTATTTTTCTTCACGTTCAGTTGCCTGTCTTTGTCAGCTCAATTTGACAAGCTGCGTTTTGAAAGGATCAGCGTCAACCAGGGTTTGCCAAACTGTGCTATTGAAGAAGCCATTGAAGACCATTTTGGTTTTCTGTGGTTTGCCACCTGTGAAGGGTTGTTTCGTTATGACGGTTATCAATTTAAAGCCTATCGCCATGACGTTATGGACAGCACCTCTCTTTCGAATCCGTATGTACAGTCCCTAATTGAAGATCGGGAAGGCAATATTTGGGTAGGTACAGCAAATGGTTTGGATTTATTAGACCGACGTACGGGGAAGTTTCAAAGATTTAAACCCTTTCCAGCGGATAAGGAAACAAAAATCCGCAACCAGGTTTGGAAGATATTTGAAGATAGCCGTGAAAATCTGTGGGTTTCCTCAAATAGAAGCATGCTCAGGTTTGATAAGACTAAAAAACAATTTGTAAAAATAACGCCTAAAGAAAATTTCAATAACACTCATTTTATTACCGCCTTTTTAGAAGATCACCAGGGAATAATATGGTCTGGAACCTCCAATGGTTTGTTAAAATTAAATGTAGCAGATGCTGACTTTCAGCACTTATTACCAGATCCAAATGCCAATAGCCTTTATAATAAAAGGATTGATTGTTTACTCGAAGAAAAACAGGGTTCCTTTCTACTGGGCACAAAGGGTGGATTGATTAGATGGCATGCGCAGACAAAAACATTTGAAAAGACCTTTCTCCCTCCTGAATTGGAAAGCCTTCCTGTAGATTACCTCCTCAAGGATAGCCAGGGCAATATATGGGTTTCTTTTGATGAAAAAGGTATGGGGGTCTATGACATCAGGCTGCAAAAGTTCAACTACTTTGTTTATGAAGCCAACCAGTTTAATAGCCTGAGTAACAATAAAGTATTTTGTATCCTGGAAGATAAATTTCGGAATATCTGGGTAGGTACGGCCAATGGGGTGTGCAAAATAAAATTGGATAACTCGGGCTTCCATTTACATCAAAATGATACCGGGTTTGACAATAATTCCAACCAAATCATTCGGGTTTTGCAAGATCAGGCAGGAACGATCTGGTCAAAAACACCGGAAGGGGTCTTTAAAATTCAGAAAAGCGAACTGAAGGGCAAAAAAGTAGAAATCATACAAGATACAGCCGAATATACCGTTGGCTCCTGGTTTTGGGAAGACCCTAATGGAGGCATTTGGACATCCGTCGAACATAGTGGTATTTATAGGTTGATTGCAGGCCAGCAAAACTTCAAACGAGTTCCCTTGGGTGATACCCTTTCCCAGGCAGTAGTATATAAAATGGTTGCAGATAATGCTGATAAAAACCTGGTTTGGCTAGGTACCTCCGTTGGGCTTTGCAAATTAAACCTGACCACCTATAAAAGAAACTGGTATATCCCCACCAATGATATCAGCGATGCTGCTTCCAATAAAGTAGCCATTTTTGAACAATATGGATCTGATGAGATATGGTTGTATTATACCTATTTCAACAGCCTGGGGCGGTTTGATAAAAAAACCGAAAAGTTTGAACAATTCAGACCAGGCCCTGAGCAACAAAAAATTCTGGAAGGAGCAGTAAAAGACATTGTGATCAGTGCAGATGGTAATATCTGGCTAGCTACCTTATTTGGGCTCACTAATTTTAATACCAAAACCAAGGAATTCAATATCTATAATAAAAGAGATGGCCTGGCAGAAAGTGAATTGAATACTGTCCTATTAGACCAGAAAGACCAAATTTGGATATGCGGCAATCGGTTCCTCTCCCGTTTTGATCATAAAACGAGAACCTTTCAGAATTATTTACTTTCAAAAGAGGTTAAAAATTTTATTTCCAAGTCGAAATTTCTCTCAGAAGACGGACGTATTTTTCTGGGAAGTCTAAATGGCGTCTACACCTTTCATCCGGATGAAATTACCAATAACCGGGAAGTGCCCAATATTGTATTGACAGATTTTAAAGTCAAAGACGAATCTTATCTAATGGAAAAATCATTTGAAAACACCACAGATATCATTTTGTCGCATGATGAGAACGACGTGACTTTTGAATTCTCAGGATTACATTATATCAATCCTGAGGCTAATGAATACCGCTGTAAATTGGAAGGTTATAGTGAGAAATGGCAAGATCTGGGGCGTGAGCACAGAGCAGTTTATGCCAATCTCAATCACGGCAACTACAACTTTCGGGTGATCGCTGCCAATAGCGATGGTGTATGGAACGAGCAAGGATTGAGCATTCATTTAGTCATAACGCCTGCATATTGGCAAACACTTTGGTTTAAGGCCCTGATTGTTTTAGTGTTACTGTCAATTGCTTATGCCCTTTTAAAAAACCGGCAACATCAGCTTGCGCTTAAAAGGCAAACAGAATTGGCAGAACAATCAGCCGAATATAAAACCCGCTTTTTGGCTGACATCAGCCATGAAATTCGCACCCCAATGAATGCGATTATTGGGCTGAGCAAACTGGCCCTGGACAGGAAACAAGATGAAAAACAATCTAAATTTATTGGTGCCATCCAACAATCTTCCCAAAACCTGCTGACCATCATCAATGACCTTTTAGATCACACCAAACTGGAAGCCGGAAAATTTACCTTTGTGAAAAAGCCCTTTGACTTGAAGGATACGATAATGCAGTTGAAGGATACCATACAACATCAGGCGGAAGAAAAACAAATAACATTCGACATAAATATTGGCCCTGAGGTACCTCAAAAATTACGGGGTGATGCAATTCGCTTAAATCAAATATTGACCAATTTACTAGGCAATTCACTCAAATTCACAAACGAAGGACGGGTTTGGTTGTCTATCCATAAAATCAATGAATCTGCACAAAGTGTTGAACTCTATTTTGAAATAGGGGACACCGGGATTGGTATACCCAGAGATAAAATGGATTCTATTTTTGAAAGCTTCAATCAGGCTGAGAATAGCTCCTCAAATCAAAGAGAAGGAACTGGCCTGGGACTGAGCATTGCCCGACAGTTGGTAGAAAAACAGGGTGGACAACTCACGATAGAAAGTGAATTGGAGAAGGGAACCAAACTTTATTTTAATCTGGCCTTTGAAAAATCTTCAGTCGAAAGCAAAAAGGCTCCTCATCAAAACAACCACTATTCTTTTGATTCCTTAAAAGTATTGGTGGTAGAAGATACCTATTTTAATCAAATGCTGGTGGTGGAATTGCTGAAAAAACAAATCGAGGGCGTAGAAATCGATCTGGCAGAAAATGGTCAGATTGCCTTGGATAAATTACACGAAAAATCTTTTGATATGATCCTTATGGATGTCAAAATGCCAGTCATGGATGGCTATGAAGCCACCAGGATCATCCGAAAATCTGAAAACCCGAAAATCAGAAATATTCCCATCCTTGGAGTTACGGCCAGTGCCATCGCCGAACAATTGCAAAAATGCCAAAATGCAGGTATGAATGATTATATTACAAAACCAATTGACGGAGAAGAGCTAATTAGAAAAATGTACCAATTGGATCAAAAACAAGAAGATGCTTGACCGAAGCAAATTGAACTCCTTAATGGGTGGGGACGAAAAGATGGTGCAAAAATTTCTGGAGATTTTTAAAACCCAAACACCTAATCAATTGGCCGAATTGAAATATAGTATAACTAATGAATCCTGGGAACAGGCTTCCATCATTGCTCACGCCATTAAAAGTCAATGCAAATATTTAGGCTTGGAACAATCTGCTGAATGGGCTTCTAAAATTGAACAATTGGCAGAAGAAAAAAGTGATACCTTTTTGATTCCAGGCTTATTGGTCCAATTGGAAGATAAATTGTTGTTAATAATTGATGATGAGTTTGGTGAATGAGGGGTAGGTTTTAGGCGGTAGGTTGTAGGTTTGAGGGCAGTAGGGTTTAAAGAATTATGGAGGTTTGAGGAAGACAGGTTTAGAGGGTTTAGAAAGGTTTAGGCCGGCTTGCATAGGATGAATAGTTGGATGTCTAAGCAAGTCTGACCTCTGACAGCGTAGCGACCTGACACCTGACACCTGACTTCTGACTTCTGACAGCGAAGCGATCTGTAAAACAGGTTTAGAAAAGGTTTTAGGCGGTAGGTGATAATCGATATATTGGAAAATTTATTTTCCAAAAAAAATCCTGTAAATCCTCTTAATCCTGTCCAAAAATAAACATGTATTCAGATTTCGATATTCCACAAATCGTCCTTTTAATTGAAGATTACGCTGCAAAGAGATGTATTCCTCATTCTCTTCACCTGTGTAATTGGGCAACCACAAGGATTGTCCCTACCCATATTCCTGTTTTCACCATATCGTAACATCACAGCATCAAACCACCCTACCCCTTCACCACCATCCGGTAGCCCTCGCCATGAACATTCAGGATTTCAATATTATCATCTTTATTCAGGAATGATCTGAGTTTGCTCACATAAACATTAAGGCTTCTGCCTTTGAGGTGATCTTCATCCTGCCAAATTCGATTCAGTGCAAAGTCTCGTTTTACCAGACCATTTATGTTTTCACAAAACAACTGAAGTAATTTGGCTTCAATCGCGGATAACTTAATCACCTCCAGGTCCAGGTATAACTCCCGGGAATTGGCATCAAAGGAATATTTGCCTACTTCAAATTGCACGGGCTGCCTCTTTTCCTGGAAAGACACTCTTTTAAGGATTGCTTTTACCCTAAGCCAAAGCTCCTCCACACTGAAGGGTTTGGTGATATAATCGTCAGCACCAATTGTTAGTCCTTTTATCCGGTATTCCTTTTGGGTTTGGCCGGTCAAAAAAACAATTGGAATATTTTCATCCAAGGCCCTGATATCCTCTGCAAGGCTAAAGCCATTTTTTATCGGCATTTTAACATCAAAAATACAGAGGTGATAAGGATGTGTTTTGAAGGAAGCTATGGCATCATCCGCGCTGTGTTTCAAGGTCACGCCAAAACCTTTTGCTTCCAGATACTCTTTTGTCATAGCGCTGAATTGCCGCTCATCATCTACAAATAAAATATGTGGTTTTGTCATAATTAGTATGTAATTCTTCCTAAACTACTTTTATCCTTTTTTATCCTTTTTTGTCTTTCCTTAACCCAATCATATAGACAGAAGGCCCATTTTTGGAGGGGCAACTGAAAAGACAAAACAGGCACATCATGAATTCCAAAAAACTAAGCTACATCAAAAAAACAGCATCCTTAAAGAACACCCTACTTTTGGCGTTGCTTTTTTTGATCATGAGTCTTTTCATTATGCCTGAAGCGACCAAACAAATTAAACAATATTCTCATGAAACGGGCTTAATCGATAAGCTATTGTATTATCCACCCTCCAAAGTGTACGCAATGCTGAGTGCATACGGAGAAAGAGGCCGAAACCTTTATTTAGTGGTTGAACTTACCGCTGATATGGTTTTTTCCATTGTAATAGCCGCATTCCTGGGGTTTCTATTGATCTGGTCTTCCTTAAAATCGAGGAATTTTTCTATCAAAATGAAATACTTGCTTTGGCTACCAGTCGCCTTGTTATTGGCCAATTGGCTAGAAAATGGGGGCATCATCTGGATGTTAATCAATTTCCCCGAACAGTATTTTTTTCTGGCCTTAGTTACCTCATTTTTCACCTTGTCAAAATGGATATTAATCCTCATTTGCGGTGGGATTGCGGGGTGGAATTTGGTCAAACTAAGCACAAGCCTTACCTCTCGGACTTAAAGTTTGATTTTAATACTTTTTTACACTTTTTAGAGAATCATTAAACGAATCCCAAAACTAATGCCTGCAACTTTGTCCGGAAATTAACTAGAGCGTTTTCAAATCAATTTATTACAGTCATGAACATACTATTTACTTCCTTGAGAAAATTACTCCCCTTAATGTTTCTTGTTTCATTGATGTTTGCCAGTATCCCAGATGCTTCCGCACAGGGTACTGTTGGCATCAATGATGACGGCTCTATCCCAAATGCAGGAGCCATCCTCGATTTAAAATCAACCAGCAAGGGTTTGCTCATTCCCCGTATGACAAGTGCGGAAAGGGTACTCATTAACGGTGGTAGTCCTGCAGATGGCATGTTGGTTTATGATACTGATAGCCAGTCTTTTTGGTATTTCACAAGCGGCAACTGGGAAGACTTCAAAAAAATGAAATTGGAGGATGCTGATCAGGATACCAAAATCCAGATAGAAAAAAGTCCGGATGAAGATATTATCCGTTTTGATGTCAAAGGCATAGAAGTGATGCGTCATGATGGGAAAACGCTGCACGCTTATGCTCCGGGGGGAAGTCTTTTTTTAGGTAGTGATGCAGGGCACAACGATGACGGTATCGGAGACGGCGTAGAAAATGAGAACACTTTTGTTGGCGTATATGCCGGTTATTCCACTACACTAGGTATCCACAACACCTTTTTGGGTAACAATGCAGGTGGATTTAACGTCACAGGATCCGGCAATACCTATTTAGGACGGGGTGCAGGGTTTAAAACGACAACAAGTGGGAATACCTTTACTGGTAATAATGCAGGGTATAACAATACCAGCGGTGCCGGCAATACCTTTACCGGCTATTTTGCCGGGTATAATAATACCACTGCTTCCGGCAATCATTTTGACGGTTATCAGGCCGGATATTCCAACACTTCGGGTAATACCAATCTCTTTATTGGCCCCGATGCCGGTAGAAACGGTACAACCAGCTCTTTTAATTTATTCATCGGAAAAGCTGCCGGGTATGCCAATAATTCAAGCTTTGGCAGAAATACCTTTATTGGTTATCAGGCCGGGACAAGCAATACCACAGGTTATTACAATCTCTTTATTGGTTATAATGCCGGACAAGCCAACACCACCGGCAACAATAATCTTATGATTGGGACTTCAGCAGGGGCCTCCAATACTATAGGAATTCGGAATTATTTTCTGGGTTACCTGGCAGGCGGGGCTAATACAACGGGTAGTAATAATTATTTTTTGGGTTATCTGACAGGAACTTCCAATACTACGGGCAGCGGCAATCATTTTTCCGGCTATGATGCAGGGCATACAAATACAACAGGTAGCAACAATTATTTTTCCGGCCACCAGGCAGGTTATTTTAGCACGGGCAGCTCTCTTTATTTTTCAGGTTACAAAACAGGCTATTCCAATACCACCGGTTCTTCGAATCAATTTATAGGCTTTGAGGCAGGCTATTCCAATACCACAGGTAGTGACAATTATTTTGCTGGCTTCGAGGCAGGCAAAGCCAACATCACCGGCAATGAGAATCATTTTGTTGGTTACAAAGCAGGCCGGGCAAATACTGCAGGCAGTTTTAATTATTTTTCTGGTTTTGAGGCCGGGTTATCAAATACCGGCAATTTCAATCATTTTGCCGGTTACAAGGCAGGTTATGCTAACACTTCAGGCAGTAATAATTATTATTCCGGAACAGGGGCAGGCAGAAATAATGTAACGGGTAGTAACAATGTTTGCATCGGTTATCAGGCAGGGCTCGACAACCTGGACAGTGATAATATTTTCATTGGCCGGGGGGCAGGAAGGACTTTTGAAAATGGCACTGAAAATACCATGATTGGTTTAATGGCCGGAGGATCAGCGGGAGATGGTGATAACAATACCTTTATCGGTGCCCATGCCGGCGAGCATTACAGCGGCAATGGCAGCAACACGGTGGTAGGCCATTTTGCCGCTTCCGGAGGTAGTTTTTCGGGTACGAATAATACCATTATTGGAAATAATGCGGGTTCAGGTTTAAATTCAGGTGTTTTTAATACGCTTGTTGGAAGCAATGCCGGTGCATCCATCAGTTCGGGTTATCGAAATACATTGATTGGATATAATGCAGGAACCTTACTTCTAAATTATAACACCATCGGATTAGGTTTTGATGTCCAGGTGACTACTTCCAATACAGCCGTAATTGGGACCAATATTGATAAAGTTGGATTTGGCAAAAATGCTGAAGCTGATGAAATAGTTTCTTTTTCGGTCACTACCGCTAATTTATCTTCAGGCGGGCACTGGACTAACGCTTCCGATCGCAATGTCAAAGAAAATATTACTCCCTTGAATAGTGCCGAAATATTAGAAAAAGTCAGCCAGTTGCCGGTTACCCAATGGAATTACATCAAAGAAAATAAGAACACAAAACACGTCGGGCCCATGGCTCAAGATTTCTATCACCTATTTGGGCTTGGCGCAAATGAAACCACTATTTCCACGCTCGACCCGGCAGGAGTGGCTCTGGTAGCTATCCAGGAATTACACAAAAAACAAAAAGAACTGGAGGAAAGAACCAACGAATTGGATGTTTTAAAAGCGACTATGGAGGAATTTAGGGCGGAGTTGGAGATTTTAAAGAGGGAGAGAGAGTGAGAGGGTGAGAGGGGGATGTAGTGAGCGGGTGAAAAGCGAAAAGTGAGCACCCTAAATAACTATTGCTACCCCATTTCTTCCTTCGGGTGACGGAGCCATAGCGAAGTCATCCAATACAATTAAAAGTGAAAAATGAAAAATGAAAAGTGGGCACCCTAATTAACTATTGCGGCAACATTTCTTCCAACCATTAAAATTATTATCCCATGACTTTTTATAAATATTTATGCCTCCTTTCCCTTTTACCTGGTTTTTTAATGGCACAAGGCGGGCTTTTTATTGGCAACGGCGCAAATGTCGTTGTCAATAATAGCCCGAAAATTGTCATCCAGGATGGCAAGTTCATTAATGACGGAAATTTTGAGGGTGGCAACAGTACGGTTTATTTGACAGGAACTACAGCCACAGAAAATTCCACCATTGGTGGCACAGCGGTGACCCCTTTTAATAACTTAATCATCTCAAAAAGCAGCAATGATGTCCGGCTTGATTTTGATATTCAGGTGGATGGAGACTTACGAATGGACGGCGGGCTACTTATACTGAATTATAGCGATATCGTATTGGGTGGGGTTATACTTGGAGAAACCTCCGATAACAGAATCACCGGAACAGAAGGCGGCGCGATTATTAAAACGCTTGTTCTGGATATGCCTTCCGAAGAAAATCCCGGTAATCTAGGAGCCGAAATAACCGCTATGGCATCACTTGGTTCTACTACCATTCGCCGCAGTCATGTCCAGCAGCTAAGTGAAAGTGGCAACAGTATTTTTCGGGTGTATGAGTTTGAACCTGAAAATAATAATAACCTGGATGCCACTTTGCGTTTGCATTACTTTGAGGAAGAACTAGATGGATTGGACGAGAACAGCCTGGAGCTTTGGCAATACAACAATGCTCCGTGGACCTCTTTAGGTTCTGAAGGCAGCAATGCCGAAAAAAACTGGGTGATAACTTCTGGCATTTCTTCTCTTTACACCATTACTTTAGCTAAAGAGATGAGTGCTCCCCTACCCGTGGAATTACTTGATTTCAAAGCCATTGTCAATAACCGGAAAGAAGTGGACCTTTTTTGGACAACGGCCACAGAAATCAACAATGATTATTTTACCATAGAACGTTCCAAAGAGGGCATTCGCTTTGAAGCCATTTCAGAAGTTGATGGTGCGGGCAATACGGATCAATCCATATCCTATCAATCTACCGATAAAAATCCTTTTGCCGGTATCAACTATTATAGACTCAAACAAACGGATTTTGATGGCACCTTTTCATACAGTGAAATAAGAGTCGTCAATATAGAACAGGATCGTCAAACACACTTTTCCATCTATCCGAATCCGATGAATACGATTTTGAATATTGTTAATGATGGACGATCCACCGGCAGGACTATTATTAAAATTTACGACGCTATCGGCCATTTAAAATATGACACCGCCGTGGACATGAACGGTTCAAACCACTCAACTGTTATCACCGAAGTATCAAAATTTATCGCTGGAAATTATTTTCTGGTTCTTCAATCACCAACCGAAACTCAAACTTTTAATCTCGTCAAAATCAGGTAGCGGCAATCTCTAATAGGTGACCATATCAAATAGGACTCAAAATACAAATTGATCACCTCTGAATACTGGTTGGATAAGGAAGACTTTTCATCATTGGAATTTGAAGGAAAAGTACTGGAAGTGGTGGAAGAAAATGAGGATAAGAATGGATCTTGGAATGTCCACTAGTGACCAACCATGTGCCCATCCGATAATGACCCAATTTTCTAACTCAAACCAATTACAATTGCCCCAATACCTTAAACTCCGTACGCCGATTCATCTGGTGTTTCTCTTCACTACAGTCAACTCCATCACTACAATTATTAACCAGCCGGCTTTCACCATAACCTTTGGCCACTAGCTGTCGGCGATTAATACCACGTTTGATGAGGTAATTGACAATGGCTGTGGCCCGCCGTTGGCTCAATTTCATGTTGAGGGAAGAAGGCCCTTGTGAATCCGTATGAGAGCTAATTTCTACGATGAGTTTAGGATTGTCTTTCATCAGTTTCAGCAGCTTGTCCAATTCGGGAAGCGCCTCCGGCCGAACACTTGCTCTGCCCAGATCGTAATAAATATTGAGCAGATAGGGAATCGAATTATCCCCGGCATAACGTTTTTCACTGATCTTAAAAGGGATTTTCGTTTTTGGGGTATGATTAGCCGTTGGAGCAGCTTCCGGCATAGTCGTTTGCCGAAAGGCTTGTAAACTAATTTCCAAATTGACATCGCGGGGATTATTTTCTGCACCACCAATACAAACCGGCGTTTCAATAGTGCTGGCAAAATAGTCCACCTTTTCTACCCGAAGCTGATAACAACAATCTGCTGCCACATTAAAAATATAGCGTCCATCATTATCGGTCTTCTCATAGGCATCCTTACCACATCCCTGGCCAATCAGGTGAATATTTGCTGCAGAAATTTTTGCGTTGGTATATTGATCAACAATCGTAACGATCAAACGATTTAGCTTATCGTTAGCATCAGACTCCGGTACCGGTTCAGTCTCAGGTTCAGGGATAATTTCAGGAACAATTTTTGGGACTGGTTCCAGGATAATTTCTCTAAATTCGACCGTTTTAAAATCGGTCGCACATAGGTCTATATCGGTTGACCGAAAATCTTGTGCCATGACCGTAATGTGCCTGCATTCACCAGGCCTAAGCCGTAATACCAATTCTCCATCCGTATTGGTTTCGAGCGTATCGCTAGATTTGCTGTCTACAAAAATGGGGTTTTCTAATAGATCTCCTGATTTAGCAGCTTTGACCAGCACAACGGCCAGCTCCCCATTTTCGCGAAAGCTATAAATATCATCTGCTCCAGCCCCCCCTTTACGATTAGAGGCAAAATACCCTTGCCCGCCGGTTTCATCGACAATGATACTAAAATCATCAAAACCCGTATTTATTGGATATCCTAGATTTTCTAAGGCTCCCCATTCATTTTCGCCAGCTTCCTTGCTGCGAAATATGTCCTGTCCGCCCAGGCCAACATGTCCGTCAGAGGAGAAGTACAACTGACCATCAGCGTGAAAAAATGGATATAACTCATCACCTTCGGTATTGATTTTAGGGCCCAGGTTGATTGGCAATCCCCATTCTTCTTCTTCTCGGAAACTGACATACAAATCTTTTCCGCCAAAACCTCCCGGCATATCGGAAGTAAAAAATAGCCGCTTGCCATCAGGACTGAGGGCCGGGTGGGCAATGGAATAATCATCATTATTAAAAGGCAAAGGTTTAAGTGCTCCCCATGTCCCATTGGGCAGTCGACTGGCATGCATGATCTCCAGTCGCAGAATAGCCCCATCGCGGTCCTTTTTCCTAAGTAGTCGATTGCGGGTGAGGAAAATTTCCTGCTGATCCCGGCTAAAAGAAACGATAGCCTCGTGTGCCTTAGAGTCAAGTTCAGCAGAAAATTTCCGGGGGGTACCGAAGGGTGGTTGTTCATACCCGGTATCCTCGAAAGAAGAATCAGGGGCAACATAATACAAATGGAAGAATAGAGAACTACCCTGGTCTTCCGATTCGGAACGCACAGAACCAAAAATAAGGCCGTCCTCATAAAAAGCAGGGCCTATATCATCATATTGAGAGTTAAATTCCAGTACTTTGACTTCCACTTTTTGGGCACGTTGACTCATGAGTTCACGTTGATACTCACAGGCACGCTTCAATACGGCCTTACGTGGATCATAAGGTTTGAGACGGATAAACCGATCGTACCATTCTTTGGCTTCTTCACACCGGCCATTGCGCTGTAACATTAAGCCATAATAATAAAAATGAATGGCTTCCGCCTGGGGCAGCTCTACAATCTGCCCATACCAATATTCTGCTTGTGGGAAATCATTAATTTTTCGATAAGCTTCTGCCAACCGAACTTTAGCAGTAGCCAGTTCCTGTTTTTCAAGGATTTGTTGATAGAGATCAATGGCATCTTTATACTGTAAAGATTCCATGGCCCGCTCTGCTTTTCGCAGTTTAGCCTTTTGTCCCCAGACGCCATTAGCCATTAATAGGCAAAGGCTGATCATTGCTATTACGCTTAGATTTCTCATAGTTTATCTATCTGTCTGTCTGTAAGTGTTTTTTGGTAAGCAATTCAGGAAGGCGAATAATTGGCGAAAAATCAACTGATCGTGCTGAAGCCGTCATTCTGGGGGGAGATCCTGACTATAGAGCAGGTTTGGAGGGAGTTTGTATTAAAACCAAATTGAAATGAGTTCCAAACTTACGCTAACTTCGGCAAATATTTAACCAAGATTTTATAGGCCATAGGGCACCTTTCTAAAAAGCTCTAAGACTAATCGCCATGATAAAGATACTAAGGTATACGCTTTAATACAAGTGGGGAAGCTGATTTTATATGAAAACGTCTAAAATAAACAGGGTACCAAATAGCAGACTGGCTATTCCATTGGTGGTAAAAAATGCCAGGTTTACCCTGCTCAGGTCGTTTGGTTTCACAACGGTATGTTGGTAAAATAACAGGCTGACAAACAATACACTGGCCACCCAGTGCAACCATTGAAACTCCGGAAAGGCTCGATCGAGCAGGTAGGCAGCTACCAGCAATAAAATGGCGCAACAAACATGCAAAACGGAAGATAATCGCAGGGCAGCTTCCCGGCCCATACTGACAGGAATGGAGCGCAGCTGTTGAGACCGATCAAATTCATCATCCTGCAAGGCGTAAATAATATCAAATCCCGATACCCACAAGAGGACCACCGCAGAATAGAGAATCGGCAATAGATCAAAACCTCCGCCAGCTGCCAAATAAGCTCCAATGGGAGCTAAAGACAATCCCAGACCTAGAACAAAATGGCAAAAAAAAGTAAATCGTTTGGTATAACTATACCCCAGAATAACCAGCAATGCTACTGGCGAAAGGGCAAAACATAGCGGATTGATCAACCAGGTAGTTGCCATAAAAAGGAGGCTATTAATGGCCACAAAGGTCAAGGCAGAACGGGGCGAAATTATGCCGGCAGGAATTTCCCGACTAGCCGTTCGTGGATTTCGCTCGTCAATACTGCGATCCAGATAACGATTAAAAGCCATAGCAGCGCTACGTGCAAAAACCATGCACAACAACACCAAAAGAAAGGTATAGCCACTAAAGCCTGTATTTAATTCCAGGGTCGCCAAAAAATAGCCCACCATTGCAAAGGGTAATGCAAAAATGGTATGGCTGAATTTGACCAGAGAAAGATATTGCTTCATCATGAAGGTGATTTGTTCCCGCCAATTTATGGATAAAAACAGAAAGCCCGTACTAAGGTTTTCCTAGTACGGGCAAATCTACAGTTAATTTAAACTGATTTCTCTTTTAATCTTACTGCGTAACCTGGATATTAGGCTGCGTAGCATCTTCGCCACCTTCTACTTCACCAGTCAAATAGATGAAAGATTGAGGAGGATTCGTATTGGCAGTAATCGTCACTTTCTGGTTACGCTTACCTTTTTTGTTTTTAGAGTTGAATTCAACAGTAATTTCTCCTTCCCCACCAGGAGCGATAGGCTCTCTTGGCCACTTAGGTACCGTACAACCACAGCTTCCTTTTGCGTTGCTCAGGATCAGCGGCTCGCTACCTGAATTCTTAAACTTGTAAGTATGAGAAACTTGCTCTCCATCTTGTACCGTTCCGAAGTCGAAAGTTGTTTCTGTGAATTCCATTACTGTAGTAGGGCCCACAGGAACAGAAGCTTCAGGTGTAGCAGGCTGTGCATTTGGATCAGCAGGCTGGACAGCGTTGTTTTCTACTGCTGCACGTGCATCATCCTTAATGTCTTTGTTGCCACTCTGGCAGCTAGTTGCTAAAAATGCGACGGCTACAAGAGCCATAAAACCAACTTTAATTTGCTTTAACATCTTAACTTTAGATTTTTTTGTTATCAAAATACGCTTTCAAAAATATTTTTACATCAACAGTCACAAAATTACTGTTTCTCTCAGAATTGCCTGTTAATGAGGAAGAAATAATTGTTAACGAGTTGTTAATCACCTCAACTTGATCCGGTTAAAGAGGTTTGCAGACCCCACACCCACGCCAATGATGGTGCGCATAGCCTCCTCGGTCTTTACATCCAGATATTCGATTTGGTCTGGCTTGACATGGAAGATAAAGCCATTCGTAGGATTCGGGCCTGTAGGGACAAATACCGTAATCATTCCGCCTTCGTGTTCATCGGTGACAAACCCAGTCATGCGGGTAGGACTTCCAAATACATCTACCAACACCACCTTACTGAATGGAGGTTTTTTATTGCCAAAAAATGCTTGAACCGTATCCCGCACCGTACCGTAAAAAGGCAATTGAATCAACCAGTTTTCTTCAATAAAAGCAAAAATCTCTCTACCAAAACCTGTACGCACCGCTAAACCAATCAGGAAAAATAAAAGGGTGACCAAACTAAAGGCGATCAGGTTGATCAGCCATTCGTTTACATTGTTGGAAAAACCCAGCAGGCTTCTTATCGGAGCAAGTAAATTGATCGCAATATCAAAAACAAACCGCACCAGGAGGATAAAAATAGAAAGCGGTAAAATCACAACAATGCCCCCTAAAACTGTGGTGACAAAAAAGCGACGCAACCGTAGTAAAAAAAATTTCCATTGGGATATTTGACGTTTCATTTAATTATAGTTTAGAAGGTTTTTTAGAATGGTTTGGAGGGGGTTTGGTATAGTTTAGTATGGTTTAGCATGGTTTAGGGGGTTTAGTATGGTTTAGGGGGTTTAGTATGGTTTAGCATGGTTTAGTAGGTTTAGAGGGTTTAGGGGGTTTAGGGGGTTTAGGGGGTTTAGAGGGTTTAGCATTGTTTAGGGGGTTTAGGTGGGCATTTGTTTTCATTTTGGGAATGTCCAGCAAAATGTGTCTTGCTCAGAATCCTCCACTCCTGATAAAACACATAAATCACTGAGCACCAATCTATTAGCGCAACAGACTCCGCGTTCGCCGCATCTCTGCGGTAAAAAAAACACACTTTCTCGTACACTCCCTTCATTTTTAAAATTGAAAATAAATAAAGGGTACCACTTCTGAACTGGCCGTTTGGATGACAATCCAGATGACTGCTGCTAAAAACGTAGCTTTACCAATAAGGGGCCACCGGATAAAGGACTTTTCAAAAGCATTTGCCCAATTACGGGGAAGAAAATGCAGCAGATACCCCAACAACATTAGGAAAAGGACAGGCTTGTAGGCCTCGAGTACCTGTGGCAGCAGTTCCAACTGAAAATTGGTCATCAGCTGGCCCAATACTTCTCCAGCGGTTTGCATCGGTGGCATAGGATTAGCTAGTGCGCCGGCCCTGAAAAAAATCCAGCAAAAGCAAACAAAATGAAAAACCAGAATTTTGCTCACACTATCATTGATAACCCTTTTACTCCATTTAAGTTGGGTAATTATTTGAGCAATTACAAATAAAGTGATCCAAAACAAGCCCATCTGCACATTGCCACGGGTATAGGCATTCAATAGTTCCGGATCATCGGCATATTGCCATAAAATCAGGCCCTGTCCAACCAGATGTAACAACAACAAAACCACCAAGGCCCGGGTTGCGTCAAGCTCAAAAAATTTGCCCCTGTTTTTCAAAAATCGATCTAGTGCCAACCCTATTCCATGAAGAAAACCCCACAGGATGAAGACCCAGCTGGCACCATGCCACAATCCTCCAAGTAACATCGTGATCATCAAATTGACATAAGTTCGAAAACCACCTTTCCGGTTACCTCCTAGGGAGATGTATAGATAATCCCGCAACCAGGTGGACAGGGATATATGCCATCGGCGCCAAAACTCCTGAATGCTTTTGGATTGATAAGGGGTGCGGAAATTTTCAGGAAGTTGAAACCCCAGTAACAAAGCCAGTCCAATTGCCATGTCCGAATAGCCGGAAAAATCACAGTAAATCTGTAGTGCATAGCCGTATACAGCCAGTAGATTTTCAAGGCCGGAATAAAGGACTGGATTTTCAAAGACCCGATCTACAAAATTGACGCTGATATAATCAGAAATCACAGCCTTCTTGAACAAACCACCAGCTATCAACAAAATCCCCTGCCCCAATTGTACTTCGGTAAGTGCCAACCGTTTGCGGATCTGCGGAATAAAGTCTGCCGCCCTGACAATCGGGCCTGCTACCAGCTGAGGAAAAAAACAAACGAAGAAGGCGAAATCTAAAAAATTGCGGAATAGTGATGGTAAACCGTGTACACCCTCCGTTAACGGAATCAGCTTTTCCCGATAAATATCAATACTATAACTCAGGGTTTGAAAGGTAAAAAAGGAAATGCCAACGGGCAAAAAGATATCTTGAAAATGAAAATGGGTGCCCAGGCTTCCATTAAATAGGTCGATCAGGAAATTGGTATACTTAAAATACCCTAATAAACCGAGATTCAGGCCCAAACTTAAACCCAGAAAAAGCCGTTTTCGAGTTTTATTGGATGCGCGGTAAATAAAATGTCCAAGCGTAAAGTCTACTACCGTAGACAACAGCAGGATAAAAAAATAAAAGCCACTGGATAGATAATAAAAATACAGGGAAAAAGCCAGCGTATAGACTAGTCGCCAATTGAGGCGGCGGCGTAAGGCAATGTACAAGCTAAAAAATGCCAGAAACAGGGCCAAAAAACGCACGCTATTGAACAACAATGGTCGGCTAGGATGGTAGGCCAGCAATTCTGTGATTGTCGACCAATCAATACTGCTCATAGGCCTTTATTAGTGCTGCAAATAACAGATCCGCCTGTAGCGTATATCCTGCTTCCGTAAAATGAATAAAATCGGTGTGGGCTAGTCCAGCTTTTTGCCACGCCCTGATGGCTCCCTGCCCGCCCATCAATTCGTGCAAGTCCCACAGTCCAAAACCACTCTCTCCGGCTTTTTGCACCAATGCTTCCTTGATGGGTTTGGTCCCTTCATTAGGGTATTTTCGCTTTCGCAAAATATCGGAATTGGTGGTTACTAGAACTGGAACGTCCGGACAATTGTCGGCTATATTTTGATAAAAAAGATCCACATCCTCAGCAAATTTATGAAGGTCGGGATCTGATCCTACGGATTCATTTGTACCCAGAGAAACGATGATCAGATCGGGCTCCAACCAAGGCAGGTCTTTGGCAAAATGTTTGGCCTGATTAAAATGAAAATGCGTTGCTCCATTTACACCAATACTGTGGTAAACAATACCATTATTCCGTGTATTTTCCAGAGAGATACCATAAATCAATGCTTCCTTTTGCTCATTATTGTGCCGTTCTCCCTGAATTTGTAGGCGGTAGAGAAGGGTATCAAATTCTAGTGCATTGGGACCTTCAAAGATGGGGTATTCTGAGTTCGATAAAAGGCCCAATTTGTTGTGATTGACTTTTGGTTTGGCACGCTTCACGGTGCCTCCTTTGACCACTAACTTTTGTCCAATACTCAGGCGGCTACCACGAATTCCATTCCATCGTTGCAGGTCTTTTACCCGTACGCCATACTTGCGGCCCAAGTCATAAAGGGTATCTCCCGAGCGTACCCGATGGATTTTGCGTTGCACTGTGACTGGTTTTTCTTCTTTGGGTTGAGGATCACCAAAACTCAGGGCAAAATCCAGGCTGCTGGTTGTTTTCTCATTAAAAAACGTGACCTTGTTGAATCGGCCATCACCCAGGGAATCTTTAATCAGCACTTCCATAGTAAAATCCGGCTTTGTGGTATGAATACTCATGCCACTGATCCCCATTGGGAAGCCAGGCTTAAAGGCATTATTTCTGGCGATCCAATCCGTATTGCTGGTGATGCGGTAATCCAATGGATTGTTGGTTCCTGCCAATTGGTAGGGAAAGATCAATCCCCGGCCAGCGGCGCCAAAACGGGCCTGAAATTTCTGACGCATTTTTCCAGTCCAAAAATCAGCCTGTACATGTGAATCGCCAATATGGACAATATTCAGGCGTTCAATTTCCCCGTTTTCCAATTGTCTGAGCTTTTCAAAAAAAGAAGCCAGCTGTTCCGGAAAAACAACCTCATTGGCATCGAGATTGAGGAAAGGGTATTCAGTTTGCCAATACGCCGGCAATGTATCTACCCCAACACTTACAAACTCACCAGGAGCAATAAGCAGGTGATCATGCGATTCCGGTTGTAAAAAAAAGAAGGTACTTAAGATAGATAACCAATATTTCAATCCCATCATTGCTCCGAGTCATTTTGTTGTTCGCGAAGATAATCTTCATAGCCGGAAAGCAGGAATTCCAGGAAAAGTTTTCCTACTTTTTCCGAACCGGCAAAATTAAAATGGGTATAATCCGAATTAGCTAGCGGTGGTATTTCCTCGTCTACCCACTTGGCCATCGTTCCAGAACCACCCATATTTTCATAGATACTAAAAAAAGCTGCTTCCGATTCCTCGGCTGCCTGTCGTTGTATATCCGTGATTCTCGGTACACTGGGGTCTGTTTGCATACGACCATCGATTTTGATGCCTCGATCGGAAGGGCCAATAACCAAAATGCTAGCTCCGGGAAATCCCCTGCGTATATGCTGAATCACCAGCTTCATTTCTTTTTTGTACCAGCTATAATCCTCCATTTTGGCATTGAGCACATTCAGCCCAAACTGAAGCATAATCAAATCAACATCCAATTGCTCCTGAAATTCGTTTAAAATGCTTTCATTCAGATACATCAGCCAGCCTCCAGAATTTCCTCGCGTCGGTAAATTATCGACAATAACCCCACGCTGGCTTTCGAGACTGACCCCGTAAATGGGTTGCCGGTCCGGTATATTAAAGTTGAGCTGAATACGCCGGCAGGGACTTGTACTGAGTTGGGCTACATTAATGGCACCTCCCTGATTTAAGGCGATTGATTTAGCCTCATCCTTAAGTGCTACCTGAACGGAACCGGATTTCTGAGTATGACCTAGAGAATCGGCAACAGGGGCACCATAAAATAGGCGGCTGGTGCTGAAAATGTTGGTCTTTGCAAAACGCCGGGAGGCCGTATACCTTACCCAATTGGCCGTTTCCTGCTCCTCTATAGTGTCGATGGGAAGGGTAACTGTTGTATCCAATACGGTGGAATCTTTAGGTGTGGTGATCTCTGCCTCCAATGAATCCGGGGTTTCAATGGGGGGATCCCAATCGGTAAAGTAATTACCCAGGTAGCCACGTGGCAATTCCTGAAGGTTTTTCTCGCCAAGCACACATTCGTACCAGCCTTCCGAAAAACGCAAATTCAGGGTTCGGCGAAAGCCGTAAATGGGGGAACTAATAGGGGCAAAACCTACACCATTACCTCCAAATCTTTTTTGCAGGCTGTCACGCACCGTTTGAGTAATCAAATCGCCCTCAATCGAAGAATCTCCAAAATGGGCGATCCTAATCTGTTCGCTGTTGCTTTGAAGCAAGGCATAAAAATCGGCTAAATACTGGTGACCTTTATATTTTGGAACCTCAGGAACCGTATCTATCAATACCAGAGTATCCCCTACGGATTGCTCAATGAGTGTATCCACAGGGGCCGTAGATTGTGGCAACCAGGAAGTGGCAGAATAGGTACGGAAATGTTCTTGAAGGAAGGGTATATTGCTATGCAATATGGGATAAAGCAATAAGATCAGCACACATGACAGGAGCAGGATAAAAGCTTTTCCAAACTGATTTTCTTCCATATAAACCGGCTTTAAAGCTTGTTTGGAGTGGATTTGTCATGAAATCAACAGATTTAGATTACGTAACTAAGTTATTGATCAAACTCCAATCATACTTTTATGCCGCGAATATACGTCACCCATTTGGACAACGTTTGCAACGTTTGCCTTTTTTATACTTCTTGCAGCAATTTTTCTTTAATTTCTTCCCTTGTACCACAGGTAAGGGAAAAGGTAAACGAAGGGTATCGGGACGAAAATCAGCTTTTCCCGACTGGGTGTTCCTGCTCATTTATGCCATTTTATTTGCAAATGTAATTCTTATTTAGATTAAATCCAAATATACTCAAGAAAGTGGAAAGAAGGGATAGTCTCCACAAATTGCCGGAATAAATGACCAGTTTTTTACATTTGCAAAAATGATTGCCATGCTTAAAGCTATTTCTCCTATTGACGGTAGGTATGCCTCCAAAACCAATGAACTGGTTGAATTCTTCTCGGAATATGCCTTGATTAAATATCGGGTGTTGATCGAAGTCTATTATTTCAGTGCTTTGCGGGAACTTCCGCTACCACAATTGGAGGCAATGCCACTGGAGAAGCTTGATGATTTGATTAGATTGATCAACCGCTTTGATGTGAAAGACGCGGAAAGGATCAAAGAAATCGAAAAAGTCACCAACCATGATGTTAAAGCGGTGGAATACTTCATCAAGGAAGCTTTTGATCAATTGGACTTAGGTGCATACAAGGAGTTCATCCACTTTGGTTTAACGTCCCAGGACATCAACAATACGGCTACCCCTCTCCTATTCAAACACGCCATTGAGCAGGTCTATTATCCTTTGTTCGATGATCTTAGCAATCAATTAAACCAACTTGCTAATGATTGGAAAGAAATTCCGATGCTGGCCCGAACCCACGGACAACCGGCCTCCCCTACTACCCTGGGAAAAGAATTTCACGTATTTGTTGAACGATTGGAGGTGCAATTGGCACAATTAAAGTCGATTTCCTTTAAGGCAAAATTTGGTGGCGCTACTGGCAACCTTAATGCCCATTATGTCACCTATCCCGATATTGACTGGAAGGCCTTTTGCGATAATTTTGTGGCCAGCAATCTGGGGTTGGAGCGATCTCACCCCACCACACAAATTGAGCACTACGACAACCTGGCTGCTATTTTCCAGGCCATGAAACGCATCAATACCATTCTTATCGACCTCAGCCGGGACATCTGGACTTATATATCTATGGATTATTTCAAGCAGAAAGTGGTAGCAGGCGAGATCGGATCGTCGGCCATGCCGCACAAAGTGAATCCTATAGATTTTGAAAATGCGGAAGGTAATTTAGGCCTGGCCAATGCCATTTTCACCCATTTGGCGGACAAATTACCCATTTCCAGACTGCAGAGAGACCTAACGGATAGCACGGTTTTACGCAACCTGGGTGTGCCTTTTGGCCATACCATCATTGCGTTTAAGGCCATTCAAAAGGGATTGGGTAAATTATTGCTCAATGCGGCTAAATTGGAAATGGATCTGGACAATAACTGGATGGTGGTGGCCGAAGCCATTCAGAATATCCTGCGCCGGGAAGGTTTCGACAAACCTTATGAAGCCCTACTAACCCTTACTCGTGGCAAGGCCGCTGTCACCAAAGCGGATATCCACCAATTTATTGACCAACTTGCTGTCAAGGATACCATCAAAGAAGAAATGAAGCGCATTAGTCCCCATAACTATGTAGGCAAAGGGTTTTAGTACCTGTTTGGAACGTGCTACGGCATAATCAATCAAACACAATCGTCTTATTTCGGTAGGGTAATACCTTGCGTTGCAACTGTGTCCAAATAGCTTCTGAAAGGACCACCTTTTCCAGGTTCTTGCCTTTTCGAATCAGATCCGGAATGGCGTCTTTGTGAGAAACCCGACAGACATCCTGAGCAATAATAGGGCCTTCATCCAGATCAGCCGTGACGTAATGGCTGGTGGCTCCAATCACTTTCACTCCCCGATTAAAAGCGGAATGATAGGGTCTTGCGCCCTTAAAAGCAGGTAAAAAGGAATGATGGATATTGATAATCCGGTTGGGGAAATGCGACACAAAATCGTCGGACAATATTTGCATGTATCGAGCCAGGACAATAAAATCGACATCCAAGGATTGCAACAATTCAATTTCGGCAGCTTCCTGCGCTGCTTTATTTGCTTTATTAAGCTCAAATAACTGAAAGTTGATCCCAAACCGGTCGGCGATATATTTCAAGCTATTGTGGTTACTGATAATCACTGGGATTTCTACATCCCATTCTCCCGACATATACCGCTGCAGGATATCGTATAGACAATGAGACATCTTGGAGACAAAAATGGCCATGCGTGGTTTTTTCAGGGTAAAATGCAATTGCCATTCCATGTTAAATTTCCGTCCAATCAAGGTGCCAAAAAAGTCGTCGATCTTTTCATTGGGGATGGCAAAACCATCCAGTTCCCATTCCACCCGCATAAAAAACTGCAACAACTCATGGTCTACATGCTGCTCAAGATCAATGATATTGCCATTGTTGTTGTGCAAAAATTCTGTTACTGATGCAATCAATCCCTTTTGGTCGGGACAATGAATCAATAAAATCGCTGTATTTTTCTTCATTTTTCCTTACCATTGTAATTCGATACAAAACTATTAAAAGCTTTAAGCTTGACTCAATTTTCCTTATGAAAGTTTCCTTGTGGTTAATCGGAAAGACCAATGAATCCTATCTTGACACGGGGATTTCTATTTTTCAAAAACGGCTGGAGCGTTATTTGCCCTTTAATATTGAAACCTGGCCCGATGTAAAAAATGCGGCTAAGTTCAGTCCGCAACTACTGAAGGAAAAAGAAGGGGAAATGATTTTAGATAAGCTTAAAAAAGAGGATTTTCTTATCTTGCTCGACGAAAAAGGGAAAATGTATAGCTCGGAAGATTTTGCAAAACACCTGGAGCAATTATTACAGCGCTCTCATCGTCGGCTAATCTTTCTGGTAGGAGGAGCTTATGGCTTTTCAAACCCACTATACGAACGGGCAAATGCTAAAATTGCACTTTCCAAAATGACTTTCTCTCATCAGATGGTCAGACTCTTTTTTGTGGAACAACTATACCGTGCCTTGACCATTTTAAAAAACGAACCCTATCACAACAGCTAAAGTATGATCAGTTTAACGCTTATTCTAGTCGTCATGACCTCCCTGATTTCCTATCAGGCATTCAACAATCCGGCCATGATGCAACAATTGACTTTTCGCCCTGCATTGATTAAGCAAAACGGAGAATTTTACCGTTTTCTGACCAGTGGATTTGTGCACGGAAGCTGGTCACATCTGTTGATCAATATGTTTGTCCTGTATCAATTCGGCGAATTTATGGAGGGTTTTTTCTCCTTCATTTTTGGACCTGGAATTGGTAAAATTGTTTATATTATATTTTACCTAAGCGCCATCATCATTGCCTCTATTCCCACTTATTTTCGCTATCAGGACAATTTCGCCTATGGCGCAGTAGGTGCATCCGGGGCCACTTCAGCACTGATCTTTGGCTACATTCTTTACGATCCTTGGCAATGGTTTATTTTTCCTCCTCTTCCTGCGCTTATTCTTGGGGTAGGTTATCTTTTCTATTCCAGCTACATGGACAAAAAAGGCACCGACAACATTGGCCACAATGCCCACTTTTGGGGAGCTGTTTATGGCCTGCTTTTTACCATTGTTTCCATTGTCGCCATGAAACCGGATATGTTGAATGAAATTATGGGTAGACTGATGGCTGGACCGGGGGCATTTGGTGGTTGATAATGGGTCTATTGTTGTCAACTTGAAGATATCAGCTCAGGGGCTGAGCCTCTTGGAATCTTTTTTTATTGGATTACAGCCAGTAAATCCTGTCTAAATATTATTACAAAGCACTATAGATGTCAGAGCAGTCTCAAAATCCTTGGCTAACACATTCCATTGATACCGTTTATGAAAATCCTTGGTTGCAGGTCACACATCGGGAGGTAACCAATCCCAATGGAGGCGCAGGGATTTATGGCGTGGTACATTTTAAAAACCTGGCTATAGGCATCGTTCCTATTGATGAGGCTGGCAATACCTGGCTCGTAGGCCAATATCGTTATACCCTCAACCAATACAGCTGGGAAATTCCCGAAGGTGGATGTCCTAAAGGAACGGACCCTTTGGATACTGCCAAACGGGAACTGAAAGAGGAAACAGGCATCGAAGCCCGGCATTGGCAGGAACTCCTCTTTTTCCACACCTCCAATTCCGTTACCGATGAAGCAGGAACTGCCTACCTGGCCAGAGGCCTGAGTTTTGGTCAGGCAGAACCGGAAGACACGGAAAAATTGCGGGTACGTAAACTTCCCTTCAGTGAGACCATTGCCATGATCGATCGTGGAGAGATCACAGATGCATTAAGTATAATGGCCCTTCAAAAGGTACAATTGTGGTTGCTCTCAGGCAAGCTAAAACTCCAGCAACAACTGTAAATCAACACTTTAGAACGCCTGATCCTGAAACTGTTTTTCCTTTATAGGATTCTCAGAATTTGCAAGTTTTGCAGGTTCTTTTGCCATTCCGCCATAGTTGGCATCCTTATCCAGTGTCATATTGGGACTACCAAAGAGGATACGCCACCAAGCTTTAGCCGAACGGTATTGTTTCATATCTTTTACAATATCAATCCATTCATGGAAGACTAGATAGACCGGATTGTAGGAGTTAACAGGCTTGAGAATACCATAGGTTGGCGTTTCTTCTTCTCCTTTGAACGAGCCAAACATCCGATCCCAGATAATTAATGAAGAACCATAGTTTTTATCCAGGTATTTCCCATTTGTTGCGTGGTGTACCCGGTGGTGGGAAGGAGTCACAAAGATAAACTCTATGGGTGCCGGTAGTCTGTTGATGAGTTCGGTATGAATCCAGAATTGGTAGAGCACGGCAAGCTGATTCACAATAAAAAACACAAAGGGATTAAACCCCATCAATGCCACGGGAATAAAAAAGATAATCTTGATGTGCTGTACCCAGGACAAACGAAAAGAAACCGAGAAATTATATTGTTCTGATGAGTGGTGGGTTACATGTGAAGCCCACCAGAATCGCTGTTCATGAGAAATTCGGTGCGACCAATAGCGGAAAAAATCCACTGCAATAAAACAAAGCACAAAGGACCACCAGGTAGGCGGAATAGCCCAGGGCACCAAATTATAAAAAAACAAAATGATGGCAAACAAGCCGAATTTTACGGCTGCACTGGATAATAAATTCCCGACGCCAACCATGGCAGCCGCAAAAACATCCTTTCCATCATAATTCATTCGGAATTTGTGAACGCGTATAAAGTATTCAATGGCCACAAGGCTTAACATCACTGGAATCGCGTATACAATAACAGGAGGCAGCTCCATATTCATGATCTGCTCCAGCGTAATTTTTGTTTTATTCATAGGACAAATATCAGATAGTAACAATTGTAAAGGTGCAAATATAATGCACACAAAATAATAAGCCGAACTTACTCCTTATTTTTCTATCAAAGGGGCAAGTAGTTTTTTAATCAATATACCGTTTTATCAATCCGCCATAAGCATCAATTCGCCGATCTCTAAAGAATGGCCAAATACGCCTAACGGCTTCTGTTCTATTTTTATCAATGTCAATCACCTCATTCACTTCCTGATCTATTGGAGCTTGATAAAGGATTTCTCCCTGTGGTCCGGCTACAAAACTTTGCCCCCAAAATTGGATGCCCCCTGTCACCTCCGACCAGTCGCGCTCATAACCCGTACGATTGACGGCGACCAATGGCAAACCATTGGCTACTGCATGTCCGCGCTGTATACTTTGCCAGGCGCCAAATTGGCGGTTCTGTTCTTCCTGTGTATCCGTTGACTCCCAACCAATTGCGGTGGGGTAAATGAGCAATTCAGCGCCTGCCATAGCCATCAAACGGGCCGCTTCAGGATACCATTGATCCCAGCATACCAAAACGCCCAACTTGCCAACGGAAGTATCAATTGGCCGAAATTCATTATCTCCTGGGGTAAAGTAAAATTTCTCGTAATAAGCGGGGTCATCCGGAATGTGCATCTTGCGGTATTGACCCGCAATTTGGCCGTCTTTTTCAAAAACGACTGCCGTATTGTGGTAAATACCTGGCGCTCGGCGCTCAAATAGGGAAGTAACCAATACTATTTTGTGTTCCTTCGCCGCTCGCCCAAAAATTTCAGTAGAAGGCCCGGGAATTGGCTCGGCAAGGTCAAATTTTTCAACCTCTTCTACCTGGCAAAAGTATATTCCGGTGTGTAGTTCCTGCAAAACGACCAATTCTGCACCCTTTTCGACACAAGCTTTAATGCCGGCCAGGCTCTTGGCTATATTTTCTTCTCTTGATTCGGTGTTGGACTGCTGAACAATCCCAATTTTCAAAATAGACATAGGCGTAAATTACTAAAGACTGCAAAACATACTTTAAACGAGGCCTTCCGGAAACTGCATACTAATACAATGCAACGATCCATGTTGTTCGATTAGTGCCCGGCAGTTGATAGGCAAGATTATTCGCTCAGGGAAACATAACTGAAGTTGCGCCAGTGCCTGTTCATCTTCGGGCACACCATAAACTGGTAACAGGACGGCCTCATTGATGATTAAAAAATTGGCATAGGTAGCCGGTAACCGGTTTCCATCTGCATCATAACAGGCTGTTGGCATGGGTAATGGAACCAACCGATAGGATTGCCCTTCCATAGTTTTAAAAGCCTGCAATTCCAGCTCCATTTGGCGTAAAGCATCAAAATGTTCATCCTTATGATCTGTGCATTGCACGTAAGCAATAGTTTCAGGATTACAAAATCGGGCCAGGGTATCGATGTGGGCATCTGTATCGTCACCGGCCAGATAGCCATGGTGCAACCACAGTATCCTTTCCAATCCAAATAAAGCTTTCAATTGAGATGCCAGGTCTGACTGACTCAAGTGTGGATTCCGATTGGGTGATAACATACAGGAAACGGTGGTCAGCAATGTTCCTTGTCCATCACTCTCTATGCCTCCGCCTTCCAGGACAAGGCCGCCAAGTCTCAATTTTTCAGTTTTAAAAATACCCTTTCTAAACAGTTGCCCCGTGATCAGATTGTCTCGGTCTGCCGGAAACTTAAGCCCCCAGCCATTAAACATAAAATCGAGCAAAACCGGCTGCCCCTCTTCAAATACGGTGATCGCTCCGTGGTCACGGGCCCAGGTATCGTTGGAGGGTATTTCCACCAAAATCAAGCGGTCATTGTGAACCCGACTTAAATAAGGTTCGAGATCAGTAAGCTGCCGGCAAACCACCAAAACCTTTTGAAACCTGGCCACTGCGTTTATACATTCAACAAAACAAGGTATGACCATTTCCAGATAATCTTTCCAGTCGGAATCTTTATGTGGAAAGGTAAACTGGACGGCACTTTGTGGCTCCCATTCTGCGGGAAGACGGATGGACATAACACTCATTTTTTTCAACTCCTATAGGCCGACAAATATGCATTTTTTTTTAAAATTAACCGCATATTTATATTTATCCCAAAAATTTGTATCCCTTTTTGAAACAAAAAATCCTTTCCCAAGTATAAATGCTTTATACCTATTATAATTTTGTGAAAATAGAAACACCGGCTACCCACTAGTGCCCTTTTCCTGGCTACTTATTCCAAGAAAATAAGGCTATTTAGGTATAAATAAGACATTCATTTATTTTTTTGTGAAGAAAAATCAATTTTTTTGTAACCAACGTTCAACTTTTGCATCTAATAATTTAATGCCCTTGTTGTGTCGGGAATTATGCTGGATTAAATAGAGTCATTTTTATTGCCAAAGCTTCCCAAACTATCAAGGTAATTAACAACGCTATATATTATACCCATGAATATTAAAATGAGAAACGGACTACTCTGTCTTGCACTTCTCTTGGCAGCTGGCTGTCAGGTATCCCCCGAAGTACCCTCCAAAGACGAAATTTTATTGCTTGCACACAAGCAAAAAGAAATTCTTTGCACTTACCAATCCATGAGGGATAGTATTTCCAGCAAATGGGATAATATGAATAATCTGCTTGATCAGCATTTACCTCCCGATATGCCATTGGAAGAAAAAAACAATATGTTGGCAGTGCGAAATGCCGACCTGATTCGGATGTTTCAAACCTATGATCAACTTGACTATTCCATTAAAATGGAATTGAGCAAGATGGAAAGCGAAGATTCCTCTATGGTAACCAGAATCCACAACATGAATGAGCGGTCTCTGGATCTGGAACAGCAAAGGATGGACCTATTTAACCAGGTCAACCAAAAAGATCCACAAAGTGCCAATCGGTACGCCATTCTTTATGATAGTATCCTAAACCAACAATGTGAAACCAATTGAATTTTGCGAATATGAAGAAGATTTTACTTTTATCGTGCATTGCTGCCACAATGATGTTTTCCTGCCAAAAGGAAAATTATTATAAGGACTCTCAACCTGCTGCTAATTTTACCAGTAAAGTCCCTCTAAGTTGGAACCGTCTGTTCCTGGAAGTTGAACGTTACACACCTGGTTACAAGCCACCTGTTTCCGCAAGAACAAGCGGCTATATCGGGCTAATTGCTTATGAGGCGATTGTACATGGCACTGACGGTGAATATCGTTCATTTTCAGGTTATTTTCCAGGTTTGGAATTGGAAGCCCCAGATTCAGATCTTGAATTTCACTGGGAAACTGCGTTACATGCAGCTTATGAGAAAGCATTTCAGCTATTTTTTCCCACTGCTCCTGCCGAACAACAATTTGACATTTTGAGTCAATCCAATGATATCAAACTCGAATTGCGCAATTCAGTAGCTCCTGATGTCTATCAAAGGTCTTATGCCTTTGGCAAACAAATAGCCCAGGATATCTACGATTGGTCGGCTAATGATACCTGGGGGCATGAAGGTTACCACAAGAATAACGATCCAGATTATACGCCCCCTACCGGTATCGATCTTTGGAAACCTACCTATCCCGATTTTTTACCTGCATTGCTGCCACACTGGGGAAAGGTACGGACATTTGCTGCCCAGGATGGAGATGTAGTTGGCCCGCCACATCCCTTCTCAACCAGTGAACAATCAGCGATTTATCAAGAAGCTATGGAAACCCGTCTTCTGGTAAATCAGATTAAACAGGGAGAAAAAGAGGAAGATTATTGGATAGCAGAATTTTGGAGCGATGATTGCCCAATTCTCACCTTTTCACCTTCCGGTAGATGGATCAGCATTACGAATCAACTTGTTGACCTGGAACAGCTCAATTTGGTTAAAGCCGTTTTCACTTATGCCAAAGTAGGCATGGCTTTAAGTGATGCTGGTGTAAAATGTTGGGGAGAAAAATACAATCACAATTGTCTTCGCCCTATTGACTACATCAGAGACTATATGGGTGATTCAGAGTGGAATACCATTATGTGTCCGGATGGTTCTGGCGGTTATTATACCCCCAATTTCCCTACTTATCCTTCAGGCCACGCTACCTTCTCGGCGGCAGCGGCAGAGGTGTTAACCGGAATTTTTGGAGCGTCTTATACCTTTGTGGATAGAAGCCACGAAGACCGAACAGAATTTAGAGGGGCACCCAGAACGTTTACCAGCTTTCATGAAATGGCCCTTGAAAATGCCTATAGCCGTGTTCCACTCGGTGTTCACTTTCAAATTGATTCAGATGCCGGTACAGCATTGGGGACTATTGTCGGAAACAGGGTAAATGACCTTCCGTGGAAGAATTAGCTCCGATTAAATCAGCTGCATAACCCGAGCGACCAGGAGGTCACAATGGGTATTGCCAAACTCAAATACTTCTGTTGTCAAAGAAAGGTTGTATAGTGTTTCCTTTAACAAGGTTTTTGCACGATGCAACCTTACTTTGACATTACTTTCAGAAATATCGAGACAATCAGCAATTTCACTATTAGGGATGCCTTCTACCTCGCGCAACATATAGACTGTCCGGTATTTTTCGGGCAACTGATCAATAGCTTTTTCTATTAATCGCCTGGTTTCACCTTGAATGACTTTCATTTCAGGATTCATCATTTTTTGATCTGACAATTGAATGATGTTACTCGTATGGTCTTCATCATTAACGGAAAATAGATTTTGTCGTTTTTTCCGACTTCGAAGGTGTTTAAGGGCTTCATTAATGCCAATTCTTATTAGCCAGGTATGGAAGGCCGATTCTCCCCGATATTGATTTAGTTTTTCATAAGCCCGCAGATAGGTGTTTTGCATGGCATCTTCAACATCAACCTGCTCATTGATGTAACTTCTGATCGCTCTAAATAAGGTCTGATTGTATCTCCTCAATAGAATTTCATACAATTCTTTTTCCCCTTCAAGAATGCGACTTACGATTTCTTTATCATCTAGTTGCAAGGTCTGCCTATGTAAGATCTCCATTTCCCTATCCTTTTTGTTAGGTTCTTTGACAAATCTTGTGATTTGTCAAAGAACGTTTTTGTATTTGATGTAAAAACGAGAAAAAAGTTACATTTTTTGTAACAAAAGTTGTCAACCCTCATCTAATGAGCAAAATTTCAAGTTAACCTTCTTTGACAAATTCAGTGATTTTCAAAGAAACAAAATTTAATGATCATGACAACGAAAACACCACAATTAGAGGTTCAAAATCTCTGGCTCATTTTAAAATACACCTTTGCTTTAGTGCCTATTGCAGCCGGTGCAGATAAGTTTCTAAACCTACTTACCCAATGGGAGAGTTATATACACCCTGCTGTTGCAGAAATGTTGCCGATCAGTGCAGGAGCTTTTATGATGGTGGTTGGCGTGATTGAAATTGTAGCTGGAATATTGGTTTTTGTCAAAACAAAAATTGGTGCCTATGTGGTTTCAGCCTGGTTGATTGTTATCGCCTTAAGTTTGGTATTTAGTGGTCAATACCTGGATGTGGCGGTGAGAGACATCGTTATGGCCATCAGTGCATTTGTATTGGCAAAACTGACGGATGTAGTCCAGCAGTAATTTCATTAAGTTGATGCTACATACATCCCAAAAATTCAGTCAGTGCCTCTCCTACTACCTGCATGCCTTTTGCATTCCAATGGCTATCAAATTCATAATACAAATCTTCTTGAGGATTTGCAGTTGAAGTCAATGTCAGGGCTGGAGTCGGATCAAAGAATGGTATTTCCATTTCCTTGCATATCTTCTCCAGTTTTTTTTGCAGGCGTAGGGGATCGTAATCCTGATCTGTTATCTCGTATTGGGTTTTAAATGCGTCCCAGGTTGCGGGATAAATGGCTTCCTTTTCAGGAATGAATCCAATGATAAAACGGCTATCGATATTATCCGCCTGAAGTTTCAAGGCCTTTAGCAAATGTTCCGTAATAGTCCAGGCGGCAGCTAAATCAGCATCATAAGTTCGCTGATAGGCCTTCAAATCTTCAGGCACTTTAACTCCTGTTGTAGCCGTTTCGATTTTGTCTTTAAGAATTTTCAAACGGCGGGCCAGTTGGATATTTTCCAGTGACCAGCGTTTCAGGCGGGCGATTCCTCCCAAATCTTCAGGTGCCAGAAGCGGAACATTGGTTAGCCTGATACTATCTGCCTCTACCCTAAAAAGTGGCTTTTGACCGCGCCAGTATTTTGGTTGATTGTTAAACCAGATATCGTTGATACAAACCATCAACACGGTGATATCCGGGTGATATTTGACGCCTTCTTGTTGATAAAAGAGCAATTCCTGGTCGGTGGCATACCCACCTGTTCCAGCATTGATGACCTGGTATTTTTCCGGGGCGCAACGCGTTTGTAATTTGGCTTCACAAACCTGCAAAAAGGTCTCCTCATAGGAAACCATATAGCCTTCAACATAGGAATCCCCCAATACTAATACCCTTTTATGGTCTGTAGGTTTTTGATAGGTAAATTCCGGGCCCCGCAATCCCTTGCTGTTAAAATATTCTTGTACCTCATATTCCTCCGTCCGGTGTGTTCCAGTGAAATCAGGTATTTTCTTCCACCCCAGGGTATCGTCAAACTCACAAAATAATTGATGGTGATTAGCGGATGGCAATGGTGCAATCAGTCGCAGAAAGATTTCCCCAAAAAGCAGGGCAATCATAAGTGAAGAAAGGGCCGTTGCCATTTTTTTAAACAGGTCCATATTACCCAGATTCGCAAATTAAAAAAAGGCACCTCCTGAGACAGGAGATACCCAATTTCAATTTGTTATTAGCAAGATTGTCTCGCCAAAGCAAGACTATTCTTCAGCCATAAACGGATAGCGATAATCCGTTGGTGGCACAAAAGTCTCTTTAATAGTACGCGGAGATACCCACCGGAAAAGATTCAGGATAGAACCCGCCTTGTCGTTGGTCCCCGAAGCGCGGGCACCGCCAAAAGGCTGTTGTCCGACGACAGCACCTGTAGGTTTGTCATTGATATAGAAATTCCCCGCAGCGTGGCGCAATTTATTGGTTGCCACCACAACAGCTTGCCGGTCTCTGGAAAAAATAGCACCCGTCAAAGCATAAGGTGATGTTTTATCCAGTATTTCCAGCATTTCCTCGTATTGATCATCTTCATAAACGTGAATGGTCAGTACGGGGCCAAAAATCTCTTCACACATGGTCCGATATTGCGGATCTTCAGCGAGCAAAACGGTAGGTTCAATAAAATACCCCTCCGATTTGTTATACCCACCTCCTGCAATCACTTCTACATTTGCATCCTTTTTGGCTTGCGCAATGTATCCGGAAATTTTGTCAAAGGCTCTTTCGTCGATGACAGCGTTGGCAAAATTAGTAAAATCCTCTGGACTTCCCATTTTAAAAGACGCTATATCTGCTAGTAGATATTCTTTAACATTCCCCCATAAGCTTTGCGGAATATAGGCACGCGAGGCAGCAGAACATTTTTGACCTTGAAATTCAAAGGCTCCGCGTGCTAAGGCTGTTGCTACTTCTTTGGCTTCAGCAGAGGCATGAACCATCACGAAATCTTTGCCACCAGTCTCGCCTACAATGCGAGGGTAGCTATTGTAATGACTGATATTTTTGCCAATCGTTTGCCAAAGGTGTTGGAAAACTTTGGTACTGCCGGTAAAGTGCAATCCTGCAAATTCAGGGTGGCTGAAAATGATATCCCCTGCCATCGGCCCATCTACATAGATCAGGTTGATCACGCCTGGGGGCAGTCCTGCAGCTTCAAATATCTCCATAATAACAACTGCAGAATAAATTTGCGTTTCAGCAGGTTTCCAAATTACGGTATTCCCCATCAGAGCAGGAGCACCTGGAAGGTTGCCTGCAATGGAGGTAAAATTAAAGGGTGTTAAGGCAAAAATAAACCCTTCTAACGGCCGATGCTCCAAACGGTTCCAGATTCCAGCAGGACTTTCGGGTTGTTCCATGTAAATCTGGGTCATGAATTCGACGTTGAAGCGAAAGAAGTCACAAAGTTCCGCAACACAGTCAATTTCTGCCTGATAGACATTTTTGGATTGGCACAGCATGGTAGCCGCATTCATCTTTGCCCGATAAGGCCCGGCCAGCAGGTCAGCAGCTTTGAGAAATATGGCAGCTCTTTCCTGCCAAGGCATATCTTCCCAGGCTGATTTGGCAGCAAGAGCCGCATCAATAGCCTGATGCACATGAGCCGCCTCTCCTTTATTAAAATACCCTAGGGTATGTTTAATCTCATGGGGTGGAAAAATCCTGACTTTATCTTCGGTCGTGACTTTCTGCCCATTGATATACATTGGAACATCCAGTTCCAGTGATTTCAGGTGGGTAATCGTATCCTTTACTGCTTGCTTTTCCGGTGATCCCGGCGCATAAGACAATACAGGCTCGTTTATAGCTTTTGGTACATCAAAAATCGCATTTGCCATGGCAATGATTTCCTTATTGGTTAGAAAATGGATGCAAAGCTAAGACTTGCGATCAGAACAATCAAATCCCAGCGGTCTTTTCGTTCATTATATCACAACTTCCTTAGGCAAAAAGGGACTTGCATCTCCCCCGCCCTTGATAATTTCCCTCACGATAGTCGAACTGATATGAGAATAGGCAGGCTGGCTGATCAAAAAAATGGTTTCCAAACCTTCGCCAATAATATTATTCAATTGTGAAATGGTTTTTTCATAATCAAAGTCGGAAGCGTTGCGTAAACCTCTAAGCAAATAATCGGCCCCAATCTTTCGGCAATAATGCGCAGTCAGATTTTCAAATTGATCGACCTCAACTCTGGGTTCGTTGGCAAATACAGCCTCCAGCCAGCTGATGCGCTGATCGAGATCAAACAGGTACTTTTTCTGGGTATTGGTCCCGATGGCCACAATGATTTTATCAAAAAGCGGCAGCGCCCGGGACACAAGGTCTACATGACCAACAGTGATAGGATCAAATGAACCGGGAAAAACGGCAATTTTAGTCATTTAATATGGTCTTGTTTGGTTGATTAAGCCCATAGTTACGGATTTTTTTTCCCTTCTTCCAAAGAAAATTGGTTCTTTGATAAAAATCAATCTAATATGTGGAAGGATTCAAAAAATTGATCACTGGAAGGATTCAGGTTTTTTTCTTTCAAAGAAATGGTCCGGAGGGAATAAAATCGGCTATTGACCAAAAAAGCCCGATTTTTAATAACTGCTTTACCATCCAGATAATCGATCCGCCAAATCCGTCCGGGGTATTTTTTTAAAAACAACTCATCGTTGTAAAGCAATACACCATGAACACTGGTAACTGCAGTTTCGACGGTAGCATCAAAAAATTCCGAAACCAACTCCGTTGAATCTGAATGAACCGTATTGATTGGATAATCACAATAACTAAGCAAGTACAACAAATTATCCGCGGTCTTCTCTTCTGGCTGGTATACAAAGGTGTGATACGCCAGATTGCCAATTTCAGTGGTAATACTGTCCGTTTTTAATTGCACCGTGCCTGGCACCAACAATCGGAATTTCCCTTCATAGGAAATCAATTCTTGCCAGCCATTCGCTGCAGGTTGCAATTGAAACTGCTCCAATTCGGGCAGGGGCAAGGTATCATTGGCTTGGACAAATTGAACTATTGATAAAAGAAAAAAAACAAAAGTATATTTATGCATAAAAGATTTTTTCGAGTCAAGCAGGGTTAGATCATGTTTGGAGGTATCACAAATGTGAAAAATGAAAAGCCGATGAATACAACATTCCTTGCTTCGCCAAAGCTCTGCGAAAGCTGAATAGTCGACCATTCCCCCTCCTAAAAGACCACTTCACTACCCATAAAGTTGTATCACACGTTTTCGCCTTTTGGCAAACGGTGCCTTCCCGGTGAATATTGCAACCCGTTCATTGGCGCTCTACCAATGAATTGGCAATGTCAGTAAAAACTTTATCAGATTTAACGGTAATTATTTGGAGAGTCTATAAAAAGCCCATACCTTAGTTTTGAATTAAAGCTAAGTAAATGAATGCTTCACATTTGCGCCACCTGGTGCCCCAATCTTTAGGGCTGTTTACCGACCTGTATCAGCTCACTATGGCCTATGCATATTGGCAAAGTGGCTTATACAACCGGGAGGCTGTTTTTCATCACTTCTTCCGAAGTACTCCGTTTAAACATCCTTATGCCATTTCCGCTGGGTTGGCATTGGCGGTAGAATACCTTCAGGCATTCCGCTTCAGCACTCAGGATATTCAATACCTTGGTGGTTTACGAGGTGCCGATAATCGGCCACTCTTTGATGAAAGTTTTCTGAACTACCTACAACGCATGGATTTCAGCTGCAATATTGATGCTGTTCCGGAAGGCACGGTGGTTTTTCCACATCAACCATTGGTTCGGGTTCAGGGGCCATTACTCCAGGCACAGCTAATAGAAACTGCCCTCCTCAATCTGATTAACTTTTCCACCCTGATTGCGACCAAATCTGCCCGTATAGTTCAAGCAGCTGAAGGAGATGAGGTGCTTGACTTTGGATTGCGACGAGCCCAGGGAATAGATGGTGGCATGACTGCCTCCCGATCTGCATACATTGGCGGATGCCATGCGACAAGTAATGCGATGGCGGGTCGCATTCTGGGTATTCCTGTAAAAGGTACTCATGCTCACAGCTGGGTAATGTGTTTTGAAGATGAGCTCACTGCATTTCGGACTTATGCCCGGCAATTGCCCAATAATTGTGTTTTTCTGGTAGACACCTATGACACCATTGAAGGCGTCAAAAATGCTATAATTGTAGGCCATGAGCTACGGAAAAGAGGCCATGAAATGTTGGGCATACGCCTGGATAGCGGTGATTTGGCAACCTTAAGTATTGCTGCTCGGGAGTTATTGGATCAGGCGGGCTTCCCCAATGCTGCCATTGTAGCCAGTAATAACCTGGATGAATACAAGATTGCAAAATTAAAAAAACAAGGTGCCAAAATTAATATCTGGGGCGTTGGTACCCGTTTAGTGACTGGGTATGACCAACCCGCTTTGGGCGGTGTTTATAAATTAGCAGCTTTGCGCAACCTGGCTGGCAATTGGGATTACAAAATAAAGTTATCTGAACAAGCCATTAAAGTCTCCAATCCTGGAGTTTTACAAATTCGGCGATATTTTGATTCGATGGATACTCCAATAGGTGATATGATCTACAATACAGTCAATGGGACAACGGAACATACTTTCTCTGATCTACAAACAACGAAAGTTTTTAACTTTGAAGAGAAAAAAAGCAAAGATTTACTCGTTCCGATTTTTAGAAATGGCAAATTAATCTATCAAAGCCCTGATTTGACGGCTATTCGAGACTATTGTCTTCAGCAACAAAGCTTATTTCAGGATGTCCAGGCTCCCTATCCAACAGGTTTGGAGAAAAAGCTGCAGAAAAGAAAAAGTAACTTGATTGCAGTACATGAATTAAATTAGAAATACTTTCTTTATAGAAAAGGTAAAGAAGTACAAAAATAAAATAATGCCATATACTTATGAATATCCAAGGCCGGCCTTAACTGTTGATTGTGTCATTTTTGGATTTGACCAAAGTAGTAAGCTTAAAGTTTTACTGATTCAACGTGGACATGCTCCCTTTCAATACAAATGGGCATTACCCGGTGGATTTGTTGATATGGAGGAAGATTTGGAACATGCTGCATTGCGGGAATTGGAGGAAGAAACTGGTGTGAAAGATGTTTTTATTGAACAACTATATACCTTTGGCCAACGGGGCAGAGATCCACGTGGCCGGGTGATTAGTGTTGCCTATTACGCTCTGGTTAACCTGGCAGAACATCCGGTGCAAGCTGCCTCCGATGCGCACCTAGTCAAATGGTTTGAGATTGATGATATTCCTGATTTGGCCTTTGACCACAATGAGATCATGCAGGTTGCCATCAACAGGCTTCAGGCAAAGGTTCGATATCAGCCCATTGGATTTGAATTGCTGCCTGAACAGTTTACACTGTCTCAATTGCAGCGTCTGTACGAAACCGTTTTGGGGGTAAAAGAGTTAAATAAGCGCAATTTCAGAACAAGAATCCTTAAAATGGGCGTTTTAAATGAAGTTGGAAAACAGGAAGGTGTGGCCCATCGACCTGCCGTTTTGTACAGTTTTGATAAGGAAAAATACGAACAACTTGCCCGTGACAAATATGATGATCTCATTAAACGGGGTGTTGATTTTGAGATATAATTTAGGTCTGCTTATGATTAAAATTATTACTTACCTGTTTTTTTTATTCAGCTTCTTATTGACTTCCTGTCAACCCGATTCGGCGACTCAGGAAGAAAACACAGTTCAAAATGGCCCAGCCCAACTTCCTCCTATCGAAGAAGATTATGAAGAAGCGCAGTACAAGTGGGGATACATCAACCGTAGTGGAGCCCTAGTCATAACCGACAATTTTGATGAAACTCGGAATTTCTCAGAAGGACTGGCGGTTGTCCGCAAGAAAGGACGGTGGGGATATATCGATAAGCAGGGAATGATTGTTATTCCCCTTCAATTTCAGGGTGCCTGGTCCTTTTCAGAAGGCCTAGCTCGCGTTCAGACCTATGACCATAAAATGGGGTACATCAATCTCAAGGGGGCCTGGGTAATCCCTGCTGAATATGCCGAATTGGGAGACTTCAGTGAGGGGCTGGCCAGTTTTAGACAAGACCAACTATTTGGTTACCTCGATCGGGAAGGCAAGGTAGTGATTGAGCCGCAGTACGACCAGGCTTCGGCTTTCGAAAATGGGGTCGCAAGGATTAAAAAAAATGGCAAATACGGACTGATCAAAAACAAAGGAACGGTTCTTTTGGAACCAAAATACGAAAAAGCTTTTCCTTTTTCTGATGGGTTGGCCAGAGTCAAATCCGAGGGCCTTTACGGTTATATTGACAAGTCTGGGAAATGGGCTATTAAACCAACCTTTGTGTCGGCCTTTGATTTTAATCTAGGTATTGCACCTGCTAAAAAAGATACCCAGTTTGGCTTGCTGGATGCAACGGGGAATTTTGTAGTAGAACCTCAATACGATCAACTTTGGTATGCTGGTGATAGCTTGTGGGGTGTTGAATTGAGTAGTAAATATGGACTAATTAACGCATTTGGCGAAGTAGTTATACCTATAAGTTTTGATCAATTGTATAGTTTTTCCGAAGGTATTGCTCCATATCAACTTGATGGCTTATGGGGTTATCTAGATAATCAGGGCAAATTGATCACGCGTGCTCAATTCGGGCTAGCATGGCCCTTTAAGGATGGCTTGGCCCGGACGGCCGTCTATCGTGGCATCGCCTTTATTGATACCAAAGGGGAAATTGTTATTCCTCCTGGTTATATGGATGTTAGGGACTTTTCTGAAGATTTAGCTCCGGTGCAGGTGTATAGGTAGGACAGGTTTTAGGATTTAGGTGGAGATTGGAAAAGAGGAGCTGTAGGGTTGAATAGGATTAGAAGAGTTTAGGGAAGGTTTAGAAGGGGTTTAGAAGGGTTTAGGGAGGTTTAGAAGGGTTTAGGGAGGTTTAGGGAAGGTTTAGGAGAGTGTGCATATAGAGACTATAGGGGGTGTTTGGGTTTAGAAGGTTTAGAAGGTTTAGGAGGTTTAGAAGGTTTAGAAGGTTTAGGAGGTTTAGGGCGGAAATGGGAGGAGTGTCCAGTAAAATGTGTCCTATTTAGACTTTTCAATTCGGGGGAAATGCATAAAATACTGAATACCAAAAAAATTACTCTGCGAAACTCCGTGTTCACCTCTGCGGTGAAAAAAAACACTTTCCCGTACACGCCCGAAATGGTAGACGGCTCAACCGATTTAAAAATAAAAAATAACCAATTCCAATATGGTCAGCATTATAATGGGTTCTGATTCTGACTTGCCGGTGATGCGACAGGCAGCAGATGTATTAAAAAAACTAGAGGTGGCTTTTGAAATCACCATTGTTTCGGCGCACCGTACGCCAGATAGAATGTTTGCTTTTGCAAAAGAGGCGCACGATCGTGGTATCCAAGTCATCATAGCCGGTGCCGGTGGGGCCGCTCATCTACCTGGAATGGTGGCTGCGCTTTCTCCCCTACCCGTTATTGGTGTACCGGTAAAATCTTCCAATTCCATTGATGGTTGGGACTCGATACTTTCTATTCTTCAAATGCCCAATGGTGTACCGGTAGCTACCGTAGCCCTTAATGCCGCCCAAAATGCAGGTATTCTGGCCGCCCAAATCCTGGGTGCCTCTGACAAAAACCTCCAGAATAGGATTGTCACCTTTAAAAAGGAACTTGAAGAAGGTGTTGCAAAAAAATACCAGCGCCTTGACGAAATGGGATACGAGGCGTATAAGAAGGCATAAGGGGTCTGCGAAAATCCTAATTCTAGCCATTAAGATTGAATGGTGCGAGGACGAGAAAACCGGTATCAAATCACTTCGATACCGGTTTTCCCAAAACAGTTTTCCGAAAATCTCCTTTCTTGTTTCTACTGTTTAATCACTTTAGCTGCATAAGTAGTCCGGCCATCTTGTAAGCGTAGCCAATACATGCCACTGGCCAGTTCACTCAAGTCTATTTCCTGATGACTAACTGCTTGTTGTAGACTGACTGTTTTCACAACTTGTCCGGTAGCATTCAGAATTTGGAGTGGTAATTCAGTACCACTAAGCACCGGCAATTGCAAGTCAATTTTACTGGAAGTCGGATTAGGCGCAAGGGACAATTGGGTATAGGTAAAAGGTTCTTTTGTATCAACAACGGTCAGTGATACTTCGGTAAATGGACTGATACAAACTACGTCCTGTTCCTTAACTTCCCAATTGAAGAAATAATAATAACGATCAGACCCCAGATTAGAGTCGTTGATCGACAATACCTCATCTACTACGTATGGATAGTTGACATTTTCGCTTGCGCGCTGAAAGCGGGGGCTTGCATAACCAAAATTAGTCTGATTGCTAGCCTCATTTGTAGTCAGCCATAATCCGAGTCCTGGTTCTACATCAAAATTCAGGTTGATGATTTGGGTACCCACAGCAACCTCGACTTCTCTGCTTTGTAATACATCACCGGCAGCAGTTGTCAATTCAATGATTCTCGTACCTGCCTGATCGGTGTAAACCGTAACCGTACGTAAAGTAAACGGGCTAAAACAATCAAAAATAACGGCTCCATTGTATTGGTTGCCACTGTAATTATTGCCGGCATGTTCTAACATCCCTGAAGCTGAAACCGGTCCTGGATAAACCTCGTGATTTTGAGCATAAAAGGTGGTATCTCCAGCCACTGGGGTGACCAATGTATTACCCTGCGCAAAAGACTCGGTAGCATCCGGGCTTTCATACCAGTAAATGTTATTTCCAGTAACAGCCAGTTCCGCCTGACCATCCGCGTAAGTTGCAATATCAATTCCAGGAGCATCAGAGGCCAATACATGCACCGAAATAGGTGCTGAAGTAAAGGCGGCACACAAACCTTGGGTTGTAACTGTATATTCTCCGGATTCGGTAATTTCTGCAATTTGGGTGTTGGCACCGTTTGACCAGCTATAATTACTGGCTTCAGAAGCTTCCAGCAATACGGAACCTCCGGCACAAAATTCGATATCTCCAAGGGCCGATAGACTAGGTGTCTCATCCGGATCAACAATTACAGTAATGCTAGTGGAAATACCAAAACATGCCGATTCATCCGTAACGGTAACATTGTAACTACCTTCTTCTCCTACTTGAATGGCTTGGCTACTTTCCCCATTGCTCCAGGTATAATTGAAGCCCTCAGGTGCTGTCAAAGTCACGGTTTCACCTGAACAAATCGTAGTGGTCCCTTCTACCTCAATAGAAACTTGAGGAGAAATACAATTGCCTTCAATAATGGTTAGAAACTGATTGGCATCCAAGTTGAGAAAACGGTCAACAGTACCACTTGGCCATTTAATGACCATAGAGTCTATTAAAGAATGGGTACCCAGGCCAAAATGTTGGGACAACGTGTTCATGATGCCATAACTTTCACCAGCTCGTACTTCCCGCGTCTGAATGCCCGCTTCATCATAATAAATATTGATACGAGCACCGATACCATTGCGGTTGCTTTGTTGTCCAATTAGGTTAATGGTCAGAAAGTTATTTTGGCTTTCGCCATTGTTGAGCCACAATACATCATCTATATTACTTGGCGTTGTATATACCTGGCCATAACCGCCGTAAATGTCAATAAAACCATCGTGGTTGAGGTCGCCTAATGCAAAGGACTCCATATCCTCATTATTGAACAAGCCAGTAACCTCCGTAAAGGATTTATCTCCATTGTTATGGAATAGGTAATTCCGGGAACCAGCTACCAAAATATCGACATACCCATCATTGTCAAAATCTCGCATAACCCCTTGTATAGGAAGACCACCAATATTGATGCCGCTACCCTCGGTAATATCTGTAAAAACCCCGGCACCGTCATTCTCCAGCAACATGCTGGGTACATCATGATTGGTGATGAAACAATCCATATCTCCATCATTGTCAATATCCTGAAAATCAGCCGTCCAGGATTGGGCACCTATTTTCAGGTTGTAATTTTCTGCTGCCTCAACAAAAACGCCACCTCCGGTATTAACAAACAGGGCATTAATCCTTCTCGGGTCAGTTGAGTCACCGACACCCTGACGGCATTTTGCAATATACAAATCCAGGTCTCCGTCATTATCAAAATCTGTCCAGATACTGCCGTAATTTCCCGAGTTATCTGATGAAGGTACGGTGGCCATGTTGATCCACTCGTCAGCTGCTACAAAGTTGCCTGTTCCGTCATTACTCCAAATACGACTTTCAGCATCATCATTACAGGCAAAAAAGTCTATATATCCATCATTGTTGATATCTACAAGATTGGATCCCTGGATAAACATGCTTGGTCCCGGAAGGTCGCTCATTTCAAAAGCCGTTCCTTCCTGCATCGCTTTGACGTATTTGATATCATCATATCGGCCTCCTGTTAACACATCGTTGTAACCGTCATTGTCCACATCAGCAACACAAATACTCCACTGGCTCTGATCGGAAATGGCGCCAAATACAAAATTGGTGAACTGGCCTACACCAGAGTTCTGATATTCAATTTCCAGTGAGCGGCCCTGAGATAACCGAACAATGTCGTCTAATCCATCTGCATTCATATCCACTACTGCAATGGCTACGCCGCTATGGAAATCCGAATTTACAAAACGATCATTCGCATTGGAGAAACTGACTTGTGCCTTTAGTTGTATAGTCATTAATACAAAACACAAGAGCGATAATAGGGTATAATTTTTAGTCATTAGTTAGATAGTTTGTTATTAGTTGGTCAAAATACGGCACTTCTAGAGAGCAGCCAAACCATTGTTGATAAAAAGTAATCCGGAAGTCAGTATTTTGTTAAAAAGTATAATAATGACAAAATCATTGCCAAACGATAACCTAAGTTCAGTGCCATAACCCTTCTTCTGTTTTAATAACGCCGTTTTGCAGAGACCATAATGAGGTAAAACGCCAATTCAATGTTAACTGAATGTAAATTCAAATTTAACTCAGCGTTAAAAATCTTTGGCTTTTAGGATTAAATAGGCTATTTTTAGTTCTGTAAGCAGGAGCACGAGCCTCTGTTTTTGCCTGTAAAAATGCCTGAGTTAAAAATCACGCTTCCTAATGAGAAGGACTTTTCCATCTCTCTGCATACTTCTCCTCCTGCTTCTATTGGCAACCTGTGCCAACCCGGGGCCAGAACCCGAACAACTGCAGAGAAATGAAAAAAAAGCACAAAAATTAGCTGAATTAAAGGCATTAAGTAGGATTTCTGCCTTGCCTACAAAGATAAAATCACCAAAAGACAATCCTCTTTCTCCACAAAAAGTGGAGTTGGGCAGGTTACTCTTTTTTGATCCCATCTTATCGGGAAATAAGGATGTTGCTTGTGCTACCTGCCACCACCCTGAAAATGGTTATGCAGAATTTCTGGACATTTCTATTGGCGTAAATGGAAAAGGGTTTTCCAGTAAACGCGTCTTTAAGGAGCCCAATGACATTCCTTTTGTGAAACGCAATGCCCACACCATTCTCAATACGGCTTTTAATGGTATAAATATTGACAATGAGTATGCCCCCGAGAAGGCACCAATGTTTTGGGATGTAAGGGTGCAAAGCCTGGAAAGTCAGGCATTAGAGCCAATCAAAGCCTTTGAAGAAATGAGAGGGCATGGCTATGAAGAAGAGGAGATCTTGAATGTTGTGGTGGCGCGTTTAAATGATATTCCCAAATACCGACAGCTCTTTGCCGATGCTTTTTTGGAAAAAGAGGCCGTAACCATTAATAATTTAGGAAAAGCGATCGCTGCATTCGAACGGACCTTAGTGACCAATAATTCTCGCTTTGATCAATATATGCGTGGAGACAACAGTGCCATTTCTCTTTCTGAAAAAGAGGGTTTTGAATTATTTAAAAAAGTGGGCTGTGCCAATTGCCACAATGGCCCCATGTTCTCCGATTATAAAATGCATGTGTTGGGAATACCGGAAAATGATAAATTGCCAACACCAGATAATGGTTTTGAAGAACGCTTTGCTTTTCGTACTGCTAGCTTGCGCAATCTAAGCTTTACCCCTCCCTATATGCATAATGGCAGCATCCCTACCCTAAAAAGGGTATTGGAGTTTTATGAAGACATTTCGGGTGGTAAAACTCGAAATGAATCTGTCTCAAAAGAACAACTCGATCCTTTGGTTAACGAGATTACCATCAAAGTAAAGGATATGGGGCCGATTATTTCTTTTTTGAATTCCCTAAATGATGATAGCTTTGATAAAAAAATTCCAGAAGCTGTTCCTAGTGGTCTTCAGGTAGGTGGGAATATTCATTAGCGTTTGTTTTGCAAAACGCCATAAATTATTCTCTGTGCATGTTTTGTAGCCCAAATCCAACCTCCAAACAAGTACTCAAAATTTAACCCTTTCCTAATCTTAATTTAACCTATAATTTACTTTGACTCCTTTTCCATAGTGTCAGGAAAATTTCTTTGAAAAAAAAGAAAAGTTTTAAAGAGAAAAAAGAAAAAAAACCACCCCCTGAAACATACATAAAACATTGACTATAAGTAATTTACGCCAACAATTAACAATTAATTAAACTACAATTAATCAACAGTTTATTTTGGGATCGTAATCTTGCAGCGAAATTAATTGAAACAAAAAATCAATTTTCAATGCAAAAAGTTTACACGCTCCTAGTGCTTCTGATGACCTGCCTGATGCAGGTTAACGCCCAAACGATTACAGTTAGAGATGGTGACCTTCTGGGTGGACAATCTTATGTCTGGACCAGTGACAAAACCTATCTGTTGGATGGTTTTGTTTTTCTGGAAGAAGGTGGTACGCTCACTATAGAACCGGGCACAGTAATTAAGGGAAAAGAAACGCCTAGTTCCAATGACCTGGCTTCTACCCTGATTATTACCCGTGGCGCAAAAATTATTGCCAATGGTACTGCCTCACAGCCAATTATTTTTACTGCTGAAACCGACAACCTGGATGAGAATGACCCATTGCTTTTCCCTGAAGACCGGGGATTGTGGGGAGGCTTGATTCTTCTGGGCAATGCAACAATAACTGACGAAACCAATGAGGTAGTGGTAGAAGGATTGCCGGAAACAGATCAACGGTCCCTGTTTGGTGGCTCTAATGACGGCGACGATTCCGGGATTCTGCGTTATGTTTCCATTCGGCATGGAGGCGCAGAGTTGGCCCCAGGCAATGAAATTAATGGACTCTCCTTAGCCGGTATTGGCAATGGAACAATTATTGAACACGTAGAAATATTTGCCAATTCTGACGATGGAATTGAGCTTTTTGGTGGAACGGTGGATGTAAAATATGCCGTTGCTGCTTTCTGCGGAGACGATGCTTTTGACTTCGATACCGGCTGGCGTGGACGAGGCCAGTTCTGGCTGGCTTTGCAGGGCGCCGATGACGGCGACAATGGTGCAGAAATGGACGGTGCCAAACCTGATGCCAATACACCATCTACTAACCCATTGATTTACAATGCTACCTATATTGGTGCCGGAACCGGAAGTGCAGCAGCTAACGAACATGCGCTCTTATTCCGCGATGGCTGCCGTGGTTCTTATTTCAACTCCATTTTTACAGATTTTGCCAATTTTGCCATTCAGGTGGAAGACCGTGCTTCTGGGGTTGACAGCCGTCAGTACATGGAAGGTGGCGAGTTGGTACTCGCCAATAATATCTGGTTCGGATTTGGCAATGGAGATACCTTTGAAACCGGAAAAATGATCCAGGCTACTGCTGATGCAGAAGATCCAACCTGCCAGTTTTTGATTAATCACCTGACTGCCAATAATAATTCAGTAACAAACCCGCAACTGGGCGGTATTTCCCGCCAGGGTGACGGCAATTTTGATCCAAGACCTGCCACTGATGGCCCTGCCTTTAATGGCCTGGCAAATTATCCAAATGATGATTTCTATACTGAAGTTGGCTTTAAAGGCGCCTTTGGTGGAACCCTTTGGATCCGGGATTGGACAGCGCTTGATTATTACGGATTCCTTCCTGGTCAGGAAGAAATCACGATTAAGGATAACGATTTACAGGGAGGCCAGACCTACCAATGGACCAATGACAATATTTACCTGCTGGATGGATTTGTTTACCTGGAAGAAGGTGGAAAACTAATGATTGAAGAAGGTACAGTGATTAAAGGAAAAGAAACTCCTTCGTCTAACGACCTTGCTTCAACTTTAATCATTACCCGTGGTGCGCAAATCTGTGCCATCGGTACTGCTCAAAACCCGATTATTTTCACAGCAGAAATAGACGATCCAAATGACCCTACGGATATGTTTGTGGATGACCGCGGCCTTTGGGGTGGTTTGATCCTATTGGGAAATGCAAACATCACTGATGAAACAGCCGAAGTAGTTGTTGAAGGATTGCCGGAAACGGATGCCCGTTCTCTTTATGGTGGTAACAACGACGCTGACAACTCTGGCATATTGAAATATGTTTCCATCCGCCACGGTGGTGCTGAATTGGCTCCAGGCAACGAAATTAACGGACTTACACTGGGTGCGGTAGGATCTTCCACTGACATTAGTTTTGTGGAAATCATTGGAAATTCTGACGATGGTGTAGAACTCTTTGGTGGCACTGTTGACCTGAAATATATGGTTTCAGCCTTTTGCGGTGACGATGCTTTTGACTTCGATACCGGCTGGCGCGGACGTGGCCAGTTTTGGCTGGCTTTGCAGGGTGCTGATGACGGCGACAATGGTGCAGAAATGGATGGCGCCAAACCCGATGCCAACGCTCCTTCTACCAACCCGTTGATTTACAATGCTACCTATGTTGGTACTGGTACCGGCAGTGCAGCAGCTAACGAACATGCGCTCTTATTCCGCGATGGATGCCGTGGCTCATATTTCAATTCCATTTTTACGGATTTTGCCAATTTTGCCATCCAGGTGGAAGACCGTGCTTCTGGTGTAGACAGCCGTCAATACATGGAAGCAGGAGAGCTGGTATTGGCCAATAATATCTGGTTCGGCTTTGGCAATGGTGATGAGTTTGTTGCCGGTGAATTGATTCAGGCCACTTCTGATGCAGAAGATCCTACCTGTCAGTTTTTGATTGACCACCTGAATGCAAATGATAATACGGTTCAGGATCCACAACTTGGTGGCATTTCCCGCGAGGCAGATGGCAATTTAGACCTTCGTCCTGATTTAGCCGGTCCGGCGTATACTGATTTGGCCGCCAATCCGGAAGATGGGTTTTTCTCTACGGTAAACTTCAAAGGAGCTTTTGGTGAGGGATGTACCTGGACCACAGGGTGGACAGCACTTTCTGAATATAACGTACAGGATCCAACCATCTGTTATGGCGATTATGAAACACTGGTTGATGTGGAGGACCTGGTCATAGAAGACAATGGCTTCCGTTTGACACAAAACCGTCCTAACCCGGCTAATGGTACAACAACCATTGTATTTGAATTGCCAACAACATCAACCGTTACAATAGTGATTACGGACTTCAATGGACGCGAAGTAAGCCGCCTGATCGATAATGATCGTTTGGTGGCAGGTGCTCACACCCTGGAAGTAAATACAACTAATTTTCCAGCGGGTATGTACGTGTACACGCTGATCAGTGAAGGTACTGTAATTTCGAAAAAAATGGTGGTGAATAATTAATCACCACACTTTATATAGGATAAAACACCGGGACTTCAGGCGAATAAAACCGCCTGGAGTTTCGGACATTTAAAAAGTTATTTTTTAGGGCTACAATTGAAAATCAATTTTGCAAATCATGAAGAATTTTCTTCTCCTTTTATGTTTCTTGAGTGGTTTACAAGCAGCTACTTTTGCCCAACAGGGCACTGTCAGAGGTACGATGACTGATGTGGAAACCGGCGAAGCATTGATGTTCGCCAACGTACTGGTTAAGGAGACCAACCCGATGGTTGGCACGGAAACCGACCTGGATGGAATTTACGAATTAAAGCTTGCCCCGGGCAGCTATTCACTGGAATATTCCTACGTGGGTTACAATGCAAAAACCGTAACAGATGTAACCGTTATTGCGGGTGAAGTAACGCTTCTCGACATTGCAATGGGTGTTGAGGGAGCATTGCTGGAAGAAGTTGTGGTCAAAGCGCAAGCCATTCAAAATAGCGAGAATGCCATCCTGGCGCTTCAGCGGAAAGCGCTGACGGTTCAAGATGGAATTTCAAGCCAGGAAATGAGCCGCTTTGGTACCAGTACTGCTGCGGAAACGATGAGCAAAGTGACCGGCGCCTCTGTAGTGGGTGGCCAGTATATCTTTGTACGTGGCCTTGGCGACCGGTATACCAGCGCTCAACTTAACGGCCTGATCATGCCAAGTACGGATCCATACCGGAATGTCATTCAGCTCGATTTGATCCCTTCTAATCTGCTGGACAATATCATTGTCTCCAAATCTTTCACTCCCGATCAACCGGGAAGTTTTACGGGCGGAAATGTGAACCTTGAAACCAAAAGTTTTCCGGAACGCTTTATGTTTACCGCAAGTGTTTCCGCTACCTATAATACACAGTCTTCTTTGCGGGATGATTTTCTGACCCACACCGGTGGCAATACTGATTGGCTGGGTTTTGACGATGGTACCCGGGACATTCCGGCCATTCTTCAAAATTCTTCATACCTGGATACGGTAACTACTTCTACGCCTATTCGTGCCCGTCGCGACAAGTATGAGGCTGAATTACTCGACCAGGGCATCAAATCCTTGAATGGTGAAAGGGCTCCGGTTACCAAGTCTTCTTTCCTGGATCACAACATTGATTTTTCTCTTGGCAACCAGTTTTTAATTGGTAAAAATGATAATCCATTGGGGCTGTTGGTTGGCCTGAACTATCGTAGGAGCTTTGAGCAGTACGGTAACGGCAGGGATGCATTTTTTGAATTGACTGACCCAGAAGCCGATCTGAATGTATTCCGGAATTTAACGGATACCCGCGGACAAGAAGCGGTCACTACGGGTGGTATGCTGAATCTTTCCTATAAATTTGGCGGCAACAACAAGCTATCTTTCATTTCTATTATCAACAATATCGGCAGTCAGGATAATCGTGTGCTGGAAGGTAGTTTTCCAGCTATTATTTCCGGTAATGGCGCCTTCCAAACGCGCGCGCTTCGCTGGCAGGAAAGGAATTTGCAAAACTACCAGCTCGCAGGTGAGCATGTATTGGGTGCTAGGGGCTTCAAAATTGAATGGGCTGGCGGTTTGGTCAAATTCGCGCAAAAGGACCCCAATTTCCGCCAGTTCAGCAACACCTACCGCATTGACGAATCCGATGGAACAAGAACGAACTCCATTTCTCCTGCGGAATTTGACCTGCCTTTCCACTTTTACAGAAATCTGGACGATCAGCAATATTCCGGAAAGGTGGATATAACGATTCCTTTTTTCAAAACCCGCAACTCATCGAACCATATTAAAATAGGGGGCACCTACTCTGACAAAACCAGATCTTTCCAGGATCGGGTTTTTCAGGTAAATATTCCCACCACTTTGCGTAACTATACAAATGATGACCCTGAATCAGTTTTTGCAGAAGAAAATCTGGGCATTACTGAGTTCAACCCTGAAACCGAACGTTATACGATCGGCCTATGGGCATTGCCCTTCGAAAAACCGACCAAAGAAAATAGTTATGATGGTTATGAAAAAATTGCAGCCGGTTATGCTATGGTTGTTTATAACATCAGCCGGTTGAAAATCATTGCCGGAGCTCGGGTTGAAAATACCGACATTTATGTGCAGAGCCAGGATGAATCATTACCCGAAGGCACCATTCAACAAACCGACATTTTGCCCGCATTGAACCTGGTTTATAAACTAAGCGAAAATGCCAACCTGCGTTTGTCGGGCACCCAAACACTGGCCCGCCCAAATATGCGTGAACTGGCTCCTTTTATTTCATTTGACTACGGCGGAGGCAATCGCATTCAGGGAAACCCAAACCTGGAACGCACCCTGATCCAAAACGTGGATTTGCGTTGGGAGTTGTTCCCTCGTGCCGGAGAACTTTTTGCAGCCAGTGTTTATTACAAGGCATTTGACAATCCAATTGTAACCGCTTTTGTTCCTGAGTCTGCTAACCCGCTAATTCGCTACATTAATGTAGACCAGGCCACTGTATATGGATTTGAATTTGAATTCAGAAAAAAATTGGACTTCATTGCACCTGTGTTGAGGGACTTCCGTTTTTCCACCAACTTTTCATTGATCAAATCCATCGTTGATATACCCGATATGGAACAGGCTATTATTGATGAATTTAACCCGGCCAAGGGAGAGACCCGCCAATTCCAGGGTCAATCACCATTTTTGGTGAATGCATCCATAAACTATAACAATGCGGATATTGGGTTGGATGCTACCCTGGCTTACAACGTTTTCGGACGCCGATTAGCTATCATCAGTGAAGCGGCAGATCCGGATGTGTTTGAAGAATCAGCGCCTGCTCTTGACCTGATCATCAGTAAAACACTGACGCAACGATTTAGCTTGAAATTAAGTGCCCGCAATTTGCTAAACCCTGCGCGGCAACAGACCATGGAATTCCGTGGAAAGGAATACACTTTACAAAATTATAAGCTTGGCCGTGACTTTGGAATGGGCATCAGTTACCGGTTCTGATTTATTAGCACAACCTGCTTTTAACAAATACTGGGCATCGTGTTTTTCGCGATGCCCTTTAACCTTTTCACAGAAAACCCAAGATCATCATTTATTCATCAGTTTTTAATATGGGGAAATCCTTTCCTGACAGATAAAATAATGTCAGGATATTGAATATCTTAGCTGCTCTTTCGCCTTTTAAGAAAAAAGCAGCTAAAGACCAACTAAAACATGGATGTCACACTGCTCATAATGTGGTTCGGGTTTATCATGGCCGGCTATTCTGTTGTAGGTAATGACAGTATTCAAACCCTGGGTACCTTTCTAAGTTCAAATGAAGACCGTCCCTGGTATTTCCTTTGGCTTTTTGCTGGAAGTATCTTAACCGCAACGCTGCTCTATGGTTGGTATCATTATACTGGCGACGTGTCTTATGGCCGATTGGAAAAATACCCTCTACCCAAAAACTTCAGCTGGCCCTACCTACTCCCTCCCATCACCTTGATGTTACTGACCCGTACGGGAATTCCGGTAAGTACCTCCTTTCTCATCCTAACCTTCTTTAATCCGAAGAACCTGGATGATATGGTGATCAAATCTGTACAAGGATATTTGCTGGCATTTGGTGTAGCCATCATCATATACCTGCTGATTTCGAAGCTGGTAGAGAAATACTTCATCGATAACCCTATTACCAAAAGGGAAAACCGGATATGGACTGTTTTGCAATGGGGCTCCACCGGATTTTTATGGTCGCAATGGCTCATCCAGGATTTTGCCAATATTTTTGTTTACCTGCCCCGATCATTAAGTGGTTTTGATATCATCATTTCATTAAGTATCCTATTGGTCTTGTTGGCATATATCTTTTATGGCCGGGGCGGTTCTATCCAGGAGATTGTCAAAGCCAAAACCAATACAGTGGATATCCGATCGGCAACGATTATTGACTTCGCTTATGGAATGGTACTACTCTACTTCAAAGAACTGAATAATATACCAATGAGTACCACCTGGGTTTTTATCGGCTTACTGGCAGGTCGGGAAATAGGATTGCGCATACGGCTGGAGCACAAAATTACCGCCAAAACCTTAAAAATGGTCGGCTCTGATCTGGCCAAGGTATTTTTTGGTTTGGTCGTTAGTATTGCCCTGGTGTATGTGATGAAGTGGTTGACTTAGAGGTCAGCGAAACTTAAAATGGACGCAGAGATAGTAGCGCAATTTATTGATACTGATCTACTACCTCTGTGCCCAATAGGTTTATTTCAACTGTATTTCTACCCGGCGATTGCTAGCCCTACCCTTTTCGGTATCATTACTGGCTACCGGTTTGTTCTCTCCATACCCGGCAGCAGCTACTTTACTTTCTTCCACGCCTTTGTTGATTAGATATTCGCGTACGGCCTTGGCTCGATTCTCTGACAATTGCTGGTTATTCGTCTCTGAACCTACATTATCGGTATGTCCCTGAATCTCAATAGCTAGATCATTCTCCTGGATCCAGGAAGCTAATCGATCCAATTGGGGAAAAGAGGCTGTTTTAATGTCAAAACTTGCCGTTTCAAAAAACAAATTATTTAAAGGTATCTTAATTTCTTTCTCTTTCATTTCTTTCACGGTGGCCAGGGTCATTTCCTCTTCCAATTCAAATTTATTTTCGCCTTCGCCCACGTCTATATTTCCCGAAAGGGGAAAAAAGCCTTCTTTCCTGATACTGTATCCAAACTTCCCTGCATCCGGTAAGGTGGCAAAAAAATCACCAGTTTCCGGATCATTACGAGTAATCTGAACAACCTCACCAGTCATCAAATCTATCCATTCGATCTCCGCTTCAACTGGCCGGCCGTCCATGCCAACCAGCTTACCAGCAATAGTGGATACCCGCTCCGGTTGATAAACTTCCGGCACCTTGACCAGAAAAATGTCACTGGACCCTTTATCAGATTCTACGGCGAAATAGGCGTAATCACCCTCCGTAGTCACTTTAAACCCCCAATCGTTATCCACCGTATTGATCGAAGTACCGAGGTTGAGAGGTTCACTCCAGTTCGTCCAAGTGTCGTCCAGTTTTTTGGTTACATAAACATCGAGTCCACCCAAGCCATGGCGGCCTTCAGAACTAAAATACATGGTCTTCATATCTGGATGCAAAAAGGGAGAGCGATCCGTTTTTTCGGTATTGATCATTGGCCCTAAACTTTTTGCAGGCCCCCAAGTCCCATCGGCCAACAATTCTGAAACATAGATATCTTTTTGTCCCCAACTTGGTCCCGAGGAAAAGAGGATCGCTTTGCCATCAGCGGTAATGCGCGCATCGGCTTGCCAGTCGTCCTTGTTAATAGTTGCCGGTAGTTCTATAGGATCAGACCAGCCAGTGGCGGTTTTGTCGGTATAACAGAGTTTACCGTTCCTGAAGAGGATCATCCGGTTACCATCTGCTGAGACACCTTCGGGGGCTTCATTGCCCTTCGTATTGAGTTCATCAATAGCCTTTGCATCGAGCCATTCTCCATCCACCTTACGGGAAATATAAATATCCTCATTGGCCCCCAATATGCCTCGCATGTTCCGACAAAAATAAAATAGTTTGCCGTCTGTTGACATTGCGGAAGCATATTCTTCTTTGTCCGTATTGATGCCTTCGCCCATATCTTCCGGGCTAATACCCTGGTCCGGCGCACTTAAAATGGTGTAAATTTCATTAAAGGCTTTGTCATCCTTAAAATAGGGCTTAAAGTCTTCAATTTTATCAATTGCACTTGACCACTGTTTGTTTTTCAGATCCCCCTGAATCATTCGGCGCACCACCAGCATCGCTTCTTTGGAAGGGGCTTTCTTTTTGATGTAATTTTCATAAAGCGGCTTTTTTTCCTCAGAATAACTACCCAAATCACGCATACTCACCGTAGCCCCTTCTTTGTCTTGCTCCAGGCGTTGTTTATCCGGAAAATCCGGGTATTGAGTTTCAAAGGCTACAATTTCATTCAGATTTTTATTTTCAGCAACCAGATCGTAAAGCCGGGTCAGTATCTGCGTGCGCTGAGTGCTTTCGGGATAACGTTCCAGGTAATCTTTCAGATCTCCTTGGCTGTCTGATTGTTGTAGCTTTTCAACCAGGCGGTGCATGACCTGCTTTTGTTTTTCTCCGGAAGGGTAACGATCCAGATAGTCATAATAATCACTTAGTTTATCCGCATCCACAAGGCGATTATAATCTTCCTCTTCACGAGCGAGTTTATACTTCGCCATGTCTTTTTGTAGCTTTTCCTGCATTGGAAAACCGGGAAAGCGGGTCTGAAATTGCTCCAAAGCAGTAAGCGGGTCATTGCCTCGTGGATACAATTCATATAGCCGTGACCAGGCAGCATCTAGCTGATCATCACCTGGGTTATCTTTGATCGTTTTGGCCAATGCCTCCCAATCATCCCCCTTTACTAAGGAAGCAAAATAGGCTTTTTGGGCAAGCACTTTGTCTGCCTCAATCCGGTCCTGGAAGGGGAATTTCGGATAAACTTCCACAAAACGATCCAGTGCATCCGGTAGCGGGTTTTTGAGTTTATACAACTGATAGAAGTGACTCCACATCTGGTTAATCCGTGGATAATCCGGGTAGCGATCCATAAATTGTTTCACCTCTTCCATCTCTTCACTTTCCAACAACTTGTCAAATTCAAGATGCTGGTATTTTTCTTTATCCCTTGCCAACTCTTCGGGAAACGGATAATCGGGATAGCGTTGTGTAAACCATTCCACGGCCTTCAGGCTTTGATTATCCAACAGGTAAGCATGATAATAAGCCCGCTTGAGCTGATCAATCCGTTCATGTTTTGCATGGGCTTCAATGAAGGGAAGCAATGTTTTTTGATCTCCTTTTTTGATCAATTTGCTGGCCAGGCTATCCGTGGCCAATGCTACATAAGGGCTACCTTCATTGCTATTGATAAAAGCGGTATAATCAGCAGGGTCATCTGATTTAGCGAGCACTAAAAACTGGTCCATCAAACTATCCCGGACGTATACATTTTTGGGGTATTTTTGAGCGAATGAATCGTAAGCGACCAGGCCATTTTCTGCTAAGTAGCCTTCAAAGAGCTTCATTTCAGCTTTTTTAAACATACCAGGGCTTTTTTCTTTCAGGCTACCACCGTATTGATCAAGCAACTTTTCCATTGCCTGCCAGGTGCCCTCGGCTTCAGCAGCTTCATAGGCCAATTCATTTCTGGCTTTGGTGGCACCATTTTGTAACTTGTATCCTGGCTTTGGGTAGTGGTCCAGAAAGTGCTGGTAAGCCTCCACCGTATGTTGATCCTCGGCACGCGTAGAGGCTTCTTCTACAATTTTCTTCTTGAACTTTCTGAAAAGACTGGTATTGGCGTCTTTCTGAATTTTGTTTTTTAGTTTATAATCCATTTTCCGATAAACCTGATCTGCCTGAGTGATGTAATTCATGGCTGAATCGGGTTCGTAGCCAGAAAATTCAGGCACCAGGTATAGCTGAGCTAAACCATAAAGACCAATGGGTTTTTCTTTTTCGTTATTAAGACTGCTGATTAATTCCTCTTTTGCAGCCTCATATTGTCCTTTTTCTAGTAATTTGAGTCCTTTTCCCGCTTGAGCAAAGATGAAGACCGATACAAATAGTAAAAAAAAGCTAACAAATAGTTTTTTGGAGGGTAGTAAAGCGTACATGATTCAATTTTTTGATTAGCAAAGGGTAATTAAAAACTCATTATTTTCCAACTACTCAATTTCGGAATTATTTTGGAAGGAGGGAAATTTTTCATTTTTTGAGGTGAAATGATCTTTCATTTATAATAAAGGGCATGTTTGTAGGCCAATCTGTGCTCCAAACATGTTTTAATGAATTACAAAAACGGGCAAATGCGTAACAAAACACAACACACAACATGCATTCAACTACTGACAATGGTCGTCATGTTTGCAGTATTATCCTGTACTAATACTCCACCGCCAACACCAAAAGATCTGGCTAAGGAAAATCTAATTCCAAAACCAGTATCCTTGACAGCCACGGGAAGTTCTTTTGCCATTAATGACCAAACCGTAATTTACCTCCAGGGCAATACAGCGGAATTACAACAAATTGGCAACTACCTGGCTGAGAAGCTTAAGCCCGCTACCGGATTTGGTATGCAAGTACAAGCTACTGAAGAGGCCCCTGCCTCCGGGCATTTCTATCTTACATTGACAGGAGACAAGGGCCAGTATGGTGATGAAGGTTATGAATTGTCCATTTCCGAAGAACAGGTAAAATTATCAGCTCCCAAACCCGCGGGTTTATTCCGGGGCATCCAAACCATCCGCCAACTACTGCCAGCTAAAATAGAACTTGGCACTCCTCAGGAAGGTCCTTGGGAAATAGCCACCGGCACTATCCGCGATTATCCCGGTTATGCCTATCGGGGTGCAATGCTGGATGTATCCCGCCATTTTTTCCAGGTCGACGATGTAAAACGCTTTATCGACCTGATTGCCACTTATAAAATGAACATCCTTCACCTGCATCTTGCCGATGACCAGGGGTGGCGCATTGAAATCAAATCCTGGCCGAATTTAACACTACATGGTGGCCAAACGCAGGTTGGCGGAGGTGAGGGTGGTTATTACACCCAAGAACAATATACCGATCTGGTCAATTACGCACAAGAGCGGTACATCACCATTGTGCCGGAAATTGATATGCCGGGTCATACCAATGCTGCCCTGTCTTCTTATGCCGAACTAAACTGTGATGGCAAAGCCACCAAATTATATACAGGCACCGATGTAGGTTTCAGCACCCTCTGTACCAAAAAAGAAGTTGTTTACGTCTTTATTGAAGATGTGATCCGGGAATTGGCTGCCCTTACGCCTGGTCCGTATATTCACGTGGGTGGAGATGAATCTCATGTTACGGCATTGGAAGATTATATCCCTTTCATCAATCGGGTACAGGATATTGTGCAGACACATGGCAAGATGATGATCGGCTGGGATGAGGTAACCGAAGCCCGTTTGAACCCTACTTCCGTTGCTCAATATTGGGCGAAAGCCGAAAATGCTCAAAAAGCAGTGGCTCAGGGTGCAAAAGTCATCATCTCCCCCGCAAAAAAAGCATATATGGACATGCAATACGATTCCACGACTCAATGGGGGCTGCACTGGGCTGGCTATATTGAAGTGGATAGTGGCTATATTTGGAATCCGGCTACATTGGTAGAGGGGGTTACAAAAGAAAACATCCTGGGTGTTGAAGCACCGCTTTGGACAGAAACCATTACCAATATGGAAGAAATCGAATATATGGTCTTTCCCCGCCTGCCGGGTTATGCGGAGATTGCCTGGTCGGCAGGACCTAATGATTGGGAAGAATACAAAGTACGGCTGGGACAACAAAAAGCCAGATTTGAAGCGATGGACATCAATTACTACCCTTCAGACCTTGTGCCATGGGCTAGCCAGGACACCACAAAGGAGGTACATTAAAAAATTCTGACATTACACAGACCTTCCTGATGCACTATCTTTTGGAAAGTCAATAGAATTACCTGAAATTTGCTCGCAACTAAAAATTACAACCTTATGCATTCTAAAATATTTTATAGCCTTTTTGCCCTTTTAATGATCGGTCTCCCCTTTAGTAAAGCTCAAATAAACAGTGACCTGATGCACATCAAAACCGATGTTGTTTATTTGGCATCTGACTATTTGGAAGGCCGCGAAACCGGGAAACCTGGTGAAATGTTGGCAGCAGAATACATCGCCTTTCGCTATGATCAAATGGGCTTAAAGCCCAAAGGAAAAGACGGTAGCTGGTATCAGGAATTTGACTTTAATTATAAAGACAACCCACATATTGAAAAGGGTGAAGATCGCACCGGCCGCAATGTAGTTGGGTTCCTGGATAATGGAGCCAAAAACACTATCGTCATTGGGGCTCATTACGATCACCTGGGTCATGGCATCATGGGGTCGTTGCACGCCGGAGAACCAGATATCCACAACGGTGCCGATGACAATGCAAGTGGTGTGGCTGCAATGTTACGCCTGGCTAAAATCCTGGCAGCTGGAAAGGCAAAAAACAACAATTATCTATTCATTGCCTTTTCTGGAGAGGAATTGGGCCTTTTTGGTTCCAAAAACTTTGTGAATGCCCCAACGATCGACCTCAGCACGGTAAACTATATGCTCAATATGGATATGGTAGGTCGGCTAAATGCCGAAAAGGTAGTGGCCATCAATGGCGTTGGCACTTCTCCTTTATGGAAAGAAATCCTTCCGAAAATCAAAGTAGCCGATATCCAGATCAAAACCACCGACTCAGGCATTGGCCCCTCTGATCACACTTCATTTTACTTGAAAGATATCCCAGTATTACACTTCTTTACCGGCCAGCATTCTGATTATCACAAACCTGCTGATGATGCTGCCCTGGTCAACTTCCCGGGCATCATTGACGTCAGCGATTTTATGCTGGCGATCATCGAAAAGTTGGATGCCAAAGGAAAAGTGGCCTTTAGTAAAACCAAAGACGAGGATCCCGACAAAAAAGTGGCCCGCTTCAAAGTCACCCTTGGTGTTATGCCCGATTATGTTTATCAGGGTGAAGGCATGCGTATTGACGGGGTGCTGGATGGACGAGTAGCTGCCAAGGCTGGCATAAAAAACGGGGATGTCGTTATCAAAATGGGTGATGTGGAAGTCACAGATATGTACTCCTATATGGAAGGCCTGAGTAAGTTTAAAACCGGGGATAAAACGATTGTGGTGGTGAAGAGAGGGGAAGAGGAGTTGGAGTTTCCTGTGGAGTTTTAAGCCTCTTCTAAACGTTTAACCAGCAAAAAGAAAGTTAATTCACATGCAAAACATAAAAACCTAGAGCTTGTTTGGGGGTCGGTTTTGGGCTACAAACATGCTCTAACTGGACTTTTGACAAATCCAATTAGAAGAAATAAATCCTGGAATCGAGATTGGAATTAACAATGGTGCTTTGTGACACAAACATTTTTATTCATGCTTTTAATAGGAATGAAGATGCAATAATTGGTGCAACAGCCATTATTCATCAAATAGAAATTCACACATACAATATTAAAGACTTCCATTATCTCCCAAATATAAAATTGTATCCTAAAGAATAGAAATCAGGACCGTAATTCAGTATTTTGCTGCAAAAACAACAGCATGAATACCAAAATCCTAAGCTTTCTGGTTTTTCTACTCTTTTTTTCCAGCCAGCTTCTTGCACAGGAAAAATTCGAATTACTCGATGTATTTGACTTGGAATACGTAAGTGATCCACAAATTTCTCCCGATGGAGAGCACATCGTTTACGTCCGTAATTTCAAAGACATTATGACCGATGGCAATCGGTCAAATTTATGGATGATTCGCTTTGATGGTGCGGACAATCAACCATTGACCAGTGGCAATGACAACAATGGTTCTCCCCGTTGGTCTCCGGATGGGAAACAGCTGGCCTATATATCCAGTAAAGACGGATCTGCACAGATTTATCTACGCTGGTTGGCAACAGGAGCGGAAACAAAACTCACCAATTTAACCCATTCACCTGGCAATATCCAATGGTCTCCGGATGGCAACTGGATTAGTATGACCATGACTGTACCGGCAAAGTCAACACCATTAGTCGAGCTTCCCACAAAGCCAGAGGGTGCAAAATGGATTGATCCACCCAAATACATTGACCAGCTTAAATACCGTTCGGATGGGGCAGGCTATTTGAAAAAGGAATTTACACACCTTTTCCTGCTTTCCAAAGATGGTGGTCATCCGCGTCAATTAACGACTGGTGATTTCAACCACAATGGCGACTATTGCTGGACACCGGACAACAAAGCCATTCTCTTTTCGGCCAATCGCCATGACAACTGGATCTATGAGCCCGCCAATTCCGAAATTTACAGGATCGACATTGGCAGTGGTCACCTTACTGCCCTGACTAGCCGCAAAGGTCCGGACAATAACCCAGTCATTTCAGCAGATGGTAAATGGATTGCCTTCACCGGTTATGAAGATCAATATCAAGGCTACCAAAATCCCGAGCTCAATATCATGGATGCCAATGGCAAAGAAGTTCGCCGACTGGCTGCCGACCTGGATCGAAACATCAATGATCTACAATGGTCTGGTGATAAAATTTTGTTCCAATACGATGATGAAGGTCATAGTAAAATTGAGGTGGTCGACTTGAATGGCAAACGCCAAACTGTGGCAAAAGAATTAGGCGGATTATCCTTGGGGCGTCCATACGGTGGCGGCAGTTATTCGGCAGCAAGAAATGGCCATATTGCATTTACCATTACCAATCCCGGGCATCCGGCAGATTTGGCTACAGCCAATATAAACGGTACTTCTGGTAAACAGCTTACGCAGCTAAACGATGATTTGTTTAAGTTTAAAAAGCTGGGAGAGGTAGAAGAATTCTGGTATACCTCCTCTTTTGACCAGCGTAAAATCCAGGGTTGGATTTGCAAACCACCCAACTTCGATCCCAATAAAAAATATCCCCTGATCCTGGAAATTCATGGTGGGCCCTTTGCCAATTATGGCTGGCGGTTTTCTGCCGAAGTGCAATTGTATGCAGCAGCTGGATATGTGGTGCTGTATACCAATCCGCGTGGCAGTAGTAGCTACGGGTCGGAGTTTGGCAATTTGATTCACCACAATTATCCCGGACAGGATTATGATGACCTGATATCAGGAGTAGATGCAGTCATTAGCAAAGGCTATATCCAGGAAGATCACCTCTATGTAACCGGTGGTAGTGGCGGCGGTGTACTGACTGCCTGGATTATTGGTAAAACAAATCGCTTTCGGGCAGCAGTAGTGGCCAAACCAGTCATTAACTGGTATAGTTTTGTGTTGAATGCTGACAATCCGGCCTTTTTTTACCGCTATTGGTTTCCGGGTTATCCCTGGGAAAATGTGGAGCATTATCACGCCCGGTCTCCAATCTCTCTGGTGGGTAATGTAAACACCCCTACCCTGCTGTTAACAGGGGAAGAAGATTACCGCACTCCCATTTCGGAAACGGAGCAGTATTACGCAGCATTACAATTGCGAAAAGTGGAATCAGCCATGGTCCGCATACAGGGTTCCGGCCATGGCATTGCCAACCGGCCGAGTAATTTGATCAATAAAGTAGCGTATATTTTGGGCTGGTTTGAACGTTATAAATAATAATTCAACCAAATTGCTCATTAAATTAAACTAAAAATAGGATGAAAAAACCCACTATTTATCTCTTATTCCTAAGTCTTTGTACTCTTTTGGCCTGTACCAATACGCCAAAAGAAAATGCAGAAGAAACAACCGAATCACAACCGGAAATGACAGAAATGCAAGCCAAACTGGCCAAATATGTATCCGTTAAGTTGACGGCTGATTTAGGCCATCTTTCGGATGGACAGCGGCAGATGGTTGGCAAATTGATCGATGCCGGAGATATTATGAATGAATTGTTTTGGTACGAAGCTTATGGCGATAAAGAAGAGTTGTTGAATAGCATAGAGGATGAAGACACCAAAAAATTTGTTGAAATCAATTATGGGCCCTGGGATCGACTGGATGGCAATAAGCCCTTTGTAGCTGGTGTTGGGCCAAAACCCGCCGGGGCAAACTTCTACCCTACCGACCTGACCAAAGAAGAATTTGAAACCTCTGAATTGACCGATAAAGTCGGGTTGTATAGCTTTTTGCGTAGAGATGACCAGGGCAAGTTGGTGACCGTACCTTATCGCGAGATGTTTGCCGAACAAGTAAGCAAGGCGTCACAATTGTTGAGTGAAGCCGCAGATTTGGCGGAAAATGCCGATTTTAAAAAATACCTGGAATTGCGAGCCCAGGCTTTGCTAACCGATGAATATCAACCCAGCGATCTGGCGTGGATGGATGCCAAAACCAATCCCATTGATGTGGTCATCGGCCCCATTGAGACCTACGAAGACCAGCTATTTGGTTATAGGGCCGCACATGAGTGTTATGTATTGATCAAGGATATGGAATGGAGTGATCGCCTGGCAAAATATGCAGCCTTTCTGCCAGAATTACAAACAGGATTGCCAGTGCCTGCGGAGTACAAAAAAGAAAAACCGGGCTCGGATGCCGACCTGAATGCCTATGATGTAGTCTTCTATGCCGGAGATTGTAATTCGGGTAGTAAAACCATTGCCATCAACCTACCAAATGACGAAGAAGTCCAGTTAAAAAAAGGTACACGCCGTCTACAGCTCAAAAACGCGATGCGTGCAAAATTTGATAAGATTCTGGTACCCATAGCAGATGTACTGATTGCGGAAGACCAACGCAAACACATCACTTTTGATGCTTTTTTCAGCAATACCATGTTCCATGAAGTAGCACATGGCCTGGGCATCAAAAATACCATCAACGGCAAAGGCACCGTCCGGGAAAACCTCAAGGAATTAAGCTCCGCATTAGAAGAAGGCAAGGCCGATATTCTCGGACTCTATATGATCAATCAATTGCACAAAAAAGGAGAGCTAACCGGCGAGCTTAAAGACTATTATGTCACCTTCATGGCCGGTATTTTCCGCTCGGTACGTTTCGGAGCCTCCAGTGCACATGGCAAAGCCAATATGATCCGGTTCAATTTCTTTCAGGATTACGGTGCATTCACCAGGGATGAAACGACTGGTACTTATCGGGTTAATTTTGACAAACTCGAAGAGGCCATGGCAGCACTTTCTACCAAAATATTGACCCTGCAAGGCGATGGTGATTATGCCGGCGTTGAAAACCTGGTGAAAGAAATGGGTGTCATTGGCGGTCAGTTGCAGGCTGATCTCGACAGGTTGGCAGCAGCCAATATTCCGGTGGATGTGGTATTTGAACAGGGGAAGGCGGTTTTGGGTTTGTAGTTGACTGGAAATGGTAACTAATGATAAAGAGGTAGATAAGGCAGCGCATAAAAGCTTCTCTGCCTTAGAGATGTTTGGAGCTTGCTCCTTGCAAATCAAGGATTTACGTGACGAATCCGCTCCAAACAAGCTCTTACCTATAAAAGAAATTTTCTTGAGGCTAATTTTCTTGAGTGTAATGAACCTTAAACCCTTGGATGCCAATTGTATCCAAATTTTCTAGTGTACCATCTAAGATAAGTTGTTCAATCCATTGATTGGGTTCATCATTTGTTGTCGAACTTAGTTCAACAGCAACCGGCGAAAGCTCTCGTTGATTAAGGTTTTCATCAAAAAAACTATAATAATAGCTCCAATAAAATAGCTCGAATTCATCCATAGCATTTACACCTCCCAATAGGATTGGTGAAGGCGTGTCAGAGCCAATCAAAATATCTCCCCCTAAATGCTGATACTGAAAAACAGTATCTATAGTCAGACCATTGCCTAAATCTACTTTGACCCTTACCGATGCCTCGTCAATTAATTCAAACTCCTCGAATAAAAGTCCAATCGTTTCTATATTGGTTTCCTCTTCAAGCTCTGATGCAACAGATAAAAACCGATTATTAGGCGTAACCGATTCAGAGTCATCATTGACCACTTTGAAATAATTGATGGCTCTATAGCTTTGAGAGTCATATTTGTATTTACGAGGGTAGGAATCATTCACCATACCTGAATCTTCACAAGAAAACAGGCTGAAGATAATTATCAAAAAGGTATTGATTTTAAAAATGTTCGTCATGATATAATTTTAATTTTTAGTACAAATTATTTTTTGTTGACCAATTAACTCTTCGTCAATATAGCAATTTATGACATAAACACCGCCTGGCAAATGATCACTTAAACTTAGAGAAACGGTATTCATTCCTTGAGATAAACCTAGTTTTTCGCTGAATACCTCTCTTCCCAAGGATCGGTGTTAGCAATAATATTGACAGGTTGATTATTGATATATAATAGGGAAGAGTTTAATAATTGAAAATGGACCAGCAGTTCCAGTTGTTTCTATTTCTAAAATACCATCACACGTTCCTTCCGATGCGGGAATGACTTCCTGAAAATTTATGGCGGCATTAGCCGTAAATCCCAAAAGGAAAAAATTAAAGATAGTAAGTTTCCATTTTTTGGAGACTTTGAAGAGATTAGAAGATAGGGAGGATTGTATCGAGAAAATCATAACCGAAAATTTTAATCTGAATCATCAAAGTGTTTTGATGAAACCATCAGAAAGGTTTAGAAAGTAGTGGCAAAATAAATAAGCTTTCCTAATTAGGAGAATAGAATTAGAAGTATCAACGAAACATTAAACTGAAAATGCATCTTCAATCAGTTTTAAAACTTCGCTTTTGTTTTTTTGAATTCTCTCGTCTGAATTCTTACCTACGAAAAAAATATTACAATCAAAATGTTTCGCCATTGTGTACAATAGTCCTAGTTGAAAATCACTATCTTTAATAATAAAGACATTTTCTTCTAACTTAACTCTAGCAACGTCAATACAATTAATATATATAATCATTCTTGAAGCTTTAAGTCCTTCTACTAAAGCTATTTGTTTAATTGTAAAATCTTCGAACTGGGGATTTACTTTTTTACCAAGGAAATTCAATTCATTTATGAAAGGTACTCGAAGAGAATCAAAATGAGGAATACCATCAAAGATTACTTCGATTTCATCAAAGGAATTGGGAAGTATCTTAGCATCTTTGTAAATGCTAGGAGTATAATAAGAGCAACATGGAAACCCTTTTTTTATTGCTTCCTTTAATAACCTTTTGTCAGCAACAACAAAAACAGCTAAGTTTCCTCCACTAATCCCCGTATCTTGAGAGATAATAATATCAAGATTATTTTCTAATGCAATTTCATTAAAGATTCTCAAAATCCCTTTTGTCTCAATCCAATTTCTATTTCCTGAATAAAAAATATATTCTTTCCCAAAAACCAATATCTTTGAAAACACTTGGGCTTCGTCTTCAGTAGTTCCACTTTCAATCAGAACAATATCTTTGAACGCAAGCTTGGCTATTTCCAAAATAATCAACTCAAAGTCTTTTGCATAATCAAACTCCCTATCAAAGCCATAATCTAAGAACCCATACTTTTTAGATAATTTAACGAATCTCTCCGAACTTTCTCTAAAAAAAGATTGAGTATTTGGTTGCACAATACTGTCCATTTTAATTGAATTCAAAACTAAATTCCTAGAAATAGATTCACTATTACATGTAGAGTGCATAAAAAAAACAGGCACTAGAACCGTTAATGTGCTAAAATAGATCAATACTTTTTCTAAATCTAAGGACATGGAGTTTCAATTTCTCTTAAAATATCAAAAAGATCTTCATAGTCGCATAATGCATCGTAATAGTAGTTAGCTGTCCCAAAGAAACCGGCTTGTTGTAATTCTCCATACACATTAGGTGCTTCTAGATCCCAAAGTTTCAAGGCAACATTGGAAAGTTGACTTCCATATAAACTAAGGGCATCTTGATACCCTTTTGCATCAGAATATATCAATACTCCTATCCTGGCCTGGCTTGTTATCTCACCTCCACCTGTGAATTCTGGATACTTATTAAATCGTTCTTTTACTTGTCGTACTCCAGTTTCTATTCCTGATAATACATATCTAGGCTGTGCATCTGGTTTATAAGTCTTAACTTCGAAAATCTCAGAAACCAACCTCATTGGAAGGAATGCTTCCGTTTCTGGATCTAAATATACTATTTCCGTGTTAAGTGCCGATAAATCAGCAGGATCTTGGTGAGAAATTTCTGCACTGGTACTAGCCACCGTAAAACCCAAAAATTCAACTTTCCAAAAATGATAGTATGCTATCACATCAACCGGCAAGTTACTAATGCAATAACCTAAATGAATAGTTGGTTTCTCAAAATATTGAGGACCATTTGCTTCTGTTATTTCTAAAATCCGTTTTTTTATTTTTGTTTCTCCAATGATACCAACAACTTTTCCTTGATCGCTTTTATCATTATTCCTAGCTTGCTGATGAAAAGTTTTAACAGAGATATTGTTTGCATTATAAAGAGCCTCTAGGATATCTTCATCATATTGTAATATAGCTAACCGAACTGGATGCCCCACATAACAGTCATTCTCTCCAGATGGAGGACAACCGGAAGGCGGAAGCCCATTACTAAATGAACTGCTCCTATAATTAAAATATAACGTACCCTCGTCATTAGAATCAACACAAATGTGAAACCAAGCATAGAAGGCTTCGTCATTATCATTCAGCCAACCATCTAATGCAGCCTGGAAATCAGTCTGACCGCCACCATTACTCTCAGAACAATGACCATCTAAATTAGAGGTAATAAACACCTTACTTGAATATGGATAATTTTCTAATGACTCCAACATATAATCACCAATATTAATTGTATGGTTATTAACAGTAATGATATTTAAATTGGTAAAGTCTTCAATTATTGTAAGTGTATTTAGGTTTTTATTTTTAGGTTCTTCATTTTGTATACCTGGCAATTCTTCATAACCATAAATGGGTGTAACATAAAAATCATTATTAGTAAACCATTGGGCCGCTTGAGAACAATCATTTGGGGTCGCAACAATAATTTTGTCTGTTAAAGTACAGCCTGACTCAGTCGTTACGGTGACAGAATAAACTCCAGGCCCAGCAATAGTGATGATTTCAGTACTTTGTCCAGTGGACCAAAGAATAGAGGAAATATCTTCAGCATCAAGGTTCTCAGCATCCCAAAATAGAGAATTCGTCATACCTGCACAATAAAACATAGGATCAGGTCCAATAGAAAAATTACTTCCTTTAATAGTAATACGATAAGATCTCATTTCGATGAGAATATCATTTTCAAATATTCTTAGGTTATAGCTTTCATTCTTGTTAAAACATAAATTTCTTGTTGAGCTATTTGTTTCACCATCCGACCATATATATTCTAAGGAGTTATTAATAGGAATTCCTATATCAAGACATTCATCCATACAAATTTCATAGTGATCAGAAAAAAAGCGAAAAACGTTTGCACTAAGCTCAAAGACGCACCCACCCGGTGTCGTTACTACTACGGAATATATTCCAGGAGATGAAACTGAAACTGTTTGTTGATCAATCCCAGGGACATGACTCCAGTCAAACGAATATCCGGTGAAATCATCCAATCCTTCAACTGATAAGTCTATTGAGGTTTCACCTTCATGAATTGCTCCTGTTTCTGGACTTACACTAATTTCAACATACTTAAGGTTATATTCCTTATAGGCAAGAACATTACCATCATCATCCATCACCACCTGTATCAGAGTTGCATCCTCAAAGATGGAAACCTCTAAATCTCTTTCTGTTTGAATAACAACTGAATTATTAAGATCTGAAACCCAGGAATAACAATATTCATCAGAGTTAAAAGGGCTTTCTTGCCCAATGGTCAAATCACATGAAGCAATATATGTTATTTGAAAATTAAATGTTTGCTGAGCAGACATCGATACGAATGAAAGTTGTAGCATTGCAATAGCTAATGCCATTCTCTTTGACAAAAGAAGCATAAAAACTAATTTTTAAATAAATAATTATCCTATGACCAAGAATAAAACCAACTCCATAGCTGACAACCTACAGATATAACATAAACTGAACTGACAAAAAAATCAAAAACTAAATGTTGATTTAAATAGAGCGTCTAAAAGAGGTTTACATCAAAATTAATATTGAAAATAGAAGAATTAACATTATCTATTTTTGAACACCTACCATGATATTTTGTAAGGTAATAAAAAACTCTTTTTACAAATTTTCACTTAGGAAATATTCTTTTAGCATAAATATTTTCATGGAGTTAAGATTAAATTAACCTGTGAAATGTTTTTTCGGCTGATTTTTTGCACTAGTGGGTCTAATAAAGAAAACTTATCTTTGCAAGAGCTTAATTTACATCCCATGAGAATCGATTACAAACTAATGCTGTTTTTAAGTCTGGTGGTTTATTTGCCTGTTCAGGCGCAAATCAGTGCTGGTGGCCAACCACCCAGTTTTAATGCCAAAAATCGTACGGTATTTAAACAAAGCATTCCCATTCGTTCTTTGACGGCACCAGATTTAACAAAGTTGAAAACAGAGGACGAACAAGGTCCGGCCCTTCGCTTTGCGGCACCTATTCCCACGGATATCCGCCCGGACAAAGACGGTCAATGGACTGTATTGGAAAATGGCAACCGGGTATGGCGCATCCGGATTCAAGTGAAAGGGGCATTGGCGCTGGCAGCTTTATATGAAGATTTTCATTTGCCGGTTGGTGGGCGATTGTTTATGTACAACCCTGACAAATCACAATTGCTGGGCGCATACACCCATAAAAACAACCAGGAATCCGGGCATTTTATGACCGGTTTGATTGAAGGAGATGGGTTTATTTTGGAATATTTTGAGCCCGCGGCGGTCAAAGGGCAAGGACATTTTCGCATTTTCCGGGTTGATTATGCCTATCATCGGGAAAATTATGCTGCCGGAAAAAGTTTGCTCAACGATTTCGGTTTTGGTGCCTCCCTGGATTGTCACCTGAATGCCAATTGTAACCAGGGTGATGACTGGAGGGACCAGCAAAGAGGGGTTTGCCGCATTATTGTAGTTGTGCAGGAAGGCATGGGATATTGCACGGGCAGTCTGATCAATAACACAGCCAATGATGGTACGCCTTATCTGCTGAGTGCCTATCACTGCCAGGATGGATATACCCCACTTTGGGATTTGTATCGCTTTGACTTCAATTATCAAAGTGAGGATTGTGATAATCCGGCTGAGGAACCTGTCTTTAATTCAATTTTGGGTAGTACTTACCGGGCAGGGCGGCAGCAGAGTGATTTTATCTTGCTGGAGTTAAATGGAGAGATACCCGGCAACTATAACGTATACCTCAATGGTTGGAACCGCCGAAGTGAAACGCCTACTCAATCCGCTATGTTTCATCATCCGGTGGGTGACATCAAAAAGTTCAGCAATTCTACACAGACTGCTACCATTCAAGGTACCAGTATCAATTGGAATAATGGCGTAACTACGCCGGCCAATCATCACTTCCGGGTAAATTTCACTAATGGCACCTTTGAAGTAGGCTCCTCGGGCTGTGCCCTGTTTGATGAAGACGGCTGGATTGTTGGCCAATTGAATGGTGGCACCAATGTCTGTGACGGACTAACCTTTGGTTATTTTGGTCGTTTTTCCAATTCCTGGACCGGGGGTAATACGGCGGCCACTTCTCTGGTAGACTGGCTGGATCCCCTTGGCCTTGGGGTTGATACCCTTAATGGGACCAACCTGGGTAATGACGCTATAGAAGGAACCATTCTTAATGAATCAGGAGAAGCTATTGTTAATGTTGTTATCCAACTGGATGGCCCCGAAGGGCTTCAATACGATACAACAGGGGTAGATGGTTTGTATCGTTTTGAAGATTTAACCTCCGGAGCAACATACAGCATCCAGCCGATGAAAGATTACAATTATGGCAATGGCGTTTCAACTGTTGACTTGATTCATATTCAGAAACAAATCCTTAGTGTTGCAGCGCTTGATAGTCCATACAAATTACTCTCTGCCGATGTCAATCTTTCAGGCAATATCAGTACCCTTGATGCGATTAAAATCAAGAAAGTCATCCTGGGTACTGCTACTTCCTTTGACGGCGCAACCTCCTGGCAATTTATACCAGAAGATTACATCTTTATCGATTCTGAAAATCCTTTTAATGAAAACATTCCGCAGGAAACAACGATCGCTACCCTAAATGGCTTACACTCGGTTAATTTTGTAGGATTTAAATCGGGAGATGTAAACGTCAGTGCTGATCCTGGGAACTGATTTTTTGTTATTTGATTTTGTGATCAATCTTTGGCAAAGTTTTCAAGTAAGCATAAATCGCTGCCACCTCTTCGTCATCCAAACCAGAAAATTTGGACATTGGTGCTGAAATAGGTTCTCCATTTGGGCGGCTTCCCCACTTTACTGCTTTGATGAAATCAGCTTCACTATAATGAGCTATCCCGGTTTCATGAAAAGTAATATTAGCGGATTTAATGGGGTTTCCATCCAAGTCTGCCATCGGCGTACCCCCGCCATAAAACCCTTCTGACTTTTCTGGATTAAATTCGTCATTGGTTGTAAAATCAGCAGAATGACAAGAATAACATTGATATACATCATTGGCGATATAGGCGCCGTAGGCAATCTTGTCAGCGATAACCGGCTTCTTGATTTCTGCTTCAGGATAAGGATAGGGTTTGAAGACAAAATTGCAGAGCACCTTTACCAATAAACTTGGTTCAGAAGGTGGAACATGTTTATCGGATGGTGTCAACCACGGATGATCAGATCGCAGAAATGCAATGATGTCCCGCATATCTTCATCTGCCATTCCCGGGAATTTCGGCATCCAGGGTGGCGCATATTCTCCAGTACGTTTTACACCGGTACGTAGCAAATAAGCCAGCTGTCCATCCGTATAACTTGGCACTCCAGTAGTAGGGTGTGTTAAATTGGCTATATAAATTTTGCCGAAAGCACTCCCGGCATCATCCATATTGCCGCCTTCCAGAATTCGGGAGTCCTTGCCCATGTGGCAATCAGCACAAATCATGCTAACCAGTTTTTGCCCGCGCTCTAAGCGCATACTGTCACTATCGACAATAAAGACGGGTTCTTTGGCTTCGTAAGTAGGTACCCCTTTTATGTTGATGACTGTAGCACCAATAATTAGGAGGAGTACAACGGCTCCTAATACTAATCCGGCAATTTTCAGGAACTTTCTCATGATGGTTTTTTTGTTGAATAATTAGGTGTTTAACACCTTACAAACTTAAGGAGCCATCATAAGGGAAGTTTTCACTTTGGTCGCATAGATTAGCAATTTTGTTTCATAGGCTGGTTTTTGGGAGGAAAGCCCGTCGTCTTCACCAGTCTGACGGTCCGGAGATTCCTTGGCCTGAGTTGAGGCCACAGGTAGGCAAGAGATAAAAGGACTAGGGGGACCTTTTCTCGATAATCGTTATATTTGTAATCATTACTTTTATAATCGTTATATTTATAATCATTACTTTTATAACGATTTCAATGATTACAATACACGCCCACCCCTTAGCACCTAACCAAGCGCTTACCTTCTACAACTACACTGCGTTGGCATAAAGCTATTACTCTCCGTATGTAATGGGAAAGCATTACCACTTCCTTCTTGCTCGAAATAAAACTTGGTGCGTTTTTTCTCTGTATTGCCGATTTCATTCATGGTAGCTGCATCGTAAAGTCGACCATTAACCATAGTGTAGCGGACAAATTCTGAGTTTTGAATATCTTCTAATGGGTTTTTATCTAGCACCACCAAATCCGCTAGTTTGCCCGGTTCAATGGAACCAATTTGTTTATCCATCCCCAGGTACACAGCACCATTAATTGTCGCACATTGCAGGGCTTCCAAATTACTCATGCCACCTTGCTGTAACATCCACAATTCCCAATGAGCACCCAATCCCTGTAGCTGTCCATGTCCTCCCAGATTGATTTTCACTCCAGCATCTGATAGTTTTTTCAAAGATTTGGAGGTCAGAATATAGCCATTTTCATACTCCTCTTCCGGAGCCATGGTGCGGTGGCGAGACCGACTGTCAATAATAGCACGGGGTGTAAAGGCCAACAAATGTTCTTTTTCCCAAACATTCGTGTGCTGATACCAATAATTTTCACCACTCAAGCCTCCGTAATTGACAATCAACGTAGGCGTGTTATGGGATTTTGTTTTTGACCAAAATTGAATGACATCACTGTAAAGTGGAGCTACAGGAATATTGTGTTCGATGCCGGTATGTCCATCCGCTACCATGCTCAAATTATGAAAGAAGAAGGAGCCCCCTTCGGGAACCACCTGAAGATTCAGTTCCCGGGCCGCCTGAATGATCTGTTGTCGCTGATCTCTCCGTGGTTGATTATAACTCTTTACAGAAAAAGCACCATACGCTTTGGTCCGCCGTAAAGCCGATCGAGCGTCGTCGAGGTTGTTGATCACCGCTTTAAAATCTCCATCGGCACCATATAAGATGGTACCGGTAGAAAACAGACGTGGGCCTACCATTTTCCCGGTTTTGATCATTTCCGATTGGCTAAAAATCATCTCTGAATTAGAAGAAGGATCATGAGCTGTTGTCACACCGTAGGCCAGGTTGGCGAAATATTCCCACTGTTTTTGTGGGCTCAAGCCATAGCGGAAATTTCCCAGGTGGCCATGAACATCAATAATGCCCGGCATAATGGTTTTACCACTACAATCGATTATTTTATAATCTTTGGGAATGTCTACTTTGCCAATAGCTTTAATCTGATTTCCTTCCACCAATACACTGCCCTTTTCAATGACCTCGTCCCCTTTCATGGTAATAATGCGGGCATTTGTAAAGGCGATCCCTCCTTTCGGTTTATCAGCTTTCAAGGTGAGGTTGATTTTTAATCCAATACTATCCATCGGCGGAATGCTATCAACAGCTCCTTCCAGGAATTTAAATCGCTCCGTTAGTTCATTCGAAAAATATTCATCGCCAAGCATCCAGAACAGCTTTTTGCTATCTGCCGACCAGTGAATATTGATGCCTGCATCCCGAGCTACCTGTGCTACAGGTACCGCTTTTGTTTTTGCAGAAATGCCGATCGGTTGTCCTGTTTTCGGTAGTGGAGCTATATAGACTTTGTACAATTCTGACCAGGCTACCCAGCGATTGTCCGGGCTAGGTATAAAACGCTGGGCGTATTTGGCATCAAAGAGTTTTTTCTCGTCACTACCATCGAGTTTGCAACTATGATAGGATTTGGTCAAACTACCAAAAAGAAACCCTCCCTGCTGAAAAAAGAGTCGTTTTCCATCTTGGGCAAACACGGGATATTCTCCCTGTGCTGTAACCAATTCTGCTTTTCCCCCTTTGGCCGGCATGAGGTAAATACCTGGCTCTTCTGCAAAGGTATACCCCTGATGTTGGTTGCCGCCATCTTTGCGATAAGCTACTTGTTTACCGTCAGGTGAAAAGACCGGGGTTCTATAGATGCCTTTTTCGGGTGTCAGTTTCACTTTACTGCCCGAATTAAGATTCAACTTCCAGATTGCCCCCAGTGCTTCATCATCCCAGCTAACGTAAAGGATTTCTTTGCCATCAGGCGAAAAAGCGGGCTCAAATTCCAGGTGTTGATCGGCAGTCAACCGTTCAGGCTTGCCTTCCGGCAATAGTTTTTTCCATAAATAACCAACTGCATTAAAAACCAACATCTTTTCATCCGGCGAGGTAATGGCATGACGGATAACATTTACCTCCACCTCATCTGAAAAGGCTTTATTTTCAAAGTGCAGCGTTTCGGCAAGCTTGTGTTTAGCTTCCACTTCAAACGGAATGATTGTTGCATCACCCGTTTTGGCATTTACTTTATTGATTTTGCCCTGTCCCCAGATAATAATGGATTGATCATCCGGAGTCCAGTCGAAACCGGTATAAACCCCAAAAATGGACCAGGCCTCCTGTTGGTCTTTACTCAGTCCTTTAAAAATCGGAAAATCTTGTCCGGTCTCCAGGTCATGAACAAACAATACCGATTCGGTCCGCACCCGGCGAACATAGGCCAATTTTTTTCCATCATTAGATATCTGTGGCCGACAAGCTCCTCCGGGGCCCGAAATCAGGTTTTCCAATTCCCCTTTTTCCCGGTCGTAACGGCGGATCACAAATATTTGACTATTGGGATCTTTATTGTACTGAAAGGTACCACCGGGGTACATATCTTCACTAAAATAAACATATCGCCCATCAGGAGATACGGAAGGTTCATTAACATCCTGCTGGTCATTCTTCCGTTTGGTCAATTGCAGACCCTCCCCACCGCTAAGGTGATAGAGCCACATTTCACCAGCCCCCAAAGAGCGTTGACTGGTAAAGTGTTTTCGGGCTACAAAATATTGCCCATCCGGGGTCCAGGTAGCATTATTCAGCAAAGTGAAAGTTTCTTTTGTAATCTGGCGGGCCTCGCTTCCGTCCGTCTGCATCACCCAAATATTGTCACCACCACCGGCATCACTGGTAAACAGAATCTGCTTTCCATTGGGGCTAAATCTAGGCTGTACTTCCCAGGCCAGGCCACTACGAAGTATTTTTGCCTTGCCCCCCGTGATTGGCATCTGGTAAATATCCCCCAATAAATCAAAAACGATGGTTTTCCCATCCGGACTAACATCCAGATTCATCCAGGTTCCTTCCGTAGTAGAAAAAGTTACTTCCTGGTGGGCTCCAGGAGGGTTATTAACATCCCATTTGTCTTCTTTTTTTTCTTGTCCCCAAAGCATACAAGTGCTAATCATCAAACAAGCAAGTATCAAAATCTTATTATTCATCATCGCGTTTTTTCTATATAACAAAATTGATTGGCGGCTAAAATAGAGAATTTTCCGCGGGTATAAAATATAGATTGTTTGTACCTTCGTATTTTTGATTATTATTAAAATAGCTCTTCCAAATAAAATCTACGATGAAATCGCACTTACCCGTTATGTTTGCTATTCTGTTTTTAACTGCTTGTCAGGAAAACAATAGCGACCAAAATAATCACCAGGCAAACCCAATAATTATGAAGTTAAATTACCCGGAGACCCAGAGTGTCGATCAGGTAGACAATTATAACGGAACAGAAGTAGCAGACCCCTACCGTTGGCTTGAATCGGACACTTCCGAGGCGACAGCCCAATGGGTAAAAGCACAAAATGAGGTAACTTCCGGATTTCTGGAAAAAATCCCTTACCGGGAAAAAATTGAAGAACGTCTGACTGAGCTGATCAATTACCCGAGATTATCCTCTCCTTTTCGTGCTGGCGAATACTACTTTTTTTACAAAAATGACGGACTGCAAAACCAATCAGTTATCTATATCCAAAAAGGGTTGGACGGATCGCCAGAGGTTTTTATTGATCCCAATCAATTGTCGGCTGACGGAACGGTTTCTATCGGCTTATTAGGTTTTTCTAAAGACAACCGCTACGTTGCCTATTCCCGTTCAGAAGCTGGATCGGATTGGCAGGAAATACACGTAATGGAAATTGCGACAAAAAAGGAACTACCAGATGTACTGGAATGGGTGAAGTTCTCAGGAGCCTCCTGGTTTAAGGATGGATTCTTCTATAGTCGGTACCCGGAACCAGCCAAAGGTGCTGAATTATCGGGCAATAACACGTTCCATTCGGTTTATTACCACAAACTGGGCACAGATCAATCCAAAGATAAACTGGTTTACGAAGATAAAGCCAACCCCAATATTTACCACACGGTATCAGCTACAGAAGATAAAAAGTACCTGATTTTGTATGCTGCTCCCGGTACTGATGGTTATGCCGTCTATTACAAAGATCTGGAAAAGGATGGTCCATTTGTCCCTCTTTTCGAAGGGTATAAAAATAAAAGTAGTGTAGTACATTATACTGGTGGGAAATTTCTGGTACTCACTGATATTGGCGCGCCTAAGTACCGTTTGGTTGCTGTAGATCCTATAAACCCTGAACAATCCAACTGGGTAGAAGTGATTCCCGAATCAGAGGATTTATTACAAAATGTGACCACGGGAGGAGGTAAGTTATTTGCCAATTACCTGAAAGACGCGACCGATCGTTTTTATCAAATGGAATACGACGGCAGTGGAAAAAATGAGATTGAATTGCCAGGACTGGGCAGTGCAGGTGGTTTTAATGGCAAGGAAGAGGATAAGACACTTTTTTATGCGTTTACCTCTTTTACCTATCCCAATATCATCTTTAAATATGATGTTACTACCGGTAAATCTGAGGAATTTTCACAATCCGAGTTGAAATTTGATCCGAAAGATTACATCGAAAAACAAATATTTTACACCAGCAAGGATGGTACAAAAGTGCCCATGTTTATTGTACATAAAAAAGACATTAAACTAGACGGCAACAACCCTGCTTACCTCTATGCCTATGGCGGATTCAATATCAGCCTCAGCCCTAGCTTTAGCTCTTCCCGTTTGATATTGCTGGAAAATGGTGGCATATTTGCTATGGCCAACCTGCGTGGTGGTGGAGAATATGGCGAAGATTGGCACCGTGCCGGTATGTTGCTCAACAAACAAAATGTATTTGACGATTTTATTGCTGCAGGAGAATACCTGATCGCCGAGGGATATACCAGTAAGGACAAACTGGCCATTGCCGGTGGCTCTAATGGCGGATTGCTGGTGGGTGCCGTAATGACTCAGCGCCCAGACCTTTTTGCAGTAGCTTTTCCCGCAGTAGGCGTAATGGATATGCTGCGTTACCACTTGTTTACGGTTGGTAAAGGTTGGATTCCGGAATATGGCTCAAGTGACGACCCTGAACATTTTAAAAATCTTTATGCCTACTCCCCTTTACACAATTTAAAGCCTGACGTAGCCTATCCGGCAACCATGATCACCACAGCCGACCATGATGACCGGGTGGTACCTGCGCATTCCTTTAAATTTGCTGCACAGCTACAAAAATCCCACTCCGGAGATAAACCGGTTTTGATTAGAATTGAAACCAATGCCGGACATGGAGCAGGTAAGCCCATTTCCAAAACGATTGAGGAACAGGCCGACATTTGGTCCTTCTTGTTTTACAATACCAATTCTCCGGTCAAATATATTGAGGATTAATAAATCTTTTATCTACGGCGTATGTTTGGAGATCAACCGAACCTCCAAACATGCGCTAAATTCCTAGCTATGAAAAGTAAAGCCCTGCATCATCTGACACAAATTGAGGAAAAAAGGAAAGCCTTAAATGAAGAGCTTAGCCAGTATTCTTCAGAAGAATTGAATCGTCAGCCTGGTCCCGATCAATGGTCTGCACTACAAGTCATGCATCATCTATATCTGGCAGAAAGTTATGCAGGAAGATACATTTCTAAAAAATTAAGCTTTAATCCAAAATTGAAAAAAGCGGGACTGCAAACCTGGTTTAAAAACAAAATAATGTTATTCTATTTGCGCTCCTCCATGAAGTGGAAAGCGCCTACCGCTGTGAGTAGTGAACATTTACCCAACCATAGCGAACTACCAGAAATTGTAGCAAAATGGGATAAGCAGCGAAAAGAAATCTATGAATTCCTCAGTACCCTTCCAGATGATGTTTATACCAAAGAAGTATATAAACATCCATTTGCCGGAAGGATTAACCTAAGTGGCATGTTGGATTTTTTTGAAGGTCATTTTGATCGCCATTACAAACAAATCCAACGTACGTTGAAGTAAGTCTTATATTAAAACGCCAGCAATAGCAGCCGTCAAAAAACTGGCAATCGTTCCACCAATCAATGCTTTAATCCCCAATTCAGTAAGGGCTTTACGTTGCCCTGGAGCAATAGCGCCAATCCCGCCAATCTGGATACCAATAGAAGCAAAATTGGCAAATCCACAAAGCGCATAAGTGGCAATAATCAGGGATTTAGGCTGAAAATTTACACCAGCCTCCCGCAACGTATTCAACTCTGCATAAGCCAAAAATTCATTGACCACCGTTTTTTGTCCCAATAATTGGCCAACCACGGTAATATCAACAGTTGGCGTACCCAATATCCAGGCTACCGGAGCAAATAAAACGCCTAGCAGATAAGTAAAGGTAAATCCTTCAAAGCGGCCATTTGTAGCGAGTTTGATGCTTTCATTCCAATCGCCTATTTGATTGCCAAAAGCTTCTATGGCCACCATATTAATGCCATCCGTAACACTCATAAAAATGACATTCAACATATAGATCAGTGCTGTAAAAACGAGCAACATGGCACCAACATTAATCGCCAATTTCAGACCATCCGTCGTACCTCTGGAAATGGCATCCAACAAATTATTGGAGGGATCTTCCATCATTTTCGTTTGTTCCGTGATGGATTTTTTTTCTTCTTCCGGAAACAACATTTTGGCAGCAACAATTGCGGCAGGGGCAGAAATAATCGAAGCGGTCAACAGATGTTTGGCAAAATAGACTTGCTGAACAGGGTCTTCCCCACCTAAATAACCGACATAGGCAGCAAACACACCGCCGGCAATAGTAGCCATACCTCCGGTCATCAGACATAACATTTCCGATTTGGACATGCCTTCCAGATAGGGCTTAATCACTAACGGAGCTTCCGTCTGACCAATAAAAACATTGGCGGCAGCCGCAAGACTTTCTGGTCCGGACAATCCCATCGTACGGCTCATCAACCAGGATAAACCGTAGACCACTTTTTGCAAAATACCAAAATAATAAAGCATCGCCGAAAGCGCTGAAAAGAACACGATAGTTGGCAATACCTGAAAGGCAAAAATATAGCCGAAGGTGCCCATATCCTGGACAATGCTTCCAAAGAGGAACTGAGCACCGGCCTCCGTAAAGGATAATATCTGTTGGAACCCCTTGGCAATGTAATCAAAAATGACATTGACATAGGGTACTTTAAGAATCAACAATGCCAATGCAATTTGCAATAGCATACCCGAACCTACCAATCTCCAATCAATCCCTTTTCGGTTGTTGCTCAATAAATAACAAGTACCTAATAAAACGGTTATACCTAAGGTACCTCGAAGAAGATCAACAAAAAAATCCATTAAACTGAGGCGGTTAATTATAAAAACACATTGACGGCACCAAAAGTAGTGAAATTTCAGGGATATCTACCCGAGGGGCAAAAAAATCGTCTTGTTTGTTAACTTTGCAAAGTTTGCCGCAAAAGGCAGGTTTGGAAGTATTCAATTGAACAGCTGATAGACTACACCCTATTTGATCTCGAAGATAAAAATCTCATATTTATTAAAACATGCGATCATTAATTATTGGTATTACGGGAGGAAGTGGTTCGGGAAAAACTTCATTTATTCGCCAGCTAAGAAAACAGTTTGCGCCTGAGGAAATCTGCCTTATTTCCCAGGACGACTATTACTTGCCGCGTGAGATGCAACTAGTAGATGCCAAGGGCATTATCAATTTCGACCTGCCTACTTCTATTGATGCAGAAGCTTTTACCCGGGATGTGCAAAAACTAATCAAAGGGGAAAAAGTTACCCGAGAAGAATATACCTTTAATAATTCTGATGCGACTCCTCGCTTATTGAGTTTCCATCCCGCACCCATCCTACTGGTTGAAGGTCTTTTTGTTTTCTATTATGAACCAATGTGCCAACTGCTCGACCTCAAGTTGTTCCTACATGCTAAGGAAAACCTCAAAGTGATCCGCCGCATTAAGAGAGACCGGGTAGAACGGAATTACCCCCTGGATGATGTCCTTTACCGATACGAAAATCATGTACTACCCACCTTTGAAAAATACATTAAGCCCTACATGGAAGACGCCGATATTGTGATCAATAACAACCGGAAGTTTGATATGGGATTGGAGGTGGTGACAGGGTTTTTGAAGCACCATTTAGAGCAGCATTAGGAATAGGCGTCTCGAAAAACGGTGATTGAATTTTATCGGTTTAGAGCTTGTTTGGAGGTCGGCTTTGGAAGCGAAAAGCGTCAATTTTTTGATGAGACGAGGCTTTTTTTGAAGTTCATACCCGGAGGTACGGACAAGAAAAGTAACGAAGTATCATCGAAAAAGTGATCCTTTGCAGCCCAAAGGTTGGCCCCCAAACATGCTCTCAGATCAAAGTTTGTAAAATTGGGCATTGAACATAAATATTGGGATACCCACCCGCAGTATATTACCATAGATTTTATTTTGAAACTATACAAGCGACGTTGAATCACAAAATCCTAGCATCAATTCAGCGCCAACAACCCATCTGGTAATTCCATCATCAGTTGCCGCTTCTTTTCATCCACTCCAACCAGAAAAGTATCATTTAAAGGAATAAAAACCTCCCGATCCTGATAATTGACCAGGGCCATCAGTTGTTGGGGAAACTCCTGAATTTCGAGAATGGGACCAATGCTTTTCCCTTGCTCATCAACGACTAGCCAGTCTTTGAAACGGTCCCAATCGGGATTGTTCAGTTCATCTTTGGGGTTGATATCTGCCAGATCTGACTCGCGGAGAAATACTTCGGCATTGGTGAGCTCACGGGCTTGTTCGGGGCTGTTTATTTCTTCAAATTTGACCAAAAGGTTGTTCTGGTCATCGATAGTTTCTACAAAATAAGGAATAAGCTGCCCCTGCAAAGAGAGAAACAAAACCTTGGCTTCAAATAAGTCGTCCAGGTATTGGTCTTTAATATTTAACCTCAAGGCTCCTGCTACGCCGTAGGTCTTTTGAGTACGGCCAATACTACGATATTCATCCATCTTATTGATAATCAATTAATTGTTGGCGAAGTATAAATCCCGCCTCTGCTTTTTCATCCCAGGAGAACATATCACAAAGATCGCCATTAAAATTGCAGCAATACTCGCATTGTGTATCCAGTATCCATAATTCCCGGTATACCAAACCAACCTCCGGGGCGTAATACTCTTGTACAGATCGTAATTCAATAAAACTTTCGTAATCAGAAGGCTGAACTTTGACGACCTTGTCAAAGGAAAAATCTCCCAATTGCAAGGTGGTATCACTATTGGTAATTGAATAAGACCAACCTTTAAACATCTCGACGCTTTCACCAGCTACCGAGACTTCAAGGAATTCATCGAAGCTAGCATTACCATTCCATTGTTTGAAAATATTGGGAGGGAAAACGAGTTTAATAAATCGCAGGTTGTCTTCGGTACGAATGGCCTGCTGTTCATTGCGCCCCAGCGTATAGACCCCATTAATTTGCCATGGAAGGCTATCAGCAGCACGTTCATAATGCTCCAGGCGATAGAGCAAGGCTCCAGTATTGTCGCGCAAGGTGTCTACTATTTCTTCCCGGACAAAGGAGCTTGAACTATCTTTTCTGACCATGCCGATATCGGGGTCAAAAATAACCGTATCCTGACGATATTCCCAATAGCGGCCAATGTCTAGCGGATAATATTCATAACCAAAGTCTGAAGCTGGAGCCAATTCTTCCTTGCAAGCGTTATTCAGCAACAAAACCAGTAAAATACCTACAATGAAAATGGGAATTGGCCGCATCAGTATTGACTTAAACTTCTTTGATTAGGTAATCGTGTTGTTTCGACGGGACAATAGGTCTTATCAATTATTATTGAGCACACTGCTGTGAATAATTCCACCGCCGACCACATCGTCGCCTTCATAGAATACAGCAGACTGTCCCGGTGCAACACCTTTCACATTGGCATAAAATTCCACCTCCACTTTGCCATTGTTATTGGTTAACCGGCTTAAAGCCCCCCGATCTTTGTAGCGGATTTTTGTTACCGCTTCCAGTCCATCAGGAATTTGGGCATATTTCATGGAATTGACCTTATAGACACTCATGCCGTTGCGCACCAGTTCATCAACCGTTCCTAAAACTACGGTGTTGGTATCCGGTTGGATTTCTGTCACATACATCGGTTGTCCAAAAGCCAATCCTAATCCCTTGCGTTGGCCTACCGTATAAAACGGATAGCCCTGATGTTGGCCCAACAATTCTCCATTGGTATTGATGAAGTTCCCACCTACCAGCGATGCTTCTAAACCATCAACCCGTCGTTTCAAAAATCCTCGATAGTCATTATCGGGAACAAAACAGATTTCGTAACTCTCTGCTTTTTTTGACAAGGCTTCATAACCAAAATCTGCAGCCATTTGCCGCACTTCCGGCTTGGTATAGGGGCCCAGAGGAAAGCGGCTCCGATCGAGGCATTCCTGGCTTAAGCCCCAAAGGACATAAGACTGATCTTTGTGGTCATCGGCACTGCGGCTAATAAATTTGCGCCCATCATGCTCGCCAATACGTGCGTAGTGGCCTGTTGCAATAAAGGCACAATCCAGTGCATCAGCCCGTTTGAGCAGGGCATTCCACTTGATATGGGTATTACACAATACACAGGGATTAGGCGTGCGCCCAGCCATGTATTCTTCGACAAAATTATCAATAACATAATCGCCGAATTCATCCCGAATATCAATAATGAAATGGTGAAAACCCATATTTACAGCTACCTCTCTGGCATCGTTAATCGAATCCAGACTACAACAACCCGTTTCTTTTTTCGAACCACCAGAATTGGCATAATCCCAGGTTTTCATAGTGATGCCTACCACTTCATAACCTTCCTCGTGTAGCATCATAGCAGTAACGGTACTATCAATACCTCCACTCATGGCTACCAGTACTTTTCCGTGCTTACTCATTTACTATTTTATTTTTCAATAAAGCAGTTTTAGGCTTTCTCTTATCAACGAGCGAGAAAGATTAAACCACTTCAACCACAAAATTACAAATAATCGTGCGTTTAGGTTCAAAACAAAGTCAATAAACAATCACTATCTTCGCAGCTTCTATAACTAACAGGAAAACGGAAACCAACTAACACATGGATTTCACCCTTCTTTATTTGTTTTTATTCGGAGGATCACTCAGTTTTTTAGGCACAATACCGCTAGGGCCCATCAATCTCTCTATTGTTGACACAACAATAAAATACCATATCAGGGCTGCAATATGGGTGGCGCTTGGTGCCACTGTGGTAGAAATCTGTAATTCTTTTATTGCCCTATATTGTAATACTTATGTCCATCAAATTTTGGAAACGGGTTTTTGGACCCGTCTGGTAACTGCTATATTATTTTTGCTTTTTGGCTCCATTTTCTTTTTCAGGGAAAATAAAGTTCACCCAGAAATGGAAAATGATAAAAAAAGAAACCATCATTTTTTGCTTGGAATAGGTGTAGCCTTACTCAATCTTCAATCTATTCCATACTGGATTTACTTTTTCTCCGCCTTAAAAAATCTGCATCCAGGTGGTTTTGGCCTCCACATGCAGGTGGCAGAAATAATCTGGCTACTGCTGGGTATTGCCTCCGGAAAGTTTTTTGCGCTACTCTGTTTTGGTTGGCTTAGCCAATTGATCAAAAGTCGGGTAAATAGTATAAGGCTGTATATGAATAAAATAATAGGAGGAGTGCTGATCATTATTGGCATCGTTCAAGCATTTCGGGCTTTTATTTAAAAATGGAGCCAACTGTTTCGCCGCTTGAAAAAGGCAAAAAATGGGGCGCAACCTTCAATTATAAAAAGGACCAAAATCGGTGATCATTGTACAATATGTGATTTATAGGTATATTGAGCACGCAACCAAAAACGATTTATTATGAAAAATTTCTTTAGCATCCTGGTACTGAGCCTTTTTTGTGCTTTAGGAGCCACAACTTTGAACGCGCAGAATGACGATAGCAAGGTAGAATATGGTATTGCCTCTCTGTATTCTGATGATTTTGCAGGTCGCCAAACTGCTTACGGTGATACTTATGATCCGAAAAAATTAACCGCTGCCCACAAAAGACATCCTTACGGAACCATGTTACGTGTTACCCGCCTGGATAATAAAAAATCAGTCACTGTAAAGGTTACAGACAAAGGGCCATTTGTAAAAGGAAGAGTCGTTGACCTCTCCGGGGCTGCCGCTGACAAAATTGGCCTGACCAAAGATGGTCTTGCTGAGGTAAAAGTTGAAGTAGTCAGTAACACTACTCGCCAAGACCAAAGAGCTAGTGAGCCGGTTGCTACAGCAGAAAGATCAACCCCACAGTCTTTTGATGTTGTTGAGCCTAAATCTTCAACGACTAAAACGACAAGCCCGGTAAAGGAAAAAGTAGTTGAAAAAGAAACAGCAAAGTCAGTAAAGAGCACCTCAAAAGCTGATGATAAACCTAAGACTGCTTCTGCCAGATTAGTAGGTAAGGACTTCGCAGATTATGGCCTTTATAAAATCCAATTGGAAAAACCAGGCAAGGGAGATTTTGGCGTTCAGGTTGCCTCTTTGAGCAATTATGAAAACGTGCTCAAACAAGTAGCTGATCTTCAAGCCAAATGGTTTGACAACATCCTGCTGAGTATTGAAAAAGGAAATAGTCAATCCATTTATAAGATCATCCTAGGCCCATTTGATGATGAAAGCTCGGCCAAAAACTACCAGAATAGCCTAAGCAAAAAACATAAAATCAAAGGCTTTGTAGTCAACCTAAGTGAGATTACTTATTAATATCATCTTCATTTAGGATAAAATAGAAACCGGCATTGGAGTTGTCCAATGCCGGTTTCTATTTTGAATATAAAGAAGTCCGCTACTGAATTACCACCTTGCCCTTCTTGGTATGATAGGGTTGTAATTCTTCCCTTTCATTCACTGCTTCGAAAGCTGTCGGGCTATCCCAAATTCTTACAGTAGCTTCCTCACCAGCGCCCCCTAAAACGGTAAAACACAATTGAAAAAGAGAAGCCCCATTTTCACGGTTGACTCCCTTTAGGTCCTCCTTGATCCACACAAAGGTGAGAATCCCTTCAGCAATACGGTGGAGTCCAAAATTAGAAGCCTCTAGTCCCGGCAATTGAAATTGCTCTACACCATTTAACTTTAACAATTCTGGATTCCAGCGGAAAGAGTATTGCATGGAAATCATGTCCTTAAAATTAGCAGCCGAAACATCCAGACAAATAGGCTCACCTGTTTTCGCACTGCCCTCTCCAACCATCAGGGTAAACTGGTCATTACTGGCTTCCAGTTTGGATGATTCTCCCGGCACTACTTTTTTTTGCTCGTCTTCTCCTGCTGGAGTTTCCCTTTTTTGTTGGCTTTGCACATTGGAAGCTGGTGCTTCAGTTTCATTCACAGATTCACTACTATCTGACTGGCAAGATACTAATAATGAAGCAATTACTAATGAGTAGATAAAAATTTTCATGAACAAATATTTCTTTTTTAATAATAACAATAATGGCGGCTTGATCTATCTGGCGATTTTCCTGATAAATCAAGCGGCCGGTACTTCTGTCATCCGACTTCCAAACAAGCACTTATGCTCTGGGGCAAATTTTGATGGGTGAAATATTATCCAAAATTACGTTGCCCTTGACCGAAGTAGGATTGTCGCTATAATGCGCTTCAATCACAATATAGTTAAACCATTTTTTTGGTTTAAATTTTACTTCAAAGGTTTTCCAGTCTACATTTTTAATAAAGTCCGTCTCCAGCAACAACTGTTCTTTGTTACACTTGGATTGACCGGCCCATATTCTGACCTTTAGGGGGCTGTTGTAGCCTGCATAATTGGGGGAATGGGCCAGATCGATTGTAAAACTGTAACAATCTGCAGGATTCAGAGCAGTCTTAAACCGTTGGGTTATACTTTCCCAGCTTCCATCTTCCCGGGTTATTAGGCCAAGGAAGGTATCGCCATCAGATGATTCCATGTGGATACCCCAAGGCCCTGGAAGGATATCCGGGGTGGTGCCTATTTCACAGGGAAACCACCCAACGGGGACCGTGGCATCTTGCGGTTCTCCTTCAAAAGAGGCATTGTTCAGGTAAATAAATTGTCCTTGAGAAGCCACAAAACCTATTAAAAATACCAGGCACAAAAAGCATTTTCTAAGCATCGCTAAAGAGTTTTAAAATCGAATAGTTAGTTTTCTCCAATTACCTAAACGTAAACAGTTACCGATTTATCGCCAAAAGTAGTGGCTAATTTCGGTCTTATTGGTATTTTTGCCCCTCAATTGAGCTTAAAACTTGTTTGGAGGCCAACTTTGAGTTGCAAACAAGTGCTTTGAATAAGCATTTATTAAAAATAAGAATGTCGAAAAGTCACGAAAGGGAGAGCGTACGGACCAGGCCAAACTATTTTTATGCTATCATTAGCGTGGCTCTGGTATTGTTTCTATTGGGATTTTTTGGCCTGATTATTCTGCAAGCCCAAAGGTTAGTCACTGCCTTTAAAGAAAAGGTAATACTTATGGTGGAACTTCAGGATAATGTAGAATTCGCCAAGGTGGAACAACTGCAAACATTCATCGCTGAAAAGAGGTTTACAAAACCCGGCACCGTAACCTTTACCAGTAAAAAAGAAGCGGCACAATTTATGAGTGAGGATTTTGGTGAGGATTTTTTGAAACTGGATCTCCCAAACCCTCTTTACGATGTGATTACGTTTAACGTAAGGGCCGCACAAATGAACCCGGACAGCCTTGCCCAAATCCGGGATCTACTACAGACTCAGGAGTTGGTTAAAGATGTTTATTACCAGGAAAATCTGGTAGGCGATATAGCAGGCAATGTCAAAAAAATAGGTTTTCTGGCCTTGGCTATCGGCCTGTTTTTTCTGATTGTAGCCGTAACTTTGATTCATAATACGATCCGGCTGGCACTTTATGCCAACCGTTTTCTGATAAAAAACATGGAATTGGTAGGGGCTTCCTGGGAATTCATTAGCCGGCCATACCTGATCCGTTCCCTTCAACATGGATTGGTCAGCGCGGCAATTGCCTGCGGAAGTCTGACGTTAATCTTATTGTGGATGCGGAATATACTACCTGATCTGAAAACCGTACAAGACTGGGGACTTATTACACTTTTATTCGGCGTTTTGAGTTTGATAGGCGTGGTGATTAGTGTACTCAGCACTTATTATGTTGTCAAAAAATACCTCAAACTGAGAGTTGACGATTTGTATTAATCAATCAATCAAAAATGAGTAAAAATAAACCTGCAAAGAAAAAAGTAGTGGTTGTTACCCAAAAGAAAACCCAACCAACGGTTTCCAGATCGCGTACCAGCACCAATAGTGCGCCTGCCCGGGAAATGGTTTTTGGTCAGGAGACTTATATATGGATGGGTATTGGAGCTGCTCTAGTGTTCATTGGTATGTTGCTGATGACTGGCGGTGCTATGCCTAACCCTGACGTTTGGGATGAGAACATCATTTATAGTACCCGGCGTACGTTGATTGCTCCTATTGTTATTATTGCGGGACTTGGTGTGGAGATCTACGCCATTCTGAAAAAATAGCACTTCGTAAAACGAGATAATGAGTTTATTTGAAGCCATCATTCTAGGTATTATCCAAGGATTGACGGAATTTTTACCCGTGAGCAGTAGTGGGCATCTTGAATTGGCAAAATTTTTTCTGGGCGATAAAAGTTTGGCCTCAGAAAGCATGTTGATGACCGTTAGTTTGCACGCTGCCACAGCCTTGAGCACCATTGTGGTTTTTTGGAAAGATATCCTGCAAATATTTCGAGGTCTTTTTCAGTTTAAATGGAATGAAGAGACCGCCTTTTCTTTGAAGATAGTCGTCTCCATGATCCCGGCAGCACTGGTAGGTTTAATCTTCGAAAAACAACTCGAACAACTCTTTGACCGTCAAATTCTGTTGGTCGCATTGATGCTTATCATAACCGGGATTTTGCTTTACCTGGCCGACCGTGCCAAACAGACGGATAAAAAAGTGGGATTTGGCAATGCCTTGTTGATTGGCATTGCACAAGCTATTGCTATCCTTCCTGGTATTTCTCGCTCAGGAGCCACCATTTCTACTTCCGTATTATTGGGCATTGATCGCGAACGCGCCGCTCGTTTTTCTTTTTTGATGGTTGTGCCACTCATTCTCGGTAAAATGGCTAAAGATATTATGGATGGTGATATGACCCAGATGGCGATTGGCTGGATGCCCTTAATTGCTGGTTTTTGTGCCGCTTTTACCACTGGTGCACTAGCCTGTGTCTGGATGATCCGCCTCGTAAAAAGTAGTAAATTAACCTATTTTTCCATATATTGTTTTATTGTTGCGACATTAGTGATTGTATTTTGGGTATTAAAATAATACCTCAACAAAGGTAAAAACATGAACGCAGAAGATATTCCTCTCCCGCGATACAACTTTCAAACAGGAGCTACCCTACTCGTTGACAAACCTAAAACCTGGACCTCTTTTGATGTGGTGAATAAAATCCGCTACAGAATCAAACATCGATTGGGCATCAAAAAAATCAAAGTTGGACATGCCGGAACGCTCGACCCAATGGCTACTGGTTTGCTGATTATCTGTACCGGGGCGCTTACACGAAAGCTGAGTGAATTCCAGGGGTTACCCAAAATCTATACGGGCACTTTTAAGATGGGGGCAACGACCCCTTCTTTCGATACAGAAACTCCTGTGGATGAGACATTCCCTATAGACCACCTCACGACAGACCTATTGGAGGATGCCCGCAAAAAATTCCTGGGCCACCTCGAACAGCTACCTCCTATGTTTTCTGCTATCAAAGTGGATGGTCAACCGCTTTACAAAAAGGCCCGAAAAGGGCAGGTCGTAGAAGTAAAGGCCCGGCCCGTAGAAATATTCAATTTTGACCTCACCCGCATTGAACTACCTGAAATTGATTTTCTGGTAAAATGCAGCAAGGGTACTTACATCCGTTCTCTGGCACATGATTTTGGCAAAGCCGTTAACTGTGGAGCTCACTTGACCGCACTTCGACGCACCGCCATCGGCCCATTTCTTGTACAAAATGCCTGGAATCTTGATGACCTGGTTGACTATATCGAAAACTCACCAAACATTGCGGAACCGGTTAAGGTGTGATGATGGCACCTCAATCAGAGAGACACCGTTCATCCCGAAGTTGTCTCAAATTTAAGTGGCTTATTTTATTGACCTGAGATGCTTGTTAGTTATCCTAGTCAAGGCTTTTGTTTGATCCTTGGAAGTAGGTTTTAGATTTGGAGCTTTAAATAACCGAGTGTCTTCAACCTACGAACGAAGCAAAAAAAAACCATTCCGGCTGGAGGATTGACCTAAAAAAAGCGGTCCTTATGGGTGGAAGAAATAAACTCGCTTTGATGTTTTGTGATGACTTGATTTTTTTTGATTGTTGGTCTTTTGGCTTTCTGCTTTTTCCTTGGTCTTAGCTCAAGCAGTATTTCTTCTTGAGCAGTACGGTTATCGCTTTTTTCTTAACGGCCAATGCTCCTATGCCGGAAGCCCACGCGCGCTGAGTGCATTTTTAGTGGCTAATTAGGTGGTAGGAGACTGGTGGTGGGGTTTGATAACAACAAAAAAGCAGTCACAATGGTTTTGATTCGGCTATTTGAAGTTAGCACCTACAAGATTTAGGAGGCAATGGAAAATTGCCTCCTAAATTTGAGGTGACTTTCAGCAAAATTTTCTGGTCTCTATAGCTATAATAAAATCCGCGATGAACGCCTATTTTCTATCACTAATTGACTTTTCCTCAATGTTATACCCGGCTCAACACCTCCCTGATATCCCGCAAACTAGCCGGTTCATACTTCAATTTATAGACTGGTTCCTCCCCTACCTTCGTATCCTTTAAGGCCACATACGTACGGCCATTGATCAACTTAATACTCATAATGGTAATGGCCTGTCCTTTTGGCAAATTGCTGGAAAGATAAAAATCTCCTTGTTTTACCGGTTCAATCATACTGGCCATATCCCGAAATATAATCAGCGTTTTTTCATCACCCGGTGCATCTTCGATACTAACCATCAACTTGTCCTCCATAGGAACATTGTAAAAGCGGTCGCAATTGATCCAGCCCATTTGATTGACGGTATAGAAATAATAGTTGAGAGACTTGGCATCAGTAGCACCAATTTCTTCATAAGCGGCTTCAAAAGCTTTGAGTTTTTCTTTACGCAGCGCTTCCCATGCGGCCATTTTTTCACGGTAAATAACCAATTGCTGTTGATAGAATTCTCTTTGTTTACCTTTTTCGGCTTTGTAAAAATCGCTTTCGTAAAAGTCTTTATACTGGTCCAATACTTTATTTTGCCAATCAGCATGGATACTATGAAAATCGATTTTAGCCTGCTCATACTTAGCCAATTGCTGATCATATTCTACTAAGCGCTCCTGGTAACGAATCATCTTCAATTGGTATTCCTCCATTTTGGCCTTAAATATTTCGTTTTCTTTGGCCTCTATTTTGGCTTTACCCATCAACAACCGTTTGACAAGTCCCGGCTGGTATTTAATTTGTTCGCGTTTGGGTTCAAAGGGTTCATAAGGTGCGCGAGGTTCTACTGGCGGCTGTGGCTCATCTCTTAAATCAGCCTCAAATGGAACGGCAAAGTGGCGATTGGCTGGCATCTTTGGCCGTCTGGGCATTTTTAAGGAGACTTTACGAGCCGATTCAAAAGGCTGGCCGGTAGGTACCCAGTCTACTGGCCGGTTTTCAGCAACCGCATTCCCCATAAACAATTGCATGCCGTCCTTAGTATTCACCGTGGGCATGGCTATCGCGATTTCTTTATCGGAATTTAAAACCAGTGGCTGGCCATTAGCACTAGCTTCCAGGCGCAGCATACCTCCTGTTTCTAAGAGTTCTGTGCCTGACATTGTTGCGAGTCCTTCGGCAAGCATATCCTGATAACTATATGCTTCGCGCAAGCTCAACGCTATCTCGCCTTCCGGAGCACCCGAACCATCAGCAAATTGGAAGGAATTACTTTCAACCCAGAGGGTTGTCCCTCCCTCCGCTGTTATTTTTACAGCCTTATCTGCTTGAAAGGTAAAAATCTCTTGCTTGCCTTTACCCAAATGGGATAGCACCTCATCCAGAGAATTTAGCGCGCCGGTAGCTGTGACTAATATATCTACCCGGCGGTTGGCCTGACGAGTTTGATCGTCTGTATTGGGAAATGCAGGATTGTGTTCTCCAAAACTGCGTACGGTGGTTTTTTCAATCTGTAGCCCTCTTTTTTCCAGAAATTGACGGACACTTGCTGCTCTTCGATCCGCCAAACCTTCATTATAAACCTCACTTCCCCGGTCATCCGTGTGGGCTTCGATAAGCAAAATGTAGTCATTCAATTGTTGCAAATAATCCGCAATAGTGGTCAATTCTGTGCTGGCTTCAGCCGAAATATCCGCTTCAGCTGTTGCAAAATAAACGCTGAATTGTTTCTTTTCCTGACTGAATAATTGAAACCCGGAGAGAAGGGCGCAACATAGTAGAAAATACCTCATGGTTACTTGGGTTTAGAAGGTTATCAAATTGTGATGCCTTCATAATGAAGCCCTTAAGGTAAAGTTACAAACCTGACGAGACTTTAACATTTGCCCCCTACGCTCCCTTCCAGCCCAACCCAGGCAATTCCGGGGGATACAATACGCCCTCCTTCAGCCGTATCATACCGGCAAAAGGATCGTCCTCCAGATCAAAGTGGCCGTCGAGATCAGCGTAGAGGATATTCGGGCGGCTGAGTGCAAAATGCAACCCGGCAGCAATGCCCAGAGCCGATTCATCCATACAACCTACCATGGACTCAATGCCCGCTGATTTGGCCACAGAGTTGATATGCATGCCTTCGGTAATTCCCCCTACTTTCATCAGTTTGATGTTGATCATGTCGGTATAGTTGTTGCTCGACAGGCGAAAAACATCCTTCAGCGTCATCAGACTCTCATCAGCCATAATCGGTACCTGCACACGCTGGGAGACTTCCCCCATTAAGCTTTCATTTTCCTTAGCGGTAGGTTGTTCCAGGAGTTCTATTCCAGCCTGCTGTGTAGCACGGATAAATTGGACGGATTGTTCAACAGAAAAGCCTTGATTGGCATCAAACCGCAATTCTATTCCAGCCCCAACAGCTTCTCGTACTTTCCTAATTTTCTCAATATCCTGCTCCAGGTTACTGCCTCCCTTAATCTTCAAAATTTTAAACCCTGAGGCGATAAATTGCCTGGCTTTTTCCACCGTTTCCGCAACGGGTAAAATACCTATAGTGATACTGGTTGGAATACTGTCGCGATACCCTCCCAACAACTGGTAAAGCGGAACTCCAGCCTTTTTGCCAACCAAATCATACAGCGCCATATCTACCATAGCCAGAGCAGAAGGATTGCCTGGAATCAAGGTCCTGAGTTCATCCAGAATCAGGGCAAATTGAAAAGGAGATTTACCGCGCAAGTAGGGCTCAATCGTTTGTTGGAAATGCCCCAAAACCCCGGCAGCAGTCTCTCCGGTTACCTCCAGATCAGGCGCAGCACATCCCCAGCCTACCAACCCACTTTCTGTTTGTAGTTTTAAAAAGACATGTGGGCTAGTATCTATCGTCTCATAAGCGATGGTATAAGGTTCCGTCAGTTTTAAATCTTTAGACCAGCATTCCAGGTTTTTGATTTTCATTATTGCAATGGGTTCTTGTACGTTGTAAATAATGGATGATAAGCAATGAGCGGTTTTGTTATAATCTGCAACAATCCTAAACCTTCTCCACCTTCTAATACCTCCGCTGATACAAATCTTCCAATTTACTACGTTTGATTTCTTCTATAAACTTGACCATGTGAGCGATCATGATTTCCCACATTTTTCGGCCTTTTTCAGCAGTAGCCTTGGTAGGGTCACCCATTACCCCTGATTCGGAAATCTTTTTGGTACGTACATACCAGGCTACACCTCGTTCAGAGGAAAAGTCGAGATAGTCGCTGCCAAAACGCAGGGTCGCATTTGCTGCTTTATCCATTTGTACCATTTCGGGCCGCAGTGCCAAAGTCGTACTGGTTTCGATTTCTCCGGCGTGAATATCATTTTTGGATTCGATCAATTCATAGAGATCCAGGTCACTGGTTTCACCGGTTTCCACACAAACAAATATCTCTGCATCGCGATTGATCATCTGAGCAGCATAAGACAAAGTAGGTGCATTGTCACCGTGACCGTTGAGCAGGATGAGCTTTTTGATCCCATTATGGGCCAAGCTCATACCAATGTCGTAGACAAACTTTGATAGTGCATCATTGGTAACACTGATGGTGCCTCGAAAATCATCGTGATGGTAGGAAACACCGAAGGGTATTGGCGGCAACACGAAGGGTTTGGGATCACTACAGGCCTCAGCAATTTTATCTGCCAGGTAGACCGCATCGTAATAGTCGATGTCCACCGGCAAATGAGGACCGTGTTGCTCAATGGCTCCACAAGGAAGGATGGCAGTATCCACCTCTCTGAGGCGTTCCTCGATTTCCGGCCAGGTCAATTTTTCCCAACGGAATTCATTCATAACTTTGGCTTTACTAGTCACCCTTTTCATTTCAAAAGGATAGGACTGATGTAACTGAGCACTATTTAAGATGTCAATATCCTGCCATTTTCGGTCTTGCAATTGAACAGCACCCTCTGCATATTCCAGGTATATTCCCAGCAACTCCTCCCGGATATTAAAGGGCATATCCACCAACATGCTCCGCTCATTATCAAACCGTAGTTTCATAATAATGGGATGTTCTTTTGCCAGTTTTTTGGTATGGAGAGTATTGGCAATATGTCCTTGTTCCAGGAGAAGGTGAAACAGGTGGGCGGCATCCATTCCCAATTGTTTAACATTCTTTTCTTCCAGAGCCTTTAGTCCTTCTACTACTTGTTCTGGGCTATACCCACAACGGGTTGGATCTTCATTAAGGGCTTTGAGCATCCCCACAATCCGGCGGCATTTTTCACAATGTCCACATGGATAGATTTTTCCGTCTTTTTCATGGGCAGCATGGCAGGAAACCTGTTGCTGTTGCAGTTCAGGATATCGTTTGACCAGAATCTTCAGAATCAACAATTCCGAAAGGCTGCGCAAAATTGAATATTGGTGCATTGCCCATCCTTTTTTGATATAGTAGCGGGTTAATGCATTATCAAAATATTTGCTCTGGTCATAAAGTGCACTATAATGGGTAATGCCTTTAAAATTGGCCTTTACAGTCGTATCATATTCGTCTCCAATTAAAATATTGCCTACTCCCCGTTTATGCGCAATAGGCAAAACCCCAAACAGGAAAACAGCCACTGTCCATAAACGGATAGGATAAATATCAGCTCGAACATTGGCAAAATCTTTCCGGATAAAGGGCATTAGCCGCAACATCCAGTTAAATATCCGATCGCTATTACACCACACCCGTTGCGTATTGGGTTCGTGTTCTTCAAAGTAGCGAAAAGAATTGATCGCCGTAAACCAATGTCGCCCTGCTTCATTAATATAAACCGGATGCACCCCTTTACCCAGTTCTTTCATCAAACCGTAAGAAAGCAGGCTGTCCTTACCTCCACTACTTAGAATGACATATTGATCACGATCGGTTTGGCTATGTGTCCATCCATAAGGCATGCCAGGAAATCTGGTATTCACAAATAAAATTTCAGCACCGGTATAAGCAGATTGTTTTTCCGCCTCCAGCTGATCAAATGGAGGAAGCAGAAAGGGATTGGGCATCAAAAACTTATTGACGTAAATCTCGCGGGACGTATTTTCAATATTGTCGAGAATAAATCGTTTATCTGCATCATCAAACAAGCCATCCAGCACGATCTCTTTACAAAAAAGGCCATAATTAATCGCCACCTGAACAGCCATCATTGATGCCAGGTTAATGCTATTAACATCAGCAGGATCAAACACCTTTTCGTGATAGGAATAAATTAACTCATTTTGATGCGTCTCTCCATTTTCTAAAGTAACCACGTAAGGAGCTTTAACCCTTTTGGGTTCCAATTCCACGGGGCCAACTTTTAATTGCTGGATAACTTGAAGAGATCGGATGCCTGGTGTCGTCATTTCTTGATATGTGGTTTTATGTGTTCGATAAGTTCCGCCGCACCATGAGCCAACACATCAAAGGCAGGCAATCCGGTTTCGGCGGTAATTTTTTTGCATGCAGCCTCTATTTCATCGGGACGCATCTCCTCGTGGTTGACGGTAATGGCCAACACCTTTTTACCCGAGATGACTTCTATGGCGTTAATTTGTTCGTTTAACGGCTGTATCACATAACCCGGGAAACCGTCGTATTCCAGTCGGCGCGGAGCATGTTGGAGGATAACAAAATCGGGGCGACCAGCTGCCAATATCTCAAATCCACCCGGATAAGCCGGGTTCATGAGGCTCCCCTGTCCTTCGATGACAATCGCATCAGGCTGTTCATTTTTCCAGGCTTCATAAACGGCGTGTTCAATTTCACCAGAAACAAAGTCGTTAATCAGAGAGTCCATAATCATGGAATATTTGGCTCCCTGCATCCATCCTGTCTGGCCGGTTCCGATCATCGCGGCCTTATAACCATCCCGGCGTAAGGCATGTACGATCAACCAGGCTGTAGTGCGCTTCCCTACTGCCGAATCCGTACCCAGAACAGCTAGTTTCAGGCAATCAACCTTCTCGATATTGCCCGAAAAAAAATGCAGTTGATCGCGAGTGGGCGTTTTCCGGATATCGCGCAGCCGAACTCCGTGTTTTTCAGCCAGAGCAACAATTTCCGGATCATTGGACAAAAAATCGTGCAAACCGGAATCCACATTCAGGCCCATAGCTACGGCCTCCCGGATATCCGTACGAGCGCTATCGGGTAGTCTTCCACCATCTGGTGCCAGGCCGATTACCAGGTATTGCGGATTATTTCCGTTTTGTTTGGCCTGAGCAAAGGCTTCTTTCAGGTCTTTGTATACTGGTATGTTTCTCATTTTTCCATCCAGTACCATTCCGGCATCTTTTCCGGCATAATTAGCGTCAATTACAGACAAAACCTGGTAACGTTCAGTAAACCTAACCAGCCCATGCGCTGTTTTTCCATTAGGTGTATTAAAAGCACCTTGGCAATAGACTATGGCATTGCCATCCACAATTTGTTGCATAGATCGTTGTTTATTAGCGTTGTTTAAGCAGTTATTTTTTAGCAGTAATAACGGCGACGTATCGATCCGGTTCGAAGGCTTCCGTGCGGTGCATTTCCAGCAGGGCCGCCAAACCTGCTGTTGCGGCCGGCAATACTAATAATCCTTCTTTTTCTTTCAAGAGTTTGGCTTGTTGCAACATTTTTTCATCCGTCACATCAAAACCAGCACCTTTTGACTGATTGATGGCATAAAGTGCCTCTTCTCCATCAAAGCTATGCCAATTGATCAGGGGTTCATTGACTTTAGTCTCTCTAATTTTATCAGGTTCGAGGTCAAGACAATGGTCCAATCCCTTTTTAAAGGAATAAATGATTGGATTTTTATTGGCCGAAGACCCTGCGATCATTTTGGGAATCCGAGAAGTTCTGCCTCTTTTGTACAGACTGACAAATCCCCGGTAAATACCTGCCAGAAGCGTCCCATTACTTACTGGAACAGCTATTATTTTAGGCGCATCCCTCAACTGGTCATAGATTTCGTTGGCTATTTCGGCGTAGGCCATCAATTGCAGGGAGGTATTACTGCCTCCTGGGTTGGCATCGTACCATTCTTTTTCTACTGCCTGTGCCACTGAATGCACTACTGTATCTTCGTAAGTTCCTGCAAAACGGCGAACTATGGCTCCCTGGTTTTCCATTTCTTTGATACGAAGGGTATGGTAAGCTTCCGGGATAAAGATGACACACCGAAGTCCAGCCAGTTTAGCGGCCAGAGCTACCGCAGCGCCGTAGTTGCCACAGGTTGCCATGGTGATCGTGTCAAAACCCCGGCGAATTGCATCCAGGCATTGGGCAAAGGCAATTCTATCTTTTTGGGTACCGCTGGGATTGCCTCCTTCAAATTTCAGAAACAACTGGCGAATGCCTGAGCCCCTCTCTATATTTCTAGCCCGGCTCAGGGAAGTATCTCCCAATTCCAAGCTGATAATATCTTCGTATGACTCAATGCGGTCAATTAGTGTTAGTCGAGGGTCCCGAACCATCTCAGCTAGCTGTATGGATTCTTTTGACAATTCAAGCGGGCTAGGCTCAACTCCATCCAGCATTATGCCTATTTTCGACACTTCTTGTTTCATTTATTGCTTTCCTAAAGTGGGTTTCAATTCCATCTAAATATAGATTTATCTTTTGATAACCAGGATTTAATTGCGCTCTTTTAGGTTAACCAGTTTCCGCACCACCGGCTGTAATGCCTGAAAAACGACAACAACTTCATCGCCAGCCGAAATAAGACTATGTTCTTGTTGAGAAGTCACAATTTTGACCACATTTTTTCCAATTAATATTTCCAAATGGTTGTTTTTTCCCTTCCGGGCATTGCTGAGCAACTTCCCAACTAATTGAACATGATCCGTCGCCTCATGTTCGGCAAAAACAGTCTCCGGTTTTCCTTGTCGAGTAATTTTGCCATTTTCCAGTTCCATGACCCAATTGGACATTTTAAAAACCTCTGCTAAATCATGGCTGACCAATACCGTGGTAAGTTGAAAAGAATGGTGTACCTCCAGAATTAGGTCCTGCAATTTACTACGCATTTGAGGGTCAAGTGCAGAGAGCGGTTCATCGAGTAATAACAACTTTGGGCGGCGGACCAACGCCCGGGCCAATGCTACCCGTTGTTTTTGCCCGCCAGAAAGGGTTTCCGGTTTGCGGTTTTGCAATTGCTCCAATTCCATAATTGTTATCAATTCTCTGACAAAGGCATCCTCTTCTCCCTTTCTAAGGGCATAACGAAGATTATCGATCACCGTCATATTGGGGAAGAGGGCATAATTTTGAAAAACAAAACCTATGCTGCGTTTTTGGATTGGCAATTTTTTCTTGTTAAAAGTATCCAGCCATATTTCATTGTTTACCTTTATCGTTCCTGTTTCAGGAGTCAAGAGACCAGCCAGAATGGTCAAAATTGTGGTCTTTCCTGCACCGGACGATCCATAGATGGTGGTGATTTTTCCTTCTTGAAGTTCAAAGGCGGCATTCAAATTCATGGCACCATGTGCCGTTTGCAATTTTTTCTGAATGTTAATTTCAATCATATTGCTTTTGATATGAAATACCTTTGATTGATCAAATACACAACAAGTAATATAACAAAAGTAATGGCGAACAGGATGAATGCATAAATATTTGCCTGATCATAATGCATCATTTCCACCTGGTCATAAATCGCCATGGAGGCGACTTTGGTCTCCCCGGGTATATTGCCACCGATCATTAAAACCACACCAAATTCGCCAATGGTATGGGCAAACGTTAGCACAATGCCCGTCAAAAGCGAAGACTTCATATTGGGTAATAAAACGCGTAAAAGTGTGGTCAAACGGCTTTTCCCAAGAGAATAGGAAGCGTATTTCAACTCCGGTTCCAGGCTGGCAAACCCCGCCTGTATTGGGTGCACCATAAAGGGCAGGCTGTAGATCACGGAGGCTACAATCAATCCGGTAAAAGAAAATACCAGGCGCAAATCAAAATTGGTTTCCAAAAATTGCCCCAACCAGGAAGATGGACTAAAGGCAACCAATAAATAAAACCCCAATACCGAAGGCGGCAAAACCAACGGCATACTCACGATTGTCTCCACAATGGCCTTTGCTTTAAACCGACTATAGGCCAACCAGTAGGCAATCGGGAAGGAAATGATTAATAAAATAATTGTCGTGATCAGGGCCAAGCGAAAGGTCAGTATCAGTGGTTCAAAATCGATCATATCAACTTTTGGTTACTTTGGAACCAAATATCCATATTTTTTGAAGATTTCCTGCGCCTGTTCTGAAAATAGAAAATCATAAAATTGACGGGCAAGGGCTGCATTGCGCTGTTCACTCACTTTTAAGATTACGGCGCCTTGTTCTATAGCACTATAATGTCCTGGGTCAATATCTAGCCAACGTCCTTTGCCTTCCATTTCTTTTGATAAAACTACAGACTTAGCCGTAAAACCTATCTCAGCAGCCTGGGTACTGAGGTATTGGTTTGTTTGCGCAATGCTTTCTCCAAAAACCAGCTTCGATACCAGCTTTTCATAAAGGCCGGCATTTCTCAATACCTCTTCTGAAGCTACGCCATAGGGTGCTGTTTGGGGATTGGCCATGGCTATCTTTTTCACTTTCTCCGACCTTAAAACCTCCAAATCTGGATACAATTCAGGATCAAAGGTCCAAAGCACCAGTGCTCCTTTCGCATAAATACCTGGAGCTTCGAGTGCCAAACCTTTTTCAAAGAGGCTTTGTGGATATTTCATGTCTGCTGAAATAAAAATATCATAAGGAGCCGATTCGACAATCTGTGCGGTTAATTTTCCGGAAGAACCAAAAATCAGCGTAACCGGCTGTCCAGTCTCTTGCTCAAAGGATTCCTTGATTTCGCCCATGGCGTATTGTGTATTCGCGGCAGCGGCAATTGTCAGGTTTTGTTTTTTATCTGTGAGGCAACTTGTTAGGACAAATAGGAGAAATATATAATAGTAAAATGGTTTTACCATATTGGATTTATTTCGGAACATGTTGGAAGGCCATTTGGCAGCAAAGGGTCACTTTTCACCATCAAAGCCGGCCTCCAAACAAGCACTTAGGATTTGTTATTTCTATTTCTTCTCCGAGATCGTCTTCGCTTTGAAGACCAGTAATCAGGGTTGAATCTATATGCGGGAATTTTTTGCAGATCCTCAAAAAACGGATCATACGCCTTTATCGTTTTTATAATTGAATCAAGCTCTTCGTATGCTGATTCCATTTTTGTTTCAATAATAAAAAAAGCTTTACGCAATAGACAATCCATTTTTTGTCGCTCGTCTTTACAGTGATCTATTGCCTTATTAAAATGTTCCATTGCAATTGGGGAAAATGTAGTGACAAGCATTTGGTTTTTAACGATCATCTTTTTAAGGATATCGCCATAAAGTCTATGAAATTCAGAAAAATACATTGACTTTAAAAATTTTTCATTCGTAAACTTTTTGACCAATGCTATTGCCTCATCCAATTTGCCTACGCTGTTGAGGTAATTGGCATATTCATAATTAAACTTTGGTTCATCCGCATACTTATTATGAAGTACGTCGTAAACATTACAAGAGTACAGACTTTGGATACCTCCTGAAAATTTAAACTTTTTCAATTGCCTCCTGATCAACGTATTTATTTTTGGGTGCTTAGGGCTTACTTTTTTGAGTGCTTTAAGCAATTTAATTGATTCCAATGGTTTAGAATTCAAATACCGCTCTGCCAAATTTATTTTTTCTACTAACTCTTTATCTTTCAGTTTCTCATCCAAATAGATATGTTCAATCTTACCAATTTCTTTACTATATAACAATTTGAGCATATAAGGATCCGGTACTTTTTTAAAGGCCTCTTTTCGGTATTTTTCTGCCATGTCAAAATCACCTAACTGGTATAAGAAAATGGCATATCGAATAATGGTACTTGGGTTAGAAGAATACTGTTGTGCTTTGTCGAAATAAGAAAATGCGGTGAGCAGAGCGTCCATCTGCTTATTCCGTCGATACTTCTTCTGAAATCCTCGGGCAATTCTTTCAAATATAGTTCCCATTTTTTCATGATAAACCTCGGGAACCCGCAATAATAAAAGTTCTACTTTTTCAAAATTGCTAAACTCAACCAGCAAATTGAGGTATTTGAGGTATAAAAAGAAGTTTTCATCATTAATTTCATTATGCTTGTCATATTCTGAATACCTCCTCTGGGCAAATTTAATTCTGCCCAATTCTACATAACAACAGGCTAGGTTATCAACAAAGATCGGGTCTCTTTTCAACCTTTGTTTCACTTTGTTATATCGATTGATTGCCTCTTGATAATCGCCTATCTTCATACAACAATCTCCAGCCTTAGTTTCGGCCCACCAATTTGTTCGATCTTTTTCTAACAACTTATTGCAGCACTTAAGACATTCCTCATACCGCTCCAATTTAAAATAGTTGTCACATAATTTAAAGAGGGCCGTCTTTATACTATTCTCTCTTTCATAATAGTTTAAGTGAGTAGCATTTCTATAAAGGTTAAGCGCATTTCTATGTTTTCTGATTTGTAATTCGTAGTCATTTAAAACTTTTAATTTTTGGGATTCATTGCCTTCCTCAATTTTAACTACTTTCCTTGCTATTGGAAAATTCCTGTATCGTTTGGTAAAATTAAGGCATGGAAAAAAGGAAACACGGTCGTAGTCCTTTGGAAAAAAGTTGATCCGGCTTGAATGCAGAAAAAAGTCTTTATTGTCTGGATTGAAAATAAAGGCATATTGGTTATTATAATTTTTTGACTTTATTTTCGTAATAAAACTTTCGGCAAATCCTGTTTTTGGACTTCGTTGATGAATCTTAACCGCATGTAAAAGGTCGTCTTTCTCGACTACAACAATCTGATTTTCTTTAAGTTCCATCAATTTTTCATCGGGAAGAAATATAGGTTTTAATCGTTTTTCAATATTAGAATAATATACAACCTTTTTCAAAGCCGGATATTTCTTTAAGATAATCCCATAACTAACTTCTTCAAAATCCTCGTGAAATAAATAGAGCAAGTTGAGTTCACTAATCAATTTTCTAACGCCTAAATCTGATGAATACTTATTAAGGTCATTTATTATCTCTTCATTATTTAGGATAATATCGGGATGCATGTTACTAAAAAAATGGATAAACCATTTTGTTGAATCAATCTGTTCTCCTGAAGGAAACCGAATTGGCGTAAAAACATTTTCTTGATAGTTCACTTGTTCTTCGCCCCAATCCAAAATTCTAAATGGGTGTCCATCGATTAAAATTTCATTGCCTTTCTGAAAGTGCTCTTCTTCTTGAAAAGCTGCTTGTTCATAATAAATAGTTATTTCATCATCACTAGTTTTACTGGTGAGGTAAGGATGAGAAATCAACCCATCTTCAGAAAAAAAAGATCCTTTGCCCTTCGGAACCAAAGTTCCTTTGGTCTTCACAAGAATTGTTTTTGTCGTATTGCTATCTAGATTCCCTATGCCTTTGATGGTCTTTCTGATATGGTTATTTACAATAACCTCACCTTCCTTGGGTATACGGCTCCAAATCCCCTCCGCATTGTCTTCTACCATCAAGTGTATCGACTCTTTTGATGAAGAATATTTAGCGCCAACAAATTTCACTTCAAAGTCTTCTATCTCAGAAAAGGTAAGTGTGCCGCCGCCTGAAAGGTTATTGGTTTCATCAATTACCGCGCCGCGTAAAAACCGTAGGGGAACCTGCTTTGTTACAACCTGATTCACCAAATTCACCAGGCAATATTCTACATGATTGGTTGCGAGGAATAAATTAGAAGAAGAGGCCACCTCCTGGTATTCGTCTAAATAATCTTTTAATAAATCATTCTTATTGGGTATAAACAACCTTCTCAATTTGGAAGGCAATTTATTAAAAGGAAGGAAACGTAGGTATCGCCTAATTAAATCGGCTATATCCGGAAGTTCTTTAAGTTTTTTATAATTTTTACTAATATAACGAAGCACTTCCTCTACGCAATAAAATTTTTCTATCAATGACCGTGCTATTTCAATCTGAACCTCAGGTTTAGTACTCTCAGAAAATAAGAGATGAAGTAACCTCGTTTGAACTTTATCGTTATAAGCCAGACTCAACAAAAAATTGACAAAGGAACTAATCGTGTCTTCTTTTAGGTCAAAGTTTTCCATGTAGTATTCAGGGTCCTGCTTTCCGATTCTTTTTAGAAGGGTCGTATCTCTGTTAGCTTCAAACAGTCTTTTTTGAAGTTTCAAAGGCATTTCAATTTCCAGCTCGGATTTGAGTTCTGCTAAGGAATCCTCCACCCAAGGGTCAGTCCCAAATTTGTCCAGATAATCATATAGGGTTTCAAAGTCACTCAAATTATCGATTAAAACCCTGATTCTATTATTTAGATTTTCTCTTACACTTTTACTTAAATCATTTAACCCTTTTTGAATTAACCAGATCATTTGCCACTGCTCGCTTTTAAAAATCCAATGATAAACTTCTTTACTGGACAACCCTCCCACAGCGGCAAATATCAATTTCATGGTACTTTCAGAAGGGATATATTTATAATCTTCCAGTTCGTTTTCATTGGGTTTTTCGGACATGTAGGCAAATTGATACTTCACCCAATTTTTTAGGTCTTTGATCAAAAGAAACTCAATAACTCCATAGGCTTCCGGATGGTTGTTTTTAATATTATATGCCGTCTTACAAGCAATTTCCATCTTTGAATAAAAGATACAACCTGGATCCAATCGCGACGGTCTTTTTCCGCTAGATCGCTTGCCTGAAAGAGGTGCTTTTAAAAACCTCACCTTTTTGGGCTCACCTCCAAAATATAGAAATAGAAGAAATTTGGTCAGTGCAATCCTCTCTTCGACTTTGAAGAGGTCACTAACCATTAGTATAGTTTCAAACCACTCGGTAGCACCAAAATTTATGTTAATATTATTAAACTGAATAAAATATTCTTTGAGTTCTAGGGAGCAAAAGTATTCCAAAAAACTTTCATGCATAAAGGATACTGTCTTCTCCTCAAAAAATTGATTTTCAGTTTCATTGAATTTTAAGGAAAAGTTGATTTTCAGAATATGATTTATATATAGATCATCAAGGAGGTCTCTAGCATCTTGTTCATTACCCAGCTGTTCCGTAAAATAGGCCTCTACTTCTTCTTCTGGCGGGTTAAAATCCTGTTTACGCATAATTAAAGCCAACTTAGAAAGTATCTTTTCCTTCCGGCTACTTTCTATATTCGACTTAGAAAACGATTTTTTCCAATCTAGAATTTTAGAGATAAATCGTCCAAACAGTCGCCCTCTACTATCAGGAATCAACGTTTTACTTTCAGGATCAAAAGTAAAGATGATCATAAAAAGTGTGAGTGGATTATAGGCAAGGGGTTTAATTTGTTCATTCTCCTCATCCATAATTTCCGCCCATATTTCTTCTTGATATTGCGGCAGATAAGCTCCAATGTATTCTTTTACCTGGACAGGGCGCAGTTCCTTTATTTCAAAATGAGGTAATTGAAAGATATTGTCAAAACCGTATTTCCGGCTACTAATGATGATTGAACAATCCTCTTCTTTTTCCAATAAGGTTTTCAACTCCGCCCTTGCCTCTTCCTGAAAAGCAGGATTAATTTCATTAAACCCATCAATTAGAACAAGTAAATGACCACGGTCAATATCCGGATTATTCCATTCCGGAAATTCTCTTGCAATCAATGATTCAAAAGAATTTTGTTTATTGAACTGATTGGCAATGATAAGTATCGGGATTTTATACATATCCTGGCCATCAATGATCTCTTCAGCATTGCGGAAAGCAATCTTTTTCAAGGTGACGGTTTTTCCTGAGCCAGGAGCACCGGTTATGACAAACCGGTCTTCATCTTTTGCAATATTCAGGACTTGGTCTACTCTAGGTCCTGTCTCCGTATTTTTTTTGTTGTGATCAATATTGTCTGTTTTCGCTTTCTCTCGCTCATTTCGGTGCCTTATTATATTTCTGGGAGGTGATGTTTTTTCTTTTTCCAGAGAAAACTCTTCCCGGGACTGTTCAACAGCTACCTGTTCAATGATAAAGGCATTACTTTTCGATTTGGGTTCTACATTTGTTTCAGCGATTAAATCAATATATACCCTATCCAAATGAATATACTCGGAAGCTAAAACTATTCGCTTTAAAAAATCATGGAAAATATAACGATAAGGGAACACTTCAATTGTCTCCCATTTATTGATCAATTTTTTAACCTCATTTTTTCTTTTCCGCTTATATGAATCTGGGGTTACTACTTTTAAAAGCTCGATGAGGCGATCAATTTTATTGTATTGTAACCCGTCAATAATAATCTCCCAAGTTTGTTTAGAAGAGATCCTCCCAATAAAACGTTTTTTGAGTTCAATTAAATCCAGTTTACGTAATAATTGCTCTTTAGCTCGCTTGGTTTTCAAATCTTCCAATGTTTCCAAAAAAACAATGGTTTCGGATTTCACAGTGGCCAAAAAGTTCTCTTCTGGTCCATCATCATACGATTTCCTTTTTACAACATCAGGTAGACCTGAATTCAAATGAGTAATAGACTGAGGAGAGAATGCTTGTTGTAATTCCAATAAGCGGAAGTGCTCCTTGATTGTTTCAGAAGGCACGATAAAAGCCCTTAAATTGGTTGGAATTTGTGAATAAAGGCCTATAATATGCCCAGTATCGAGATTTAGCACTGGTCCTCCCATAAATCCCGCTCCCTTTTCAGTCGCAGCAATTTGGATGATTTCGAAATTCAGGGACAGGTCCATTTTTCGGCCCAATATTTGACCACGGCCCAAACTTTCGGCACCTCCATTTGGGAAACCATAAAAACAGATGTTACTCTTTTTGTCAAGATATTCCAAAGAATTCCCTAGGGGTAGAACTTCCACTTCTTCGGGCAATTTATCATTGAAGTGTAGAACGGCAATATCTCCTTCTTTGTAGTTGGTCCAATGTGAGGACAAAATATCTGCGCTGAAATATTCTTGAACCTGAGTGCCATAAGTGTGGCCAACAAATTCTATTTCAATCTTTTTGGGAATTTTGGTGCCAACTTTCTGTAGTGTAGCATCGAGAATAACTTGAGAAGTTGTTAAAATATATCCCTGCTTATGGACCACAAAGCCTGTTCCAACTACTTTGTTATCTTTATTGACAATTTTTACAATTGAGTTTCGAAATCTGTCAAGCATCTTGTATTATTTAAAAACCTTGCACAAGGCGAAATCCGTAAGTAGAATCTTTGTCATTAGGAACTGTAGCATATCGACTATATACCCGGCAAGCGATATTTAAAGAACTATAAGCTCCTCCTCTAAGTGTTCGGAAGGTTCCGGTAGAAGGCCCTTTCGGGCTGATTACTTCGCTGTTTGAGTAATAATTTTTTTCGTACCAATCCCAGCACCACTCCCAAGTATTTCCGTTCATATCAAATAAACCAAGCCCATTTGGTTTTAAACTTCCAGTTGGATGGGTCCTATTTATTGAATTGGCATCATGCCAGGCAACATCCATGATCGTATCACTACCCGCAAAAGTGTATTTATTTTTATTAATACCTCCACGAGCTGCATACTCCCACTCCGCTTCCGTAGGTAGTCGAAATCCGTTTGACTTCCAAATAGAATCAAACAAAAAATCATTATCCTCCATTTCGTTTTTTATCAAAAAAGAATTTTTGCCTTCTTTTATAGAATAATACGCTGGCAAAAGATTTTTTTGATTACTCAACCAATTGGCATAATGCAAACAATCATACCAATTTACATTGATAACAGGATTATCGCCATGAATACCCCAACTATCTTTCAATTCTTCTATATTTCGCCCCACTGCCTTGCAATAAAGGCCAAATTGCCAAAAAGTTATCGGCGTAGAGGCCATACGAAAGTCCTTCAATTTTACTTTGTGAACCTCTTGTTCTGATTTTTCTCCTTCTGAGTTACCCATAGAGAATTCACCGCCTTGTACCGGAACCATTTTCGGATAATACCGATTTTCTAAATTGGCAAATTGACTTTCATCCATCTGTTCAAGAATCCGGCGAAGATAATTGCGGGGCAAAGGAAGATGATGTGATTGTGTCTCTAATTCTTCCGCGATATCCGTTCGATTTAATAGCTTAATCGCTTTTTTTGTCAAATCTATCGCAAAATCTACCTCTCCACATTCATTATAAAAATAGGCAAATTCAATGAACCCCGAAGCTATTTTATTTATCTGCTCTTTTAAACCAGTTGCCAAAAGAAATTTAAGCCGAGTTCCTTCTTGCTCTAATTCAAATACCTTTTCAGCAGCATGGACTAATTTCACATGTGCGTTTTCATATTCTAAATGATACAATTGATCTATAACAGCATCTACCGTTTGTTGAATATTATTTATGAATTGAATTTCTCTCTCTTGAACCCTCTTTTTATTGAGTTCCAATATTTTTTCTTCAATTGAGCCTAACTTCTTCATGCCGTCTTCACCCTTTTCGATGATTTCCAGGTCAATCAGGCTAAATTCAACATCCCGCCCTGCCATGATATCTTTCTTTTTACTTTGAAGAATCCTCGCTGCCCTGGGCCCTGCTGCATCAGAATTGTTAAATAATTGTCTGATAGGAGGTGCCAAAGCATCATGGGCTAATCGCAAGGTTTGGGGCTGAAATTCTGTATTAAATGTAAGTAAATACTTATTAACCAACTCCTGACATAACCGGGTAATTGTTTCTGCTTGAAGTGGAGGATACAAGGCTATTAAATCCGATTGTAAATGTTCCCCTGCTGTTGCTCTTCCAGTGGTAAAAAAATGCAAAATATCTAATACCAATCCACTTTCTACTTCTTCTGGAAATAATTGCTGTATTACCTTTATCTGACCATTCAAAAACTCTTCAAGGCTACTATCTTTAACCTCATTGTACAAACTCAATGTAAACCGGGGCTTTTCTTGCCCATTTACTAAATCCCACATTTTACGAAGCTGAATCTGCAACATGGGCGCAACATGTGATCTTTGTCCCCGCAAAATATCCTCAGCTATCTGTTCCGGCAAACCAGGTTCAATTTCAAGGTTGAAATATACGTCATTGAGCGTTTTGTTATGTACAATCCAAGTGATAGCCTCAATTATTCCAGAACGATCAAGTGGACTAAGCGGCATTCTAAGAAAAGGGATATTTTTATTGGAAAACAAATTTTGAATCTCCGAGAGATATTCTTTTCGAAAACTTAGTAAGATCCTAACATTTGGGTACTCATTAAGGGCATGAATGATCTTTTCAACCAATAAATCAGGCTCTTTATCCTCAAGAACCTTATCAGGATTAGTATACATTTCTTCAACTTGATCGAGCAACAACAGTGTTGGAAGATCGGATTCTTTTGATTTGCTGAGGATCTCTTCTAAGTCTTTGGGAAGCGTTTGTAATAACTTACGCCTGTGATAATGTACATTCCACTTATCTATCAGCCGAGGAAATAAGCCGGCAAATAATAGAGATGATTTTCCAACACCGGAAGACCCATAAAATAGGATAAGCCGACGTTCTGGGTTGTTAATTTTATCATTTAATGTCAGGATATTTTCGCTCCTTCCAAAAAACACTTTTGCTTCCTTCTTTTCAAAAGGAATCGGGCCAACAAACGGGATAACAGGTACTGGAAAATCTTTAGAAGAAAAAGGCAGTACTTTGTTAAGAAGACTCAATTTGTCATTCGATACCGTTTGTACCTTGTTCAACCCTTTCCATCCAATGAGTATTTTTATATGATCGAGCAATTTCTTGCAATCATTTTCTCTATAATCCCACCTAAAATGGTAAATCTGGTTATTAAAAATGCTTTTGATCGAATCAGGCAGCCACTCTTTCTCCGGCTGTTTTACATTTTCTAACAAAACGGGAATAAGTGTTTTTTTATCCCCCGCTGCTATGGTTTCTTCAATTTCTCTTCTCACCCAATCCTCTTCACTATCGATTTTCCTTCGCCCTGAACCTTGTTCTCGCTTTGTCAGCCATTCCGGGCCAATTACAGCCAATACTATTCTGGCATCCCTCAGTGCTTTCTCTATTGTTTCAGGCCACTTATCCCCCGGATTAATATTAGAATCCAAAAAAACTGTTTCACTTCCCAAATGTTGTTCCAGATCTATTTTTAGTGCCCTTGCTACATTATTGCCATCACCACGACGGTAACTTATAAAAATTAAATTATCCATACCCGAATTACTTTATACATCCAGAAACCAATATCCTAACAATTATTTTTTAAACCTAAATGTTAAGTATATATTTTTTTTCTGTTATAAGAGCTTGTTTAGGTCAATTTAGGAAAAAAATACTCAACTAAAAATTAGTATTATTACTTTAGCATGTTTGGAGGTCCACAAAAAGCACACCCATCATGATGTATCAGCCGGAAATAGAAACAATGTCTTTGCCTCGAATTCGAAAATTGCAAAGCGATCGTTTGAGTCAGCTTGTTTCCAGATTATACAAAAAAGTTCCCTTTTATAAAAATGCCCTGGATGAAGGTGGCATAAAACCAGCTGATATCCGGGGAATTGAAGATCTGCACAAGCTACCATTTACTTACAAATCCGATTTGAGGGACCATTATCCTTTTGATTTATTTGCGGTTCCTCAGCAAGAAATCAGGCGTATTCATGCCTCCAGTGGCACGACGGGCAAACCTACCGTAGTTGGTTATTCCGCTGCCGACCTGGATATTTTTGATGAAGTTGTCGCCCGTTCGCTGGTCTGCGCTGGTGCACGCCCCGGCATGAAGCTACACAATGCTTATGGATATGGTCTTTTTACAGGTGGTTTGGGTATGCATGGGGGCGCTCAAAAACTAGGTATGGCCGTTATTCCTGTTTCGGGAGGTATGACCGATCGGCAATTGATGATTTTACAGGATTTTCAACCGGAAGTCATTTGTTGTACACCCTCTTATGCCCAAACGCTGGCTGAGGAAATGGTTAGTCGTAATATTTCCCTGAATCAGTTGAAGTTGAAATATGCCATCCTGGGTGCCGAGCCTTGGACAGAGACCATTCGAAGTCAGGTGGAAAAGGGATTGCAAGTAAAGGCCACCAATATTTATGGCCTAAGTGAAATCATTGGGCCTGGCGTTTCTCAGGAAGATCAGGAAGAGCGGGGTAATGGCAGTCATATTTGGGAGGATCACTTTTTTCCAGAGGTCGTAGATAAGGATACCGGTGAACCCCTACCCTACGGACAGGAAGGCGTACTGGTTTTTACGACCTTGACCAAAGAGGCTATGCCTTTATTACGCTATCGAACCAATGATATTTGCAGCATTTATTACGACAAACACTCCAAACGTACCCATATCAAAATGAGCCCCATCAAAGGCCGTGCAGACGATATGCTGATCATTCGTGGTGTCAATCTCTTTCATACCCAGGTGGAAGTATTATTGCAAGACTTTAGTGAGGTCGTCCCCAATTATCAACTGCTGGTGAGCAGAACAAAAACCCTGGATGAAGTCACCCTAAAAGTGGAACTTGCACCAGCATTTGAAAAGGAGCTTTCCCGAATTTCCCAGGATTCAAAAAATGAAAAACTCCAGCTATTGAGTGGTAATATCCAAACCAAAATCCGCAATAACATCGGCCTGGGCATGGCTGTGCAACTAATGAAGTATCAGGAAATACCACGGAGTCAAGGTGGAAAATTGAGCCGAATTTTGGATATGAGGGAAGGGTAATGATTTGTGGAAGAGAGAAATAGAAAATATGGAAAATTGGATAAAATGGATTGGAAGCGATGGTCGACTACTTAGGGGCAGCGAAGCAAAGCAAAGCGACAAAGATTTATAGGAGTGTATGAGAAAATGTATTTTTTTCACCGCAGAGGCGCAGGGAACGCGGAGTTTCGCAGAGTAATTTATTGAAGTCCAATTCTTTATACCCTAAGCTGGGAATTGAAGATTCTGAGGTAGACACAGTTTGCTGGACACTCCCTTAAGAATTCTAAGTAGGACCTATTTTGCTGAACACTCAGCTGGGTTCCGTTTTATTAAACCACCGTCCCCCCTAAACCTCCTAAACCCAAACACCCCTACTATTTCTATTATGCACTATCTCCTAAACCTCCCTAAACCCCTCTAAACCTATTCACCCCTACAGGCCTTCTTTTCCAATCTCCACCTAAATCCTAAAACCAACCGCCTAAAACCTCCTAAATCTGTTTTCCCGAATGGAATGGAATTGGAAAGAGCTATTCCGTTTTAAACCACCGTCCCCCCCTAAACCTCCTAACCCCAAACACCCCTACTATTTCTATTTTGTACAATCTCCTAAACCTCCCTAAACCTTCCCTAAACCCCTCTAAACCTATTCACCCCCTACAGGCCTTCTTTTCCAATCTCCCCCTAAATCCTAAAACCCACCGCCTAAAACCTACACCCTACTTACCCTTGCTCCTCCAGCCGATTAATTTCGGCAATCACATTTTGTACACGGCCCAGTTGGAATGGGAATTTTAATAGATTTTTGAAGAGATAGCGTTGCTTTAATTCCGGATAAGGGGCCATAATTTCCGACATTAATTCATCTGTTACAATTTGGGGAATGCCCGTATTCATATCGATGATGATGCCGACTCTGTTGGAGATGACTTCCTCTCCCAGATTCATGCCTTCTTCAGGTTTGAGGTTGATATCGTCAATTAGGAAAAGGTATCGGCCTTTCTCAAGCACCTTGTTGTAATAATCACCCTGTCCGGTATAGTTATTGGCTTTGATAAACCAATCTTCCCCCTTTACAACAGCATAAAAGTTCTTTTCAGCTTCTTTTTTACCACTTTTTAATATGTAGCGGCCCAAAATCCTGTTGCCAGAAGACCGAAGGTGAGAACGGGTATACGAAAAATTACCTTTCCACAAATCCAGGAAATTATAGACGCCTAATACTTGTGACTTGCCAGGATTAGTGACTTTTTTAGAAGCATTATTCTGACTAAGTGATGCTGCTCTGGCGGCATTTTTGCGTTGTTCTTCAAATTTTTGTACACATTGGAAGAAAGCCTCTTCCAGGCGGATGGAATGACCATTGGTCACATCCAGTTTCTCGCCTGATAAATCTACGCTGATGACGGCCTCTGGCTTTTGATCCTGCCCAACAAAAGCAGCTTCCAGGTGCAAATATCCTTTTTCTGAAGACCGGCGAAGGTGTTCCCAGAGGTATAACTCGCGGATCTGCATCACAATAGGTTCCGCTTGGCCTTGGATATGAATCCAGTTGTTTATTTTATCCTGAGTAATCTGCAAAAATCCGATCTCCTGGATAAGCGGCCGCTTAAATACTTTCTCATTGCCCCGGTTAACAATACCCAAATTGGCCTTAAATGCCCGTTGGTCTTCAATTTGTTTGATAAAAAAACCGCCCTCAATGGAACCATCAATATGATCAGCTAAACCAATGACACGATAGCTTATTTGTGCCGTCCCAAGCTGGACAGTAAAACATAGCAGTAGAAACAAGTAAATATTCTTCATAGCCAGGATTTTTCAGTTGTCCCACAATTTACGATTTTCTATGCTTTAATCTACAACCTGGCAAATTTACTTTGTCATTTTCTTGGTATTTCCCCAATTTTTAGCGCACATCATTCCCTACGGTAAAAAATATAATCCGTATTTGGTGGAGCGATATCCGCCGCACGGAACAGCAAAGCCAATTGTCCCCGATGGTAGGTACCATGATTCACAATATGTAATAGGATATCCCGAATGGAATTGGTATAAGTTTGCCCTTGAGTATTTTGGTAAGTTATGATTTCTGAAAGATCATTTTCAGCCAGGAGCGTGATGGCGCGTTTGTACTGCTCCATATTCAGATTTGCCATGCTGTCGGGGGCGTGTTCTTCCCATACCCCTACCTTTTTTCCATTCGGGCTAATGCGATTGAGCCAAATCTGTTGAGCATTGAGGATGTGGCTCATCAAAAAAATCGCTCTTTCAGGTGGTGTCTTGGTTTGTTTTATCAAATTAATATAACGCTCATTGGCCTCCCAATGGTAATCATAATAAGTGGTGAGTAGAGCTTCCATGGATTACGATGATTTTTGCCCAATTTAGGCAAACGGCACATCTTTAGCAAGCCCTCGCACCTATTCAAACCCATTAACTCCATTAACGGTAGTATATTTAAAACTCAATTTTTTATCCGGATTGATGTATTGAAATGCCGACTGGCACATCAATGTAGCTTCATGGAAACCACACAGGATCAGCTTCAGTTTGCCGGGATAAGTATTGATGTCTCCTATAGCATAAATACCCGGTACATTGGTACTGTAATCAAGGGTATTTACTTCGATGGCATTTTTATCAATATCCAGTCCCCAATCAGCAATGGGCCCTAGTTTTGGAGAAAGGCCAAATAAGGGAATGAAATGGTCTGTAGATTTGGAAATCTCGCCTCTGGTTTTGTGTTTGATGGTTACATCAGTCAATTTGCCATTGCCAATCAGCCCCACTGCCTGAGATTGAGTGAGCAGATCGATTTTTCCAGCCTGTGCCAATTCCATCACTTTTTCAACAGAATCAGGGGCGCCTCTGAAATCATTACGGCGGTGAATGAGTGTTACTTCACTGGCTACATCAGATAGGAAGATTGTCCAATCCAGCGCACTATCACCACCACCAGCCAGAATAACGCGTTTGTTGCGGTAAAATTCCGGATCTTTGATAATATACTCCACCCCGTGGTCCTCAAAATGTTCCACATTGGGGATAGGTGGTTTTCTTGGCTCAAAACATCCCAAACCACCGGCAATCGCAATAACCGGTGCTTCAACCTGACTCCCCCGATTGGTGGTCATCCGGTACATTTTTTCGCCAACCTTTTCGATACTTTCCGCCCGTTCGCCTAGCGTATAACCAGGCTTAAATGGAGCAATTTGTTCCTTTAAACGATCTACCAGTTCGCCGGCCAATATGGAAGGATAACCGGGAATATCATAAATCGGTTTTTTCGGATAAATCTCCGACAACTGACCACCAGCCATAGGCAATGCATCCACCAGATGACAATGCAACTTCAATAGTCCCGCTTCAAACACTGTAAACAACCCCACAGGGCCCGCTCCAATGATCAGTATATCCGTCTTTATCATAACACTCAAATAAAATAATTCTTTGACAAAATCCGGGATTTCCCAAAGAAGGTTAAAAATTCACCACAAAGATAAACAATGTTAGGCTATTTAACATCTTCAACTCCATGACCTTTATCTATACAACTAATGACTTTAATTAGTTTAATCAAATAACCAAAACACAAAGGCCTTCCCGGAATGACATCCGGGAAGGCCTTTGAATGGAATCAGGTATTACCTTTTTAACCAACCAATGTACGGTTCCCGGCACTGACTAGCAGCGTGATAAAACAGCAACAGCAACAAATTGATTCTATCGGCAGAGCCTTCATAATAATTGGTTAATTCGACTGCAAGTTTAAAGCGTAATTTCCACTTTTGCAAGTTTTATATTAAATTTTTTAGCATGTATAAATGAACATTGTTTCCTATTTTGGAATGTTGTTTTGGGGATAGAGCGCTTTGCTGTGAGACTAAAGACAGCGAAGCGATCTGACCCCTGACAGCGAAGCGTCCTGACCCCTGAAAGCGCAGCGTCTGCCCCCTGACAGCGAAGCGTCTGACTCCTGAAAGCGAAGCGTCCTGACCCCTGACAGCGCAGCGTCTGACCCCTGAAAGTGATAGGTGCGACTACGCTGTAGTCGAAAACCGTGGCACTATTACGAGCTAACATACTTTGACCACACTGTGGTCCAAAGCGATGGCGTTTTTGAGATCGCTTCGCTGTCAGACTAAAGACAGTGCAGCCTCTGACTTCTGACAGCACAGCGATCTGCCCCCTGAAAGCGAAGCGTCCTGCCCCCTGAAAGCGCAGCGTCTGACCCCTGAAAGCACAGCGGCCTGCCCCCTGACAGCGAAGCGTCCTGACCCCTGACAGCGCAGCGTCCTGACCCCTGAAAGCGAAGCGTCCTGACCCCTGACAGCGCAGCGTCTGACCCCTGAAAGCGCAGCGATCTGCCCCCTCCTTTTCATACCTACTCAAAAAAAAGGCCACTCCAAAATGAAGCGGCCCCTTTTAATCACATTCCACTTTTCAGTGGCGTCTGAACTTAGTACTTTAGTACTCTTACTGTTTTAACATCCGATTTACCATACTTCATACGGATGAAGTAGGCGCCGGTGGGGAAAGCAGATAAATCAATCTGCTGACGTTCAACATCTGCCGGTAGGTGAAGGGTAGTCAATCGCTTACCGCTGACAGAGATTACCTCAAGGGTCACTTCCTCGCCAAATGTATCAAAGAATTCTATGGTTATCATATCGTTTGCCGGATTAGGGTAAACCATTGACAACTCAGAATCACCGTAGATTACGGCATCAACCACATCAGAGAGCAGGGAATTGCCATTATTTTCTACCGCTTTCACACGATAATAACTACGCCCTTTTTTTGCTGCAATATCAAAGTATTCGAAATATTGAATTCCGTTTTGTACGCTTGTTGGTTCTGTTATTGCGCCTACCTGCTGGAAGTTTTCGCCATCGCTGGAACGTTCTACCTGGTAGACGATATTGCCATTGTTTTCTTCCAAGCTCCAATTGACGCGAATCCGCTTGGCAGCCTGATCTTCCACCTCTGCATCAATAACCAGTCCGGTTCCACATTCAACTGGACTATTGGTGATGTGGATCGTTGCCCGATCAAATGCCGTACAATCATCTTCAGTGACTTCCAGTAGAATATTCCGATTTCCGGTAGAAGTAAAACTCACGGTAACTGGTGAACCAACTGCCGTATTTGGAATAGCTCCTGAACCAAAATGCCAGGTAATGACAGCATCAGGTCCAATGCCATTAGCCGTGAAAGTCACATCATCGTAACGACAAGCACCACTCGGTCCTGTAATGACAGGCACCACTTCCATACCTACTACAATTTCTACTGGAGCAGGCTCAATGTAGGTGCTACAACCTTCGCGACGTGCACAACGGACGAAGTAAGTCGTTTGGAAAAGTGGCCCCGGATCATAAGTTGGGCTATTGGAATTAGGAATAGCCTGATAGGTCGTCTGGTTAAATGGTCCAGAAGAGACACTGTACATCCAAATATATTCTATTGGACCAGATCCGCCACTTGGGAAAGCAATATTCTGAATTGGATCCGGATCACCACCAGGGCCACACAGGTATTGGTTATACCCAATGATACCTGGGTCCGTTAGATTTACACAAAGTGAGTAGAATCCGGCATCAAATGTCAGATCGGTTTCATTTGGGCCAATCGTAAAGATTTCGGTCATCCCCATGATTGGGTCTGCATCACTATCTACAGCATCATTGCCTCCTGCATTTTGAGGACTTGGTTCCAATCCAATCGGTTGTACAAAAGTAATTTTGTAGGTGCCCGGGGGTACTTCAAAGTAATAATTACCATTACTATCGGTTACCGTTGTATCAGCACAAACCGGATCATCTTCATCAACATTGGTAATAATCACGGTTACACCACCAATGCCCATTTCTGAAGCATCCTGAATACCATCCTGATCCTCATCAAGCCACACATAATCACCGACCAGGCTCAATGAGCCCAAGGTTTGCTGGCAGGTCGTTGTACAGCCATTTGCATCCGTTACAACTACGCTATAATCCCCAACACCAAGGTCGGAAATTGAAGCCGTCGTTGCTCCGTTACTCCATAAATAGGTATAGGGTCCTGTGCCACCACTAACCACCACCTCCAATTCTCCGTCTACACATATATGTACCGGCTGAACGATCTCTACTGAACATGTTGGCTGGTTGAAGTTAGGCACATTGGCCGTTGCTGTAGTTGAACATTGATTGGCATCCGTAACGGTAACGGTATAAATACCCGCAGGAACATTGGAGATGCTCGCTGTATTGGCACCATTACTCCAGGAATAAGTATAAGGAGGGGTACCACCATTACCCGTGGCAGTTGCTGCACCATCATTACTTCCGGTACAAGTGCTGGTCAATCCGGAGATGTCAATCCCCAGTGCTGTAGGTTCATTTACGGTTTCTGACGCCGTAGCGGTACAACCATTAACATCTGTAACCGTAACGGAATACGTGCCGGCAATCAATCCACCAATTGTAGCGGTAGTCGCTCCATTATCCCAAAGGTAGGTATATGGCGAAGTGCCGCCGCTTGCTGTTACGGTCACTTGCCCATCAGCATTTCCAGTACAATCAACATCCAGTGAGCTGGTATTGAGCATTAGTGCCGTTGGTTCTATAATCGTTACACTGCCTTCAGCTGAACAGCCAGCATTCCCTGTAACTGTTACCGTGTAAGTACCTGGTGCCAATCCAGTGATCGTAGGGGTATCTCCTCCTGTGCTCCAATCATAGGTGTAAGGCATTTCCCCTCCACTAGCCATAACCGTGGCAGTACCATCGTCGGCACCATTACAGGTTATATCCGTTGAGGTTAGGGTAATCTCTAAATTCGGCATTTGTGTAACCGTCGCGGTACCGGTAGTTGAACATTGGTTGGCATCAGTAACCGTCAAATCATAAGTACCGGCTGAAAGATTGGAAAGGTTTGCTGTAGTTGCTCCATTACTCCAGGCGTAGGTGTATGGTGATGTGCCACCGGAAATGGTGGTTGATATGGCTCCGATATTTTCATCAGAACAAACAATATTTGTTACCTCAAAAGTGACGGTCAACTCCGGCAATTCCTGGATACTAATGGTTTGTGAGCTTACATCACAACCAGCGGCATCAGTAACGGTCAACCCGTAAATGCCTGCCGTAATGCCCGTTATTGTCTGAGTAGTAGCACCATTGCTCCATAGGTAAGTATAGGGTTCGTTGCCACCAATAACAATCGCAGTAGCTTCTCCACTGGCAGTACCTCCACAATTAATGATAGGTGAACTAACCGTTAGGCTAAGCTCTGCTGGCTCTTCAATTACAATTGTGGCAACATCCGTACAGAAATTAGCATCCGTAAGGGTAACCATATAGGTACCGGCACTCAGGTTATTGGCTGTTGCTGTTGTTTGTCCGTCACTCCATGCATAAGTATAAGGAGTGGCGCCGCCATTAGCAGTAGCTGTAGCGGAACCCGATGTTTCATCAAAACAGGCTGCATCGGTTCCGATAGCCGTTACTGTCAATTCTGTTGGCTCATCGATACTGATCGATTGAACGAGCTGACATCCATTGGCTTCAGTTACCGTTACATTATAAGTGCCCGTTTCCAAGTTGACGATTTCATTAGTCGTAGCGCCATTGCTCCATAGATAAGTATAAGGTGCTGTGCCGCCAGAAGAATTGACCAGGATGCTTCCGGTATTGTCGCCGAAACAAAGCACATCCCGTGGTACTATTGACAAAAGAAAATCATCAATTACATCAACCGTAAACTCAGCAGTAGCGGTACAACCCAACGCATCGGTAACTGTAACGGTATAAGTGCCTTCTCCCAGATTTTCAATAGATTCTTGCTCAGAGCCATTGCTCCACATAAAGGTGAAAGGAGGCGTTCCACCGGTTACAGTAACCTCGGCATTACCTTCATTTTCGCTACCACAAACAATCTCACTACCCGTAGTCTCAGCGATCAGTTCCGGAGCTTCTGTAATGGTAATGGTAGCTGAAGCCTCACAATCATTACTGTCTGTAACCGTAACCGTATAAGTCCCTGCCGCAACGTCATTAATGGATTGTGTCGTAGCGCCATTGCTCCATAAATAAGTATAAGGAGTAGTACCGCCACTTGGGTTGGCCGTTGCCGAACCATCAAGTGATTCAGGGCAAATCATGGGTGCATCAGTGGTGATCTCGACCTCCAAAAGAGCAGGCTGATCAATTTGAATGGTCTGTGAAACCGTACATCCATTGGCATCTGTTGCCGTAACGGAATAAGTACCCGCTGCAACACCATTAATTGTTACATCCGTAGTACCATCACTCCATTCGTAAGTATAAGGGCTTGTTCCGCCACTTGCAGTTGCAGTTGCGCGCCCGGTATTGTCTTCAAAACAAAATAGATCTTGTGAAATGACCTCGATATCCAGGTCTTCAACCACCAAAACGGAAAATTCTCCAGTTGCCGTACAATCGTTGGCATCAGTAACCGTTACCCCATAGGTTCCGGTTGCTAAGCCATTAACAGTGGCTGTAGTCGCACCATTGGTCCACAGATAGGCAAAGGGAGCAGTTCCGCCGTCTACCAGAGCAGTGGCTGATCCGGTACCACCTTCACCACAAACAACATCTGTACCTACTACACTCACAGATAATCCCGGTGCTTCATTAATTGTAGCTGATGCTTCATCCATACAGCCATTTACATCCATCACTGTTACCGAGTAGGTACCGGCAGCCAGATCAGCAATACTTGCTGTAGTCTCTCCGGTACTCCAGACAAAGCCAAAAGGAGCTGTACCACCAGAAACCACTGCTGCTGCAACGCCATCACTTTCCCCAGCGCAAACCAGATCCGTCGCTGTTATTTGTACAGATACCTCAGGGGGTACGGTGATGACAATAAAACCGGTGGCAATACATCCGTCGCTATTGGTTACCGTGACATTATATTCTCCTCCACTCAAACCCGAGATGGTTTGGGTGCTTTCTCCGTTATCCCACAAGTAAGTGTAGGGTGGTGTTCCATCCGTCACAGTTGCTGTAGCGGTTCCATTACTACCTCCACAAGTCGTTACATTGGTACCAGTAACCATAACTTCAAAATCCGGTGCACTTTGTACCACTGCTGTTGCGGTTCTTGTACAACCTACTGCATCGGTTACCGTTACGGAATAAGTACCAGGAGCAACATTGGTAACCACCTGGGTGGTCGCACCATTGCTCCATATATAGGTATAAACAGGTACACCGTTGGAAGGATTCGCCGTCAGGTAACCATCGTTTTCATCAGGGCAGGTTTCAGGAGTACCCACAGCACCCATCATGAGGTTGGATACATTTTGTAACGGGATACTTGCTTCTGCCGGGCATCCATTGGCATCCGTAACTGTAACCGTATAGGTGCCTGCCGTTAAATTGGGTAAAACAGCTCCGGTCGCGCCGGTATTCCAAAGATAAGTATATGGCCCAGTGCCACCGGATACACTTACCGAAACGCTTCCATTGTTGTCATTAGGACAGGTTGGTGAACTGGAATTCGGTGTAATGACTATTGGTGGTACATTACTTACCGTTCCGGAACCACTAACGGTACACCCTGTATCATCCGTAACCGTAACCGAATAAGTACCCGGTTCCAGGTTATTAATGGATTGATCGGTGCCGCCATTACTCCATATATAAGTATAAGGTGCAGTGCCGCCAGTTGGTGTAGCAGTGATGCTACCATCATCGGAGTCCGGACAAGTTAAATTATCGACTGATAAGGAAATCTCTAATGGCGTTCCTTCTAACGTCACACACGTTGCTACCCCACAGTAGTGCTGGTCGGTGACGGTCAGACAGTATGTGCCGGGCGACAGGTTGGAAAGCGTAGCCGTTGTCACGCCGCCTTCCCAGTTATAATGGTAAGGAGGTATGCCGCCGCCGCCTTGGGCTGTAACCGAAAATGGAAGCTGGCAAACATCAGGATCAAATGTAACCGTCACCAAATCTGGCTGGTCGATGTTCACACTTTCCGAAACTGAAAAGTCAGTATCATCGGTTACTGTAACAGAATAGGAACCAGCTAACACACCACTAAGGGTAGCTCCCGTGCTCCCTGTACTCCAAACATAGCTAAATGGAGCTGTTCCTCCCGAAGTATTTGCCGTCACACTCCCCGTTGGCAATCCAAAACAGCTAGGTTCTGTAACATCAAAAGAAACACTAAACTGTGCAGAAGCAAATTGAGTGAACAGGAAAAAGCTACATAAGACCAATAATAAATGTCGGGGGGGGAACAGCCTGTCTATATCAACACGGCCGTAGCTCGGTAGTAAATTTCTACGCATAGTAGTGGATTAATAATTTGTTAGTAAAATACCCGTAGAGCCATAAGCTCCATCAGGATATGTTCGTTTTACAGAAATACAGGTTGAGATGTCCTTAAACAATGCTCAATACAAGCAAAGCTCTCTTTTGGACAAAGAGAAAACAGTGAAGGGTAGCAAAAAAGCAGCTTCTAATTCCCTGCCTGAGAACTGTGGGGTCTGAATGGTGCTCTCTATGTGCAAGTCTAGATAATACTACTAGGTGGCAAATTAACGATTTTCTATGCAATTCACCAATACAAAGTACGATTATTTTCAACAAAAAAAGTCGCATCACGAAATTACGCGATACGACCTACTACTAACAAATTATAATCCCATGAACATATAACGTTTGGCGGGCCGAGGTGTTTTGCTTATTAAACTCGTTCTCATAAGCATTTAGTATAAAAAACAAAGGAAATTAACAAAATGTTTTTTTAACTATTTTGAAGACAATGATGGACAACTAATAGAAGAGAGATGAGGTAGGGGCAAAAAAATAAGTCGCATCATTTTACCAGATGATACGACTTATTCTATTTTAACAAATTATAATCCCATGAACATTTAAAAGTGGCATTTAGCCTATATGAGTTTTAACTGTCATTCATTTTTGTGGAGGAAAATATTTGTAATAGTAAGTCAGGTAATCCCCATTAACTGACTTACTATCGACAAACAATAAATCCCATGTACATATCCAAATTTTGAATTAGCTAATTCTTTAATCAGCTGTACTTTCGTTTGACAATACAAACATCTTAAATAATACACCGAGAACCAAGGACAAAATAGGGCTTTTGTGAGAAAAAAAATTACTGATTTAGTTGATAAAAACAACATAAAACACTCATAATCAGTAATATATTTAAATAAAACACCCTACCAAAGTGAAGAAAATCATTTTAAAACCTGTCAAAAAATGAAGTTTTTTCGTGATTTTTTTTTCAAAAAGGAGGAAAAAACCGGAAAGAAGTCAGAATAGATGCTAAATTTTTCCGTTTTGAAACGAAAAAATTAATCGTTTACGAGGTTTGCCAAGGCCAAATCTTATTCAAATGGATTGGAAAATGCGGGATTTTGAATAAACTGTTCGTCTGTCAGGGTTTTCAAAAAAGCGATCATGGCTGCTTGTTCATCTTCCGTCAAAGGAAACATTTTGATATTGGAGTCTTCATTTTCAACACCATGTCCTCCTGACATATAATGCGCTATCACTTCTTCCAAAGTTTGGAATCGGCCATCGTGCATATAAGGTGCAGTCAGTTCAATATTGCGTAAGCTAGGGGCTCGAAATTTGCCATTATCGTATACGGAATTGGTCACTTCGCCTCGACCATAATCAGGAAAAGCGGTAAGGTCATCCACATCTTCAATTCCGTTGTTAAAATACTTATTATTGGTAAAAAAGCGGTCTCCGTTATTGTGGCAGTGGGAGCAGCCTGGATGATTAACAAGCTGGGATTGTTCAAAAAAGAAAAGGGATTTCCCCATTTCTTCTTCTTCTGTAAACTCGCCATCATTCCGCCAGACAACCTGATCATATTTTGAATCAAAACTAAGCAATGTCCGTTCAAACTGAGCGATTGCTTTAACCGCTAATTCTTTAGTGATTTCACTCTTTTTCTCCAAGCCAAATGCTTTCCGGAATAATTGGGGGTAATCCGGGTGTCTGCGCAATTTTTCCACCACATTCTCCCAGCTCTCATTTAACTCCAGGTGGTCTTCTACCGGAAGTAGCGCCTGAGCTTCAAGGCTCTCAGCCCGGCCATCCCAAAAGAACCCATCGTTATTATAGGCCATATTAACGATCGACATCGAACTGCGCCGTCCAGTCATTCCCAATACGCCTTTGCTGACGTTCAATCCATCAGTGAATGCTTTTTCCTGTATGTGGCAGGAGGCACAAGCCTGTGTACTATCAGATGACAGGATGGGATCGTAAAACAAATGACGGCCTAGTTCTATTCCGTCTACTGTCAGAGCATTATCGGTAGGAATGATAGGCTGGGCATTTATCCATTCTGGTATTTCCAGAGAGTAGCTTACTGGTTCATAAGGCCCTACAATGATATCTTGGTCCGGGCAATCCGTGCAATCCATTGGGCCATCGTCATCTTTACAGCCAGCAACAAAAAAGAGAACAGCCAGTATTGTTATCCAGTAAAACTTCATATTTAGGTTCAATTATAGAGGATTTTCTAATACAGGGACAATCCGTCCGCTTGTGTCTGTCAAAGTTCTTAAAAATGCAATTAAATCTGCTTTATCTCGTGCCGATAAATGCAATTTCCTGACATTAGGATTCAAATTTTCAGCAAAATGGCCACCAGAGGCATAATGATCGATCACTGCTTCCAGGGTCTTAAACCGGCCATCGTGCATATACGGTGCCGTCAATTCAATATTGCGGAGGCTTGGTACCCGAAACTGGCCATTATCATAATAAACACCGGTAATGGCTCCCCTACCCTTGTCGGGAAAATTGTCCAACGTTCCGACTTTCTGGATACCATTATTCAAAAAATCGAGATTAGTAAACAATGGATCGAGATGACAATGCCCGCACTCTGAAACCGGTAAGGAAGAAGACGCATCAAAAAAGATATCAAATCCGCGCTTTTCAGCAACGGTAAACACGGCTTCACCGCGCATCACCTGATCGTAGGGGGCATTGTAGCTTACCAGTGTCCGTTCATATTGCGCAATGGCCTTTGCCACCAGAAACCGGTCAATACTATCTGTACATGTTGATCCAAATGCCTGGCGGAACAATGAAGGATAATCTGGATGTTGGCGCAGCCGTTTTTCCACCACTTCCCAGGTATTGCCCATTTCAAGGCTATCTTCAACTGGGATTAGTGCCTGGGCTTCCAGTGAAGGCACTCGCCCATCCCAAAATAATCCCTTATAAAAGTACCCTACATTCACCAGAGACATAGCACTCCGCCGGCCTTCCAGCTTGTGAACCCCCTTGCTTTTTGATAATCCATCAGTGAATGCTTTGTCCGGTTGATGGCAACTAGCACAGGATTGGGTACTATCTGCCGATAATATTGGATCAAAAAACAATTGCCTTCCCAATGTGATACCTTGCTCAGTCAATGGATTATCAGCAGGGATCTGCATTTTCACAAAACGATCAGACTCTTGAAGGGTAAAGGGTTGTGGCTGGTAGGGAATGTAAGTAAGGTCTCCCGAATCAGAATCCCTTTTAGAGCTGCTGCATTGCACCATCAGAAAAATACAAGCCCCAATCCCTAATAATAAGTATAGTGATCTTCGTCGTTTATTTTTCTGTTTTCCAAGCATTTATTCCAGTCTAAGGGCGGTTTTTAAGCGATTAGAAATGGTTTCATAGACTTCCGGATTATTGGTATGGTCCTGGGTAATATCGCGAAAATCCAGAAAATCAGTTGGTCCATTCGACAAAACCTTTTTAAGGTCGACGACAAAATTAATGGGCCCTACGTGTCCATCTTCAATGTCCCAATCAATGGGAAAGGAAACTTCTTTGTATAAATTATCTTTACCGGCATGAAAGGTTATTTTGCCTTCATTGGTATACTCGCCATCGCCATCAAAGTCTACATTTCCCTCTATTTTAGTAAATACATACCCCAGGGCTGCGGACCAATAGTGATCGTCAAGTGGATGAGGCGGCGTATAATCACTTGGATTGGTCGCATTCAACTCAGGAGTTAAACCCAAACCAAACCGAATATGGCTAAAGGTTCCATCAGGCAGGTCTTTATAAGTAAAAGAAATACCTTGTTGTGCTTCGGCAGGGTCAACAATTCCTTTAAAGCTCACCAGCTCTACATCCGAAAGCGGAGTCACTTTTTCAACCCCGGCGTTATTATTTTGAACCAATTCTATTTTTGAAATATAGAACTGAAACAACTGAAATTTTACATTCATGCCTTCCTCATAGCTGTATTCATCAGCAAACATCACCAGAGGTTCGGTGTCGTACTTTCCCTTAAAAGTCAGGGTAATCGAATTGTCATTCGGATCTACATCCTCTTTGTGACAATCTGCTGCCATTAAAAATAGACTAATGAGTCCTAAGACGAGTAATTTTTTCATAATGAGAGGTTGTTTTAAAAATGTTGTTTTACAAGCTCTTACAGGATTAAAACGGATCTTCTTTGAACAGCCCCTGTAGAACAACGCTACTCACGAATAAACGTTTATTTTGACTCAATCGCAAACAAAGAAAAGGAATCTGCAATTTGCTGAACAAACTTTGCTGCAATCTCTTCTTCTGTATCGGCTCGTACATTTACAGTAGCAAACCAAGACAAATAATCAACCCTCAAAGTTAATAAAAGGTTGAATCCTTCAAGGTGATTAAAATCATTGGGCAGGTCAATTTCTACTGGGATCAGGCCGTCGCCAATTTCAGTAGTGATGATTCTAGGTAGGGTATCGGTGGCAATTGTATCTTGCAAAAAAGTAGTCTTGGTGTAATAATAGCCCCCATTTTGAAAGTTGTACATAGTATCTGCTTGCACAGCCAATGGATTTCCCGCAGCAAAGTCAAATGGGTTGACTCTATTTAAGTCGGCATACAAACCAATGTCAAAACGCAATTTATCAAACTGTCCCGTCTCGCGAAAATCACCGACTGTCAGCACAGAGCCAAAGTTACCATTGGCTAATAGCCAGTCTTCTATAAATGTGACCAACTCCGGATCACCAGATTGTGCAAGGTCCAGTTCCACCTGATCATTTACCCGGATTATGGAGCCATCTGCCCGCACCATTTGGAAGTTGGATAGGTAATATTGGATATTGCGAATGCGGAATGGCTGCCCAATTGCATCGTAATACACCGAATCATTGTAAACCAGGCGGTAAACCGTATCCGGCAAGACTATCCGGTGTTGCAATTGTATTTGCAGGCTGGGATAACTACAACACTCCTCCAAAGACACATCTTTACAATACTCATCGGCACTTGGATCAAAATTGGTTGCATTGATATCGAGGCAGCCTTGTTTATTTTCATAACAGGCAGTGATGGAGAGTAGGAAGAATAGCATTAATGTTAGTGCATGTTTGGAGGTCACCCTTTGGGCCCAAAACGCCTCTTTTTTGCTGATACTTTGTTGCTTTTTTTGACCGTATCTTCCAGATATGCTCCGCAAAAAGCGCCTCGTTTCACCAAAAAATTGACACTTTTTGCCTCCCATCGGCCGCCATAGGCTTGCCGACGGCGATGCAAAAGCGACCTCCAAACAAGCACT
>BQJU01000011.1 GCA_021604865.1 Saprospiraceae bacterium | reverse complement strand
AATAAGTTGTCTGTTTCAGGCGAGCTATTTTGTTACCAGCCTAGGCGCGAAAACCGCGCTTGGCCACTACTAAGCAAGGATTTGAGCAACAACGGCTGGTGGCAAAAGAGCCGCATCAAATGGGTAAGTTATTCTTCGCTGACCCCTTACATTTAATCTGCCACACTTTTTTCAGCCAAGGTGGCATGTATGTCACCAACCTTCATCAGTGCTGCTGATCCGTACCAGGGATGTAATTCCAGCACGAGTCGGCCTGCCTGAATGGCGGGATCTGTTTCGGTTAAAGCTTTGGCTTCTTCCAGCGATTTGACATTAAATACATAAATGCCGCGCAGCTCACCACCATCCAAAAATGGGCCAGCTAGTGCCAGTTGGCCAGCCTCCGCCATCCTACCGATATTTTCCAGGTGAGCTTTTTGTAATTGTGCTGCTTCCAGCGAATCCTGGCTGCGGTTGGGACCTGCTTTGAGGAAAGCCATGACGTATTGTTTCATGCCATATTGATCGGCGCCCAATTCGGCAGCTAATTCGGCATTATAACCCGTCTCTTCAGTCTCAGCGGCAGGCGTTTCTATTTTTTGGTCTTGAGTGACAGTTTCAGGAGCTTGTCCACAGGAAAAAAAGCCAAAAAGGCATAAACACAGGAGTAGTCTAGTCATGGTGATAGGTTTATGAGCATATTGGGAGGTAGTCATTGATTCACTTACCACCACTCAACATGTCCTAATCAGGTAATTTTTTGGAAAAATAGTGAAAAAATGCGAATTGGCTAAACTCAAATTGTAGCAAGGCAATACCCAAACATAGGGTCCAATTTGATTTTAATTTCCTTACTTGCCAATTCATTACGCATTCTGATGACGTCAATAATAATGGAATCCTTTGTTTGATTTTGTTTTTGAGGTAGTTGACTAATTAGGTGTTCAATAACCATCCAGGAATGCCCGGTATTCTGTTCGTGATTGCTAAGGATTTGAATTACCTGTGGTTTCAGTATACCCAATTCTTCAGTATTCTGTAATACATCGGGAAAAAACAGGTCTAATACCAAATTGAGGAAGTCGATTTTAACAGCTTGGGAATTGTGTTGGGGAGTTAAAAAAATAAAGTCAGATATGTTCGCTAATTCCAGCCAATCCAGTTCCGAATCTTCCATTGCTAGTATAAGTTCCTCGCGCACTGCTATGGGGTCTATTTTTTCGTTGGCAATGGCTTGTTCGATATCTAGGATACCCTCATCAGCCGACTGGCAATGGACACTGGTGAAATAATTGAATAATTCAAGTGTCTGTGCATAAGGGATATCGTCTTTTTTAGGTTCAAAGACAGTTTCTCTATTTTGTTTAGGGGGTGGTGGCCAGGGAATTTTTCCAGTAACCAGTCTATCAGAAAGATACTTCTTGATTAGCAGTTGGTAACTATGGTGTTTTGAAATATGGTTTTTTAAATTTTCCTTCAAATAAAGATCATAGTCAAAGGAGGGATCTAATTCTTGAATTAGGGTGTGTAAATAGATTTTTCTTTCAGGGGATTCAATTTTTAAGGCTGTAAAAGTCATGTATTTACCCCAACTATAACGGTCATAGTCGTAACAGAATATAAGGCTGCAATGAGTATTATCGAACCTGATTTCATAGGCACTACAGCTGGACAATATGAACTTGCCTTGCTCGAAAGTAGCGGCAAATACAAGCAGCAAATGATTGACTTCCTTAACCCAGAGTTCAAGTTGTCGTTGGTTAGCAGATAATTCCATATTATTTTAATTATATTATACCCTTATATAAACACCCCGCCGATCCATCCACCAGCCGACCAACCAGCATAAAAACATAAAGGCCAAGGCAAATGCCAGGGCACCAAAATACGGCCCGATCCAGCTGAACCCCTGTTCGTAAACGTAGCGATATAACGATTTTTCTCCATCTACCCGGATGAAATACATCATAATAGCGAGGTATTCCGATAATAAATAAATAGCCAGCGGGTTTTTACCAAAAACTTCAAAAAAGTGATAATTGACTGGTTTTTTGATGAAGTCAGTGGTGTACATAATGATGGACAGAAGGATCATATCCATGCCGATGGTGAGCACTACAAAGGAACTGGTCCACAACTTTTTGTTGACTGGAAAGCCGAGATCCCATAGATAGCCGAGCCCCAACAACGCCGCTCCGACGAGCAGGATTTTGGCCAGTTTTTCGTAGTTGAGGCCACCTTTAATGATATAAATACCTACGAGATATCCACCAATGACATTGACAACAGCAGGCAATGTGCTGAGCAGGCCTTCCGGGTCAAAAGCAATGCCATCGCCGGTATACAGGTGGCTTTCGCCAAATAACCACAGGTCGAGGGTGCGCACAAAGTTGTTTTCCAAGGTATAATCACCAAACACACTCATGATGCCCCAATAAGCAAGCAGGATGGCACCCGACCAGATCCACAACTGGCGTTTAGTGAGGTAAAAAATCATGATGGCACCTATAAAATAACATAAGGCAATGCGTTGCAAAACCCCTAGGATACGCGTTTCGCTGAAAGGAATAAATGCCAGGTCACCAGTATCCGTCCATTTAAAAAACGGAATCCAGTACATGGTATACCCTAGGAAAAAAATCAGCAAAGTTCGCTTCAAAATCTTTCCGATCACATCCGACAAAGCCTTGTCTGCCCAACGGGTTTTCACAAAGGCAAAAGCATTACCTACCGCAAACAAAAAAGAAGGAAACACCAAGTCTGTCGGGGTGAACCCATGCCAGGTAGCGTGTAACAGCGGAGAAAAGGTAGCGGACCAGTCGCCGGAAGTATTGACGATAATCATCAGGCAGATCGTCAGGCCACGAAAGATGTCCAGAGCTTTAAAGCGTTTCATGATTTTTCGTTTTGATTCGGGAAGTTACAAAAAGGGGGGCAATATTTGTATAATGGCGTGTGGGTATGAAAACTTGTGCATTTTCACCTATTCGGCAAGTCTTTATTCACCGCAAAGGCGCTAAGAACGCGAAGGTTTCGCAGAGATAAAAAGGGCATATTTTTCTACTCCTCATATGGACTTAATCTTTACGAAGGTATTATTGAATGCACCTTACATGTAAGGAGAAGGAACATAATAATTGTTTGTTTGGATGTAATAAGGCTTGCTTGGTCATATTCAAACACATCTGCAGATAGTCGTTACCAAACCAAATATTTATTTTTCCGTTATAAGGAGGCAGTGGACCCAATTGCCTTTCCTGTTTACACTAAAACTCATAGATGAAAAAAATAAGAAGAGCCCTCTACAAGACCTATTTGGAAATCACCAATAGTATAGCCTTTTATCCCACTTTAATATCGATAGGTTTCCTTCTTTTTTCCTTTTTGATAATGGCCGTGGAGTATCAGTCATTTATCATTGATATAAAACAAAACATTGGTATCATCCTAGTTCAGGAAAAGGAGAATGCCCGCTTGATATTGGGGACTTTAGTAGGAGGTATTATTTCCTTAATGGTTTTTAGCTTCTCGATGGTCATGATAGTGCTGAATCAGGCATCGTCTTCTCTTTCTCCAAGGGTGATTCCCGGGCTGATTACCCAAAAATCACATCAGATTGTGCTGGGCATGTATCTTGGCACCATTATTTATTGTTTGATTCTGATTATCAACATCCAATCTTCTAATGCCAAATATCAAATACCAACCCTGGGTATTTTATTTGCCATGATCTTTGGAATCACCTGTATAGGCCTTTTTGTCTATTTTATTCATTCTATTAGCAGATCGATCCAGGTCGATAATATACTGGACAAAATCTTTCACCATACTTCCAGACAAATGGCTACTGATAATCAGCAGGAAGATAGTGTGGAACTGCCTGATACCAGCACCTGGTCTACTATTTATACCAATCACTCCGGATATCTGAAAAAAATAGATACCAGCACGCTCCTCAAAATTTGTAAAAAACACAACCTTACTGTTCTTATAATGGAACACATAGGTTTTTTCCTGGTCAACGGGTATCCATTTCTTAAAGTGAGTGAAAAAGTAGACAAAGAAGTGGAAGAAGATATAAGGAGTTGTTTTATCTTTTACATTGAAGAGCACGTTGCTGACCATTATTTGTTTGGGTTTAAACAAATCTCAGAGATCGCAGTAAAGGCCCTTAGTCCCGGCATCAACGACCCCGGTACGGCCATCAAAGCCATTGATATGCTTTCGATTTTGTTTATCAAAAAAATGAAACTCAAAGAGAAAAATTATGTCCTTGATGAAGACAAAAAGCTATTGGTCATTTTCAAAAAGCCAACCTTGGAGGAATTATTATATGAAAACCTGACGCCCATTCGTGAATATGGCAAACAGGATGCCACCGTTATGCTCAACCTCATTGAAAGCTTAAAAAATCTAGCTTATGCCGATAAGGATAATCGTAGCTATCAGCCGGTAATCTCAAAATACATCCGGAGTATGGTGATCTCCTGCGAAAAACACATCACCAATGACCTGGACATGGAACAACTCGATAGGATGATTGAGAAGATCAATACCTTATTGGGCGGGGATTATTATGTGAAAGGGTTGGAGGGGTGAAGTTGGTTTCATTTATGAAAGACTTAGATAGTATTAAAAATGGATATATTAATTATCACAAGGCATTTGCCCGAGCATCTTTGAGTTTTTGTAAATATTTAATTCCTTCTGACCCACTCATTGAATTTAGTAATTCATTTTCCAAATTTTCAAAAATGGGCAAATCATCCAAACCTGACTTTTTTGCTTCTTCAACAGCTGTTTTCACAAGATTAATACTTCTTTCTATTAAATTTTGATATTCAGGCAATTTTTCGAGGTTAAAATTTTCTTTTATAATATATAAAGCTGCCTTTCTTTGATAATATCGTGCAAGAGTATCTCGATATCTCGCCTGCCCTAAACCCTTTTCCGGAGCCTCTTCCAACATACGAACATATCTGCCCAGCTCTAATTCTTCAAATGCCTGTGAGGAGAGGCTCATTACTTCAAAATAAACATAATTATTAAGTGCATAATAAAATCGTCGGTAACGAAGAGCCTTCTTGGTGGATCCCTTGTCCTCTTTTTTATCTTTTTTGTTTAACTCAATCTCAAGGTATTTCACTGCCTTTTTTATATAATCTCTGCCGTTTTTAAAATAACTCAGTACCAACTTATCCATATTTACAGATACATCCTTTGGGTGTAATAATTCAGGAATAACATGTTGGCTGATTTTTTGTTTCCATAAGAGGTAATAACCGTAAGACAGATTAATCCATACTGGATATTTATCTTTGGCAAACTTACTTTCAATACAAGCTAGTATTTTTTTTACTTTAAAAATGTCATCATCCAATGGATTTCTCAATATAGCTGCCGCGTGCAAAATAGCGACCTGATAATCAGGGTATACATTCTTTGTGTCAATAGAAGAGTACTTATTCCGAATAATTTCACAAATCTTTTCGAGCAAGGTGAATTTTTCAAGAGTCCATAGAAGGCCGAGGGCTGCATACAAATTTATTTTATTTCGCTGTTCTTTATTTTGCTTATCCATAGGTTTCTTTTGCAGTTGGGTTAATTGGTGCAAATCTTCTTCATTGACAGAGGCAAGGAGATCAGTTATAATGTCGGCCCTTACATCTTCAAAAGATTCGGTTTTTTCATCTATAGACCTATTCAAATCAATAAGCAGTTTTTGTACCCTTTCACAGCAGTCTAGTGAAAAGGAAAATCGGGTAGAAAATTCATCGTAAGGGTTGTAACTAAGGTTATGCCTATCAGGGAATTTTTTCTTGAAATCAGCCTTAAGACTTCGAAGTTCATCATAGGCATCTTTTAGAATGTCAAAGATTTCCTTGGTCTTGCCCATTTGGACATTCACCCTTTTCAAATCTTCCCTAAACCTTTTTTCTGTTTCTTCAAATTGTTCATCTATTTTAGATAGTTCTTTTTCATTTTCATAGTGGTCATGAGTAATATGTTTTATATGCTCTAATCCATTATTATCCCACCAGTGTTTTAAAAATTTCAAAAATACGGTATCCTGAGTTTCTTTTTTTAACTCATCGGAATGTTCTGTGTGTTTTTCCATTGTTTGGACGCTAGAAGAGTCTTCTGCCCATTCCCAAAATTGTTCAATAAAATCGTCAAATTCTTTAAATAAATCCATTCCTCTCCCTTTCTGAAATACAGCATCAACAAGGAAAAAATTAGCATCCTGTACGATTAAATTTTTTCCACTTCGCCCTTCATATATAAAGGGAAAAATTCCATCTATCTCTTCTTCAGAAATTTTTTTCACAACTTCAGAAATCGCTTTGTCATCTGTAAAAAAAAGTGGAATAGGGGTTGAAGATTTTCCGCCAATAGAACTACTATGTGTAGAAAGTAATTCTTGTAAAAAACACAACGCTATTCCATCAATGTAATTATTTTTAGGCCTGTAAGGACGTACTACATCCAAAGAAGATTTAATTCTTTTAAATAATGAATCCTGGTGAAGGATTTTATTTAAATTATATTCTGGGAACTGGGTGATTTTTAATAATGGATTTTTGGAAGCTAATAAATGGGAAATTCGCTCTTTCCAAAAACTATCCTTAGTTAAATATATTAGCTTAAAATAATCAATGGCATCTTTTTTGATGTTTTCGTATTTATAAAAATCCTGGATCTTATCTAACTTATCTTCAGCATAATTCATTTTTAATTCGGCCAAATAATCAAGTTTTAATTCAAGCCAAATTTCGTCTATTAATTTTTTATTAAACCTAGGAGGAAAAAGCCGTGAGCTGTCTCTTTTATCAATAAATTCTTGCAAATGAGGAGGGAGAAGGTAAATTGGCCCTAGCCAGCCTTGGTAAACACAACTTAATAACAGTGTTTGAGGGTCTTTATAAAAACTGTTGCGAAATTTTCCATGAAACATATCTGTAAGGCCAGCGGCCATAGAAATTACACTAGAGGAGTCAAAGAAAATTTGTTTTTTATCGCCATAGTCTTCATCTAATTCCTTCTGAAATTCAAAAATTTGAGAAAAATTAGACAGGTTATCAATTTTTACGAAGGAAGGATAAGATGATAATGCCATAATGGAATGCATTGTAAGCGATTATTAATAAAATTGATCTATAACGACTAGGATACAAAACTATTATAGACTGATTCTTGCGATTTGGTGAATCCAGTATTATTTGCTCGTTCTATTTCGGATTCTATTTGTCCATTAGATTTCAATCTTCTAACTGGTCTGGAACCATAGGATAAAATACCGTTAACAGAATCATATTCGTAGTTGATATTTTTGAGGTATCTAATTAGACGAAGTTGAATTCGGTCGTACAATTCCAGGAATATAGTTATACAGGTGCCGTATTTCTCAAACATGAAGTCCCCGGTTCCTATACCCGGCAATTGGTTTATCACTTTTTCTAAACCATACTGCCAGTAATCATCATCTTTCAATAATTTAGCGACAAACTGACTAATTTCTTGAATAGGTTTAAGTTTTGATTGTTTAATAATGGTATCAACATATTCCCGCTTGGACTCCTTGGATGGTGAGAGGGGTGGGCCAACAATCTGCTCGCCTATTTCTATTCCAAAGTCTTGTTTTATTAATAGTTTGATTTTTTCAAACTTAGGATGTTCCATGATATCATTAACTACCTCTAAGGCCCAAGGTGTTTCCAGGTTTTGAAACCAATCCAGAAATCTTTTATAAACAGAAAGTCTATTTTCTGCAGCTTCTATCACGTTAGTTATCTCATCAACATTGAAGGCTACAGGATTTAATGCCAAAAAAATAGCTTGTCGGATACAAGTATGGTAAAACCGTAAAAACTCTTCTGGTGGAACATAAGAGGTCTTTGCCAATTCAGAGAGGATCAGCAATGCTTTAAATGGGTCACTTTTTTTGTAAATGGAAATGAGTACTGGGACCAGGTATTGTGATTCGGGATTCGTCAGATCGATCCTCCGCTCCCATTGTTCTGCATCTAATGCTTTACCTTCCAGTTTTGTCAAAAGAAGGCTAAGCCTTAGTTTTTGCTTTTTCTCTATATTTTTATTCAGTAGTTTAGTAATACAATTTTTAGAAAGCCCCACTTTACGTATAGCCGTTAAGGCTTCTATTTTATTTTGCAAATTTTCTCTTTCATCTTCATCAGGAATTTCATCAGTTAGAGTCTTTAGGTAAATTTCATCTAAAATTTTGGAAATATCGGTTATCACAGCATAAGGAAGGTTAACAAGCCAGTCAAAAGCCTTGTCGTTTGCTTGTAACTCTAGATCAGGATGGAAATAACCATATTTAATTAAATGGGATAATTGATCATATAGGATATCTTCTACCAAGTGACTTAGTGCCTCTGGAGCTTTTAAATCTATTATTATTTCTTCAATCTTTTTCTCCTTCTTCAAAAAAGGAATATATGCCCGCATAGTGATAAGATTTAAACCTTTTATTAACCGGTTTTACTGAGGCTATTATTTAGTAAGTACTTCTATTGCTGATAAATGTTCTAATCTGATTTTTTTGCTGATTCCAATTGCTTCGGGGGCACCTTGCCCAATATGCCTGTGTCCATGAAAATGAGGCTCACAGAGGTGCTGTGTCCAGCCATATCTCGTTTCATTTTCAGTTGGAGGACACCAGAATCGTGAAAAATCAGAATCTACCCAAGTGGGCCGGTATAAAAAATATCCAATTCTATTGCTAAGATCATTAAAAGAAAAACAAAACATGTCATCGGCATCATAGCCATCCTCTTCATAATGGCCTAAACCCAATTCAGAGATAATTTTTTTCTTTGTTTTAGGTAAAAATTGCCTGAACGGAGAACTTTTTGGATCAGAATAGTTCCAAAAAAACCATAATGATCGGTTAGGGGCTTTAATGGAAAGGTGTTTTCTTTCCTTTGGGACAAACTGATATGTCTTCAGTTCAGAAAGAAATTGATCAATATTTTCTTCTTCATGATCAAATTCAGCTATACAATGGTTCCGTAGAAACCTTTTGAACAACGATTCTGAAATGACAGTTCCTATAATGCCAGGAAAATGTTCATTCTTTATATTTCCTCCTTTTCGAAAATAGGAAGACTCTTTACGCAGAAGATATTGGATGACCTTGATAGGTTCATTTGAATATTTAATTAAAAAACGAGCAATATCTGCTGAGCTGTGGTCAAAAAAACGGTCTTGAAAGATATTATGAATAAGAATTTCAGCAAAGCTCCGATTTTGTTTTCTCCAAGACTCAAATACAGCTTCCAGCCGCAATAGCTCAGTAGGGTGTAGCAATTGATTACAACAAGCCTGTAACTGCATAAGGGGTTAGATGATTTATTTGTCAGTAAAATGATTTTTCTTTAATAAGAAGTATATACATTTTAAATCAGCCACAATTAGTATTTTAACTTTATTCGAAAGATACACTTTAAACAAACAATATAGGAATATGTTGATAATTCTATTAGAATCATTGAATTACAGTTCAATCCAATTCAAAAAACTAAAATTACCTTGCAACGTAGGATTCAAAATTAGAAAATATATTCAATTTTCCAAGAATTCTTTAATTACTTGTTCAAAATTAATAGGGGTAAGGCAAGAAGTATAATTAGTGGATATAGTTTGGAAAGAAGGGAATTAATCAAGCACTTATGTCCCATATAGCCAGAAGATCAGATGCGATCCCGCCATTTTGCTTCCCTTTGTTTGTATTATTTGTTTTTTGGCGACAAACGAAATACACCTTTTAAGTATCATAATAAATTAAGTTTGATATTTTATATATAATGTGTGAAAACGATTTTCATTTCGCGAAAAAGGTTTTCTTTTTAGAAAATCTTTGTATTTTGATCATTGATGATGGAGAATCCCTTTCAAAAGATTATTGAACAAATTATAATTATCCTTCTTAACCAAGGGTGGCCGAATGAGGCATTACGAGGTGCATTGTTCTTAACTTTAGAAATGGTAGGGGAACAATACCCTCAGCCTATGCTCAAAAGTTTCTGGGCTCAGGCCCCTGGACATTTGCAAGTGAAAAACCTCCCAAAATTGGAAATGCTTTTAGGGAAGCATCGAGCTTTGGAGAAAACCTTTTTTCGCGAATATTTCTTTGAAAAGCGATCGTTGGAAGTTGAACTGCCCCTTCGTCAGATTGCTGGCAATAATTTCCGAACACTCGATGACTTATTAATGATCGAACCTTTTACGCATTCTCCAGAACTATTGGCCTTCCCTTTTGATTTAGAAAAAATTACTTTAATTCCAATTGGATTGTTTCATATCCCGTTTGCTTATATGGCAATTCCATTTCTGTTGACCAGAGAGGATTCTGGCATTGAATTGTGGTCTCATGACTTACTTTTTTCTTTTGTTGTAGAGAATTGGCTGATGTACAGTATTGATCAACAATTTAAATCAAACGAACTCACTGAAGAAAACAATGAACTAGAAATTGTACAGCGATATACAAGAGCATTAGCAGATATCTTTTTGCCAGCAAGTTATTCAATTATCCAGCCAGACTTGCCTATAAGGCCAATCCGATTTTTCAATTGTAAAGCAGACAAGGAAGATAGTTTTGTTATAACCTTGGGCGAACAATACAGGGTCAGCTTCCAATTAAAATCCATTAGAGAGGAAGCCCAGCAACAACTGTTTTTGCTAAGAAGAAACCTACTTGCCGACCGAATACAACAGCATTTCTCCCGAATCCTATTAAACTGGCGCATCCTTAAAACCTATAGTGATGGTCCACCCCAAAATATTCAAGAAGCTATAAAGGAACTAAGGGCGCAAGCAGAATTGATGGATCATATAGGTCAGCTTGTGGAAAAACATAAAACCACCATTCAAAAAGTCGAGAAAATTATTGCCTCGGCTAATTCTGATTCCATTTCAGTTTTACCTGAAAATCTGTTTTATTATAATGGCTATAACTGGGTCATATTCTTTGAGGGGGAAGAAGTAAACTATTCCGGGAATCCAAATGCCGGGTTTTCAATTTTGCAATTTCTTTTGCAAAATCCCGATCAAGGTTTTGAAGGTAATGAGTTGAGAGAAGTCTTAAAAGATAGTGGATTTGCCAAAACCCGACAAAAAAAGGAAAGTAAGATATCACCTTTCGAAATAAGTGAATTAGTGGCTTCTCTTGAAGGAAAACTTAGCGTGGATATTGAGGATATGGAACTAGAAAACCAGTTTAAAGTAGTTTCTTTGATTTTTGATGATTTAGAAATCTTGATCAAGCAAATTAAAGCCTCAAATATTGAGAGTTATCGTAGAAAATTGCCTCGTTATTATAACCTACAAAATGAATACAGAAAAAAAATGGTCAATATCAAATTTGATCTGGACCTTGATCATGATGATTCGGAGTTTGTATCTAGAGTTAGGCATAATACAAAACTTATGGCAAAACCCCAGGGTACAACCCAAGAACACAAAAATTTGGGAGATAGCATTCGAAATAATCTTAAAAATGCAATTAAATCCATCAATACGGCGCCGCTTAAGAACCATCTGGAAATAACAATTCGAATATCTACCCGCCGTCCCTTCAAATACGAAACTATTAAAGCTACGCCAGTAGATTGGCATTTTTTGCCTCCATCCTAGCCAATTACACTGAAATCAAGTCTGTTTTATTTCATTTTCTATTAGTGAATTTCATTTTCACACAACATAAGGTTGATGATGAATGAATGTATTCATCTATATATTTTAAACAAAAAAGTTACAGATGAAAAAATTACTGACTTTTGTCATTGTGCTTTTTGCTTTGCATAACTGGTTGTATTACTCCAATCCCAACCAACTATCAGAAATACAGAACCCCAATCCTGTAAAAGAGCCGATATCTCAAATTTTACTGAACCCAGAATTGGCAGATACATATGTGTTGACTGTTGGCGAAGTTAGTCATTCCATATCCATGCGTTTAGCAGGGTTTTGCACCATACGAGAAAATGGCCGAGAAATTCTAATACTCTCCCGTGATTTTACTCCCCCAACCGGAGCCTATGTGATTTGCAAGCTGATTCCAAGAAGAGTTTTCGGGATAGGGAATCGTTTTTTTACAGTGGGAGCCATGGTTGAATATCAAATACCCAACAAAATACCCAGTCAACAAGAATTCTTTGAACCGCCTAAGGAAAAAGAGCGTGGTAAAGATAATCACCGATTATCTAGTATTGAGTGACAATTAAGATTAAACAAGGTAATCTCCACCAAAATTTCTAATAAAACTATTTATTATGTCTGATCAAATGCCTTCCAAATCAATGGAAACCAGTGCTTCACCTGCAACACATAATGCACAGCTACAATTGAAAAAAAACTTCCAACAACAGGCTGGTTTTGCCCAGCAACAACAAATGCTTCTTTTAGAGCAAATAGAGAAAATTAAGATACGCCAGGAAAGTTGGCTTAGCAGGTTATCTATTACAAGTGGTGAGCAACGATTGTTAACGACATTTTGGGAGTCTCAGGACGCAGCTTTGAAACAAGCCCTAGCAAATAGGAATAATAACTTGACCGTAATCGGTGAGGCTCAAGCTGCCTTTATCCGAGAGGTAAGTAATAGCCTATTGGCCACCGCAAAAGCACATTTGCAGTTTGACAAAGCGAATGTATATCAAAAACAGTTGCTTCAATTACAGATTGAATTGGAAAAACTCAACCGACATTTCCTTGACCTATTAACGGATAAAATGCTTGATGCTGAAAACCGTCCGGATTATTTCAGGAAAATGTTATTGAGTCAAATTGAAAAAATGATGAATCATTGGGACGAACAATACAACACTATTTTGGAAGATTTTTCCAAAATACTTGTTGAAAAGGTTTAAATACTAAAGTTATGTTTAAAAATAAGAAAACTCTGGCCGCACGTTTATTTGGAATGGATATTGCCACATTCAACAAATGTTCTGGAGATATGAAGTCTAAAGCCAATAGCGTACTTTTAAGTATGTTTATTTTGCATAGCTTTACCGCTATAGCAATTGCATTGGGTATTGGCTGGGGAGTATATAAAAACTGGGCCATTGTAGCCATTATTTTTCCAACGGTGTTACTACTCCTACTTTCAATTGATAGACTTTTGGTTACAGCTCCTCGCCATTGGACGCTTGTTTTTGCCCGTTTGATGTTATTGTTTTCATTGCCAATTTTGCATGTTGCCTTTTTCGATTTAGTATTTTTCGAATCCGATATTAAATCACATTATCAAAATAATATTAAAATACAAAAAGAAAAGATTGACCAGCGTTATCTGAATCTTTCCTTGGATAACCAACTTGCAATTGAAACTATAGATAGTTCCATTCAAGCAGAGCGGGATTCCATCATAAAATGGCAACTTATGAAAATTGGGGAACTTACAGGCACTAGTGGGACTAAGATAAAAGGAGACGGACGGGTTTATCGCAAACAAATGCCACACTTGGATGCATTAATTGATCAAAGTAAAGAACAGATTAATAAATTAGAACTTAGACGCGATCTATTGATAACTAAAGAAGGACGGTTCAATTTTCAAAAACATGAAGATAAAAGCAATTTACCAATCTGGGAAGATACAGGTATATTGGAGAGAATGAACTTGCTCAAGGAAAAAGCTTGGTCTTCTGATGGTTGGATGATCAAATTGATATCCTTAGCATGGCTAGCAATTTTTTTATTTATTGATGGGGTGATGCTTCTCCCGGCAATTACCAAACCCTTTCTGGAATATCGTGAATGGGTCGCCGAAGAAAAAAAACTAGCTCAAGCCATCCGTTCATTTGATTTGACACAGCAAGAAAAACTGAATATTGTTGAACTGAAAACAGCATTTGAACAAAGACTCTTGACTATAAATACTACTCAGCGGTGGGCCGAATACAGAGCAGAGGCAGCAAGTACGATACAAAAATTGAATTACGAACTAAAATTGATTGATGACCTCCAGTTCGAAAATGGAGAAGTGAGCAATAGGTATTCAAAAGATTTCGAAAAAATGGCACGTGTAGCATATATTCGTGCATTAGATGAAATCAGTGAATTGTTTGATAGAAAAACCTCTCAGGCAATGTAGTTTCATAACAGGTACATAGAATTCATCCAACTCATCTAATGAGTGTAGCTCCATTTAAATTCGAGTCCTGAATCGATAAAAGTGCTGCCAATTGGCTTTACTATTTTTTATGTGATAAAGATGCCTGGATTAGCTTTGACCCATTAATTGCTTTGGGGAAAAGAATCAAACACCCTTATCTTTCGATTTTCAAACGCTCTCTAACATAAACCAATGGAATCCGCTCTTGCTCCAGGCGTAGTCGGTTGCTATTGAGGTAATCAAATAAGGCATGTTCTTCCTCCGTGAGATAAGCGAGCGTTGTAGTTGTGCTTTCAGGAGCGTCGGTGAGCACGTACTCCGAGAAGGTATCAAGTGTATCCCGATCCATGAGAAAGGACCGCGTATGTGGAAAATAGCTGCGCAATTGCGACAATATCTGGAGGCCATGTGCATCAAGATCTCCCCAGTAGAGGAGTTCTACATGATGAAGCCATTTAACATCCTTGAGTTTCCCTAGCCCAAAACCACTTCCAAACAAACCGACAGTGCCCGAAAGTTGTGGCAAAGTCAGGAAATTCATCAAATTGGAATAGTTCGTTTTATTTTCCAAAATGATGACCCGATAGATAGGGAGATTTAGCGCTGTGAAACTATCCAGTGGAATCTGGAGATCGCTAAGTCCATTGAAATACTGGCGGCCAACATCAGCATCAAGCAAACGCATACGTACCATCGGCTGGCGATATTTCAGACCATATCTCTGTTCAAACTGCTTCACCCCCTGAAAGTCTTCATTGATCTGATTAGGTTGTAAGATCGCATCCAAAAGTGAAGCCAGAACGGTGCGATGTGTTTCAATAAATTTGGTGGGAATAGGTATTGGCAATTCCCGGATATAGTATTGCCCAGGTTGATGTTCATCCCGAAAATAACAGACTATTTTCAGTAAATCTGACCATTTTCCGTGCAGCTTTTCAATTTCAATTGGGTGATTCACACACCATGACTGCAATTGCGGAATTGTTTCCAGAATGAGCTTGGTATCTGCAAGGAAGCGGTGGTAAGCAGTACTGCGCCGAAGCAGATGCAGGTAATCCTCTATAGAGTCAATACTGATATTGGCAATGAAGCGGTTACGACCTACATTGCGATAATTTCGCTCCTCCCAATGTAAGGTAAAACCCTGGCCGTTTTGAGATTTGCATCTGGCCAGTAACGCTTGTTGTTGCGCTCGAATGCGGTCAAAGGCTTCAAGCCGTTCCTTGGTTTTTACTTTGCCAATTCGGCTTATATTCCTTGGAAAGAAGGGCTCGCCCGTCAAGGAGGTCCGAAGTACCTCAGACCACCAGTTTTCGGCTTGTTGTTGTATTTCCTCCGGGCTGATCATTGATTGCCATTTTGTTGGGCCAGGCGTTCCGCTTTTTCCAGGAGGTATTCTGCTTTGCTAATATTGCGTACAAGGGATTGTTGCCCGCTTGGGTTTGATACGTAATGAACAGCATTAATATAGTCCTCAATCACATTGATCTTTTGGAGTGGGGTGACAATCAGTAGTTGAAGACTAAGGCGCTCGAAAAGTTGTAAAGCATAGCGGGTACTTTCGTCGGAGCCTCGCCCAAATGCTTCATCGATGACAACAAAGCGGAAGGACCGGTCGCGGGAACGCCCCCATTCCAGTCCGAACTGGAAGGCAATTGCAGAAGCCAGTATTGTATAAGCCAGCTTTTCTTTTTGACCTCCTGATTTTCCTGACGAATCGCTGAAGTATTCATGTGGTTCATTCGTTTCTCTCCAGCGTTCTTCCGCACCGAAGGTATACCACTGCCGAACATCGGTCACGCGCCTGGTCCAACGACTGTCATCTTCTGTGTCGCCCCGAAAGCGGTCAAGTAATTTTTTGACTTGATAGAATTTTTCTTCGGTATAGATATTATCGGTATCTCCGTAAACATCACTGAGGCAGGCCCTCAAATCCTGTTTGAAGGTTAGAATATCCTCACTGCGTACTTCTTCCCGGGCAATGCGGATATAGGTGCCGGGGTTGTAATCAATTTCATGCAAATGAGTGTTAATGCGTTCGATCTTTTCCACGATATCTTGTTCGTATTCTTCCAATTTGGACTTGAAGGTGAGAATACTACGGATAGTACCCTGTTTGAGCAACTCCCGAAAGCGTTCCTCATGCCGGGGAATATCATCTTGTTGCAGACGGGTGTGCAAATCGCGAAATTCCGGAATGGAGCGAGGATCGGCATCAAATTCCAAGGCTTCTTCAGGATAGCGATTTTTGAACTCTTTCATGTGCAAACTAATGCTTCGTTCGAGTTTGCTTGCCTGATCATTACTGCGTTTTAATACACCGCGATTGCCACCAATTTGTTCCTGTAATTTTTGTTTTGTTTTCTCTAACTCATCAGAACCTCCAGACATCGAAATCTTCAATAAGTATTCCTGAAGGGTTTTGGAAGGCGGTTCCTCGGAGATTAGGACTTGTGTAAACTGTTCTTTGAGTTGGGTTATATCAGCTGGGAACCCATCATCGGTAAGCCCAATCACAGGTGGTAGTTCGGTTTCCAGGATTTCAAGAAGCTCGTAGATTTGCTGGGCATTGCGGAGGTGAGCACTTCGCAATGAGCCACTCTGTTGGTTCCGGCGGGTCTTTTGTAGCTCTGTTTCTTCAATCTTTGTTTTAAGTGTCTGGATACGACTTTGTAGCTCGCGCAATTCCTCCGAGCCTGTTTCAAGTCGTTGCTGTTCTTCCTGCAACTCCTGAATGCGTAAAACCTGGGGACGGAAATTGATAGCTTCGAAGGTTGTAAATTGTAATATCTTATTGAGTTCATCACGCCGGTCACTGAGTTGGTTTTCCCGTTGCCGAAAAGCGGTGTGATCTCGTTCAGCTTTTGCCAATGCTTCGGATTCAGATTTAAGCTCATTTTCCAGCGCGCTTATCTTTTCCTGATTACTCCACCCGAGTATATACCGGCGCCGGTCATTCACATCATAACGATCATCTTTGGTATGACTAATTCGCCCCGACTTGCTCTGACCAGTGCGGGTGATAGCTCGGGCAGCCCGCCGAAAATCTTCCATGTTCTCACAACAGGTATAATCATATCGGTTATGCAGTTCCCTTTCCAGCCAATCGTAAAATTCGGTATCCCCTTTGATCAATATTTTATGTGCCAGAGAATTGATACCGGGCTCTTCCTGAGTGGGATGACGATGCTCCAGCGTACGCAGATAGACCAGCTTGCCACCCAGGTGATGGCGGTCTACGTAATCACTTACTACACGATAATGGCGGTCAGGTACCAGTATGCTAAGGCCTAAATTGTGTAGCTGTCGCTCAATAGCCCCTTGCCAGTCTTTTTCTGCCTCACGGACTTGTAACAATTCTCCGGCAAAAGGCAATTCATGGGCGGTCAATTGGAGGGATTCGAGTATCCGGGCACGAAGTTCAATATTTCGCTGTGGAATTTGAGTGGGGCGTTTGCGCAAAGAATGAAGCTCAGTTTCTAGCTCTTCTACCTGATCGCGATGGCGGGCACTTTGGACATAAAGGGGTTGTAATTGGTCGCGGATATGCTCCATTTCGGCAAAAATGTCATCGAGCGTGGTGCTTGCCCATTGTCGTTGTTGTAAAAACTGTTCAGCTGAGGCAGGTATATTTATTTTGGGAACTTCGGTTTTAGGATAACTCTTAATAAGTCGGTCGCAGCTTTCCTGGTAAGCCTGAGCCTGTTGTTGACGCTGATTTTTTTCCGCCAATCGCTGCTCCAGTTCCATCCGGATGCTCTGTAGCTGTTGATTGATACTCAGCCCTGCCCGAGCGGTTTCCAAGCGACCAAGGTCCTGTCGATGTTGATTTAATGTCGTTGAAAGCTCGATTAAGACTTCTTCATTTTCCTGCCAATTATGGTAAAGGTCTTGCAACTGTTGCTGCAAAGCTTTGACCTGGTGACGGGCAAAATAGCGAGGAATTTCATCCAACACAGCTTCAAGCGACTCGATTTCCAGGCGGGTATTTTCCAATTGATTGGCTTCTTCAACCAATGGTAGCAAAAGTTCACTTTGTTCTTTGGCACGTTGTACTGCACGATGGGCTTCTGTGAGGTCACCATAACGACTGACCAGTTCGTCTATCTTATTTTGAATATCCGTTTGCCCCAGCATCTGATCACGAACAAAATCAGTCAGATTTCCTACTGATTTCATGGAAACGGTTTGGTAAAACAAGTCAAGGGCTTCAGGCTGGCGGATGCCAAATGTCTGTCGAAAGCGATTGGCATAATGGCTAAAAGTATCGAACACCTCAGTATGTTTTCTTTGGCGCAAACTCTTTTTTAAACGTGTGATTTGAGTTCCAAAATCGCTGAAGTCCTTAACAATGCTCATCTCATTTTGTGCCAGAATATAGAATTTTTTTACCCCGTCATTTTGTAGCCAAAACACCTGAGCCAGAGTAGCGGACTGACCGAAACCTTCATTGGAAAAAACAGCCAACACAACCGTGAAGTGTTCTTTACCAGTTCGGAGATATACATCCCTTGCTTTACTAGATTGATTAACCTTCTCATTTTTAAAAGCACCACGGATATAACTCAATAGGCTGCGTTCGCGGGTGTCTGCTCCCGCTGCTTTATTGTAAGTGATTTTTTGATGGGGTACCAAAAGACTGGTAAGGGCATCAACTAGTGTAGACTTTCCAGAGCCGATATCGCCGGTTAGCAGGGCATTGTCGCCATTGGGGCAGATATTCCATACGTGTTCATCGAAAGTCCCCCAGTTAAGTACTTCGAGTCGTTGCAGTCGGTAACCTGCACGTTTATTGTCGATATTGGTATCCAGATCTAATAGCATAAGGTGTTATTCTGCCCGTTCTTCCTGATAACTTTTCAATTGCGCCAGTATTTCATTTAATTTTTCAATAGGTACATAAGCTTTGAGAATGCGATTGACCTCATAACGATCTTTTTCGGCTTTAAGTGGCTGCAAAAAGCCATAAGTAATGATCTTTTTGATATGCGATTGCAATTGGTCCTCCCGTTTTCGCTCATTGGTATCCAGCTCACTCCAATAAATGCGCATCATTTCTACGATGTCACTGTGACTGACCACCAGGCGGGTTTCGCTACCTTCGGCTTCAAACTCAAGAAGTCGCTTACGCAATAGCACGATTAATAAAGTGATGGGAAAAGAAAGTTGCCGTCGTCTCATCAAGCGGGGAAAATCACTTTCTTCGGCTTCCTCGCGGGGTTTCTGTCGCAGGTAGGCGTAACCCTCTCCCTCCTCTACCAGCAGCTCCAGGCCGAGTACAGCAAAATATTCCTGCAGTCGACCGTGGTAGCGCAATAACAGATTCCAGGCCTCCTCCTGTTGCCGGTATAGAATGCCTTTCAGTAAATATACTGCGGGAATGCCAAATTCCTCCTGTACCTGATTTGAGCTCATGCTAAAAATAAGGTTTGGGGCAAATCAACCTTAAAGTTGTGCCCATCTTTATGATATACAATGGATTCTATTTTTTCTTCGTTAATGATCGCCTTTTGTTGTCGCTCCAGGGCAGTGGCGATGCCAAAATAGGCAACGAGTTCACTCAGCCCTTTTTCCACTGGGACTTCCTCAGTGATTTGCCGCAGGCTGATTTGGTCACGACCGCGCAGTAAGGCTTTGATACGGCCTTTGAGTTCTGCCGGGTCTATATAAAGTTGTTCGTACAAGCCATCAACAGTCACTTCTTCGGCATTGCCAAAGGCTAGATTTTCAGAATCAAGCCTAAGCATATCAGGAGGTTGGAATAAGTCCCGTTCCATAAGTAGATGAATCGCGGGTTTGCCTTCAATAGCTATAAAATTGCGTTGAGTGGGCGGATCATTTTTTACTTTTAAGGCAAGCTGTTCAATTTCCTCAATAACCTGACTGGCACGACGGTTTTCCAGAAAGGTACGAGAGACCAGAAAGCGTCGCAATTGCTCTACCAACCGGTCCGTTGTTTTATTGACCCGGTCACCGGCTTCTACCAAGGACATTTTAAGGCGTGGCACAACGGAGCGATTGCGATAACCAGATAGCTCAGGTTGTTCAAAAACCTGGCGAACCAGTTGATCCAATTCGTCCTGCCGCTGTTGATTCATCAAGAAGGCCCAGAAGGCATTAAATGTTTTGCCCTGGTCGGTCTCCATGATGCTATCCTGAGCAGAGAAAATTTCATCGAGCACTTCTCCGCGGCTACTCTGTCTGGTGATTTGCTCCTCTCTTGCCCTGGTGTTGAGTTGTCGGAAGTTGTCCTCAATTTGACGAAAGTCAGAAAGTAATTTACTGGATGTTTCTTCAATGAGCGCATACCGTTCCCGGATACGGGTAGGATCAAGACGGCCAACCTCATCATTTTCTATGGCAAGGATTTCCTGATCTAGCTCCTGGCGACGTTGTAGCAACTGTTCCAGTCGTACTTCTTTATCTTGAGTACTGCCAAGTGCCAATTCCCGCAGTAGTTGAAAAACCTGAAGCAAACGTGATTCCGCTCCAACAAATTCTCTTTTATCCAATTCGGTAATCCATAAGAGTGCATGCTCAGTTGCAGGAGTAAGTTCAAAAGTAGCTTCCTCTTCATTGTTTTCGTAAAATTGGCGCAAAAAGCCTTCCTGTGTCCATTCTTCCAGATACATCCGCGGCTCTTTGGAGTAATGCACTTCTTCTTCATTTGCGCTAAAAAGGAAGTCTGACAATAAAGTGGTGATTTCACGACTACCATAGGCTTGGCGATGCACCGCTTTAAAAGCTGACCACAAAAAAGCAATGATGAGGGAGGCATGTTGCTTACGAAGTAGCTTCACCGCCTTGTGCCGGTCGAGCACAAATTGTACATCTGCTATGTGAGAGAAGTTAATCGTCATAAATATACTGGCCAAATGTTGTTGAAGACTAATATAATAGTGTTTGGGGAGGAATGGAGGTTTTTGGCTAATTTTTATTTTTAGGTAATATTTTCATTAGAGTTGTTACAATCGGTTCTAGCTTAAATTAACCATAACAAAGGAACTTAGGGGGCAGCGAAGAATAACTTACCCATTTGATACGGCTATTTTGCCACCAGCCGTTGTTGCTCAAATCCTTGCTTAGTGGTGGCCAAGCGCGGTTTTCGCGCCTAGGCTGGTGACAAAATAGCTCGCCTGAAACAGACAACTTATTCTTCGCTGACCCCTTAGCATAGTTGACCATTTCTCATTCCTCAATTCTCACTCCAATCTACCCCAACTTACTCAACAACCCGCCCAACAACTTCACCGCATTTTGTACCATCTCGGAGCTTTCCACAGGGATTTTTAGATAAGTTTGCCCAGATTTTTCATCCTTTTCAACAATTTCGTCGACTAGCCTTTTTGTGGCCTGTTCATCTGATAAAGTTTGTGACAAGCGGCTGAGGAAACTGACACCTTCACTGAGCAGGCTGGCTGCGCTGCCTTGGGGTTGTGAAGCTGGCTGCCTTTCGCCAGGAGGAGTGCGTTCGTTGGCTGTTCTGGTGGCTTCCAATGGATCATCTTCTTCACCTTGCCACCATGGCTCCACTATGGCTCCTTCTTCGATAATATCCAGATCGGTGCCAGAGGGGGTAGGGGCCGTTTCCAGATTGAGGTCGCTGCTGGCTTCAGCAGGAACCTCTTCGGGAATCATGGTTTCTTTAACGCGCTCCAGGTTTTCCATAAAGTCTTTAAACTTCCGGTCGCCCATAAATACACTATCCTGGGCGGTATCCAATACAGCTTCTGCCAGCGAGGATTTGAAATTCAGGGTAAATAACATCCGGTGTTCTATGGTGCCCTCGGAAATGAGGTTGACAACCTGTACTTGCCGGTTCTGACCGATTCGATATACCCGACCGATACGTTGCTCTAAGACGGCGGGATTCCAAGGCAGGTCGAGGTTGACAACGAGGGAGGCTTTTTGTAGGTTCAGGCCAACTCCACCCGCATCAGTAGATAGGAATACCCGACAGTTTTCATCCTCCCGAAAGCGGTCGAGCAAATCCCCTCGTTTGGTGCTTGGGATACCACCGTGCAAATAGGCAAATTCAATATTTCGCTCCTCTAATTCCTGGGAAACAAGTCGGGTCATACGCTCCCATTGACTAAAGACAACTACACTCTCTCCGGGTTCAGCCAAACGTTCTTCAAGGATATAAAACAATTCATCAATTTTGGTGTCGTGCCGGGTTTGCTGATCAACCAGGTAAGTGCTGTTGCAGGACATGCGCATCAGGTTGAGACAACTGAGCAGCCGGTTCCGGTCGGTTTCATTCAAAAACCCCATCCTATGCCATTTGGCTACCAGTTGCGCTACATCGGCATCAAAACTGTTGTGAAGTTCCAATTGCCGTGGTGTCATCGGTACCAGAAGCTGCTGGTCAATACGTTCCGGCAGCTGTTTGAGTACATCGCGCTTCCGCCTGCGAATCATCACTCCTTTCAGCTTGTCATAAACCTCCTTCAGGTTTCTATAGCCACGCACAATTCCATTATCGTCTTTTGCCTGATGCCGGTACAAGAGCAGGTAAAGCGGTCCAAGTAGATACTGGTCCAGGAATTGTACGATAGAGTAGAGGTCTTCCAATTTATTTTCCAGCGGAGTGCCGGTTAATGCCATCCGGTAGGGCGCTTCCAAACGTTTGACTGCCCGCGATATTTTGGTGTCCCAGTTTTTGATGCGCTGTGCTTCATCGAGAATGATGAGGTCAGGCGCAGCAGCATTGAGGTAATGATAGTCGCGCGCTACAACATTGTATGTCAGTATTTTATAAAAATATTCAGGGTCCTTGTACTGCTCCCGCCTTTTGTGTGCAGGTCCCTCCACCACGTGTACACTGCTATCCGTAAATTTGCGGATTTCAGCCCGCCACTGATATTTTAGCGACGTCGGGCAGACAATGATAATGGAGCTAATGCCGAGCTCACGACGATACAATTCTGCCGTAGCAATAGCTTCCAGGGTTTTCCCCAATCCCATTTCATCGGCCAGCAAACAACGTCCGGCTCGAAAAGCAAAAATGACGCCTTCACGCTGGTAGGGAAATAAATCGGTCTTTAAAAGCCCTTTAAAACTATTGAGTTTTGCTGTCAGTGCATCAGCCATCTGACCTCTACGTTCATCAGCTCTTTTTTGAATGACAAAATCAAGCGCATCCGGATAGCAGCGAAAAGTGGGCGCAATGGCGCGCGCCTTTTCAAGAAATTGATCGAATTCCAGATAAGCATGATCATAGAGCACTTGCTCGTCATCAAAATAAATATTGGCGAGTTTCACTAGTGCCTCCTTTTGCTCCGTCCCGAAACGCAATCGTATACGTCGGGTTTCTCCATACTCCAGATATATGGAGCTATAGGTTCGTTCCGGTGGCGGCTTACGGAAATGTTGTTTGTTGCCGTAGGTATGCTGGAGTTTGTGTAATGCCCACTCAATATGTTTACAAGAGCCCAGGCCATTGGTGCGAAAGTCGAGGCATTCACAGAAATTATCACCGGGCGCTGTACCGCGAATGGCAACACGATAAGTACTGTTGCTAGCTGGATTGCCTACCATGAAATCAGACCACACGGCATGCTGGCCTTCATTGGTAAGTGTGAAATTCTGTTCCTTGCCAAATTGCTGACGTAGATTCATCTGCCATTGCCGAAGGGTCATTTCCTCAGGCTGTTTGTAATAACTGACGCGTTTGGCTTTGGATTTCTTTTTGTTGCTGCTTTTGTTTGCTTTGGCCATAGTTTCGCTTTGTTTTACGCAATAGCTAAACTAAGAGATTATGGCCATTATCAATATTTATTTTTCTTTTATTTTCAAAATAATAATAGCTTATGCACTTAGAGTTTGTTTATCCTACGGATGAAGGAACGAGGTGCACTTGTTCATATTTTTTCCATGCAAAATATGGAATAAAGGTTATGGCTAATGCGATTAACGGAAATACAGTTTCAAAAGTACTATCACCCATAAATGCTCTTGACGCAAATGCCCCAATAAAGTTGATGACGAATCCGGCATAAGCCCATTCTTTAATGGCTTTAAATTTGTTTTGTACAATAGCCATCGCGCCCAAAATTTTTGCAGTGCCGACAATACTCAAAAAATAAATTGGATAACCAAGATGTTTCATGATTTCAACACCCGCCTCTTGCCTGGTGATGCCACCAATGCCGTCCATAAACATAAGGAATGCAAAGATAATGGTAGAGGTCCAATAAAAAATTTTAGCCTTTTTCATTTTATTAAAATTTCAAAATTAGGAAATCGTATTGTTATTGCTCTTGTTGTTTATTAGAGTTGTTTCGCAGGGGCAGGGCGGTGGGAAAAACGAGAGATTTTTTTTTCAATTGCAGCCTTTATTGAGGCGCATAGCCCAGCTACGCAACGAAAGAAAGGCGAAAAGTGGGAAAAAAAGATCCGTTTTAACCCTGTCATGGCCCCTGCGAAACAACTCTATTATAATTCAGTAGCCATTGATTGCCATATTTATCAGTCAATCCACCAAACAACGCGCCCCAGAAAGTTTCCTCTAGTCGATGTACGGTCTTGCCTCCCTCTGAAAGTTTATAATAAACCCTCCTGATCTCCTCCTCGCTGCTACACTCCAGCAATAGAGAAACAGAATTGCCTTTTTTTAGCCCACGGCCATTGACCATATCCGTGGCCAATAATACCAGTGCGCCTTTTTTGAGGGTGGCTTGAAGGATCGCATTTTTCATTGTGCCAGGTATCTTTTCCGATATGGGGCTTTCGCCAATGGTTTGCAAAGTGAGTGTTCCACCTAAACAATCGTTATAGAAGGTCATGGCTTCCCTGCAATTGCCATTAAATGTCAAATAGGGGTTGATTTGCATTATGCTGTTTTTATTACACAAAATTGCAGCAGTAAAATGAAATAAAGGCGGTGCAAAAACGTCAACTATAAGGGTTGAATCCGACAAGAAGAACCATTAACTTTGCCTTATGAAAAGTGTATCCATCTTAGTTCCCGAATCTGCCGTATTAGAGGCGGTAGCTGATCCGCGCTACTTGTTTACAGCGGTGAATCAATTTTTACAGACATCAGGTAAAGCGCCGTTATTTGATGTGCAATTGGTAGGCCAATCCAAAGAGATCAGGCTACAGCAAGGAGTCTTTTCCGTGCATACCGACAAGCTGTTAAATGAGGTAAAAAAGACGGATCTGATTATCATTCCGGCGCTTTTTGGGGATATGCAAAAGGCTTTGGAATTAAACCGGGAAGCCATTCCCTGGATCATTAGTCATTACAACAAAGGAACGGAGGTGGCTTCGCTCTGCGTGGGTGCTTTTTTGTTGGCATCAACAGGGTTATTGAATGGGAGACAATGTTCTACGCATTGGGCTTTTGCCAATGAATTTAGAAACCTTTTCCCGGAAGTGGACCTGGTGGATGGCAGCATCATTACGGAGGAGCAGAGGCTCTATTCCAGTGGAGGTGCCAACTCCTACTGGAACTTGCTCCTTTATTTGGTAGAGAAATATACCGACCGCGATACAGCCATTCTGGCCTCCAAATATTTTGCTATCGACATCGACCGGGAAAGCCAGGCAGCCTTTATGATGTTTAACGGCCAGAAAGACCACAACGACGAAGAGGTGAAAAAAGCCCAAGAATTTATTGAAACCAATTATCCTGAGAAAATCACCGTAGATCAGTTGGCCGGCCAGCTGGCTCTGGGCCGCAGAAGTCTGGAGCGCCGATTTAAACAAGCGACTAACAACACCGTAGTGGAATACATGCAAAGGGTAAAAATAGAAGCCGCAAAACGAAGTTTCGAACTGAGTCGAAAAAACATCAACGAAGTTATGTTTGACGTAGGTTATACCGATACCAAAGCCTTCCGTTCGGTATTCAAAAAGATCACCGGTTTGACGCCTATTGAGTATAGAAATAAGTATAATAAACAGGCTGGAACGAATATGAGTTAACATAATCTAATTATCGTCGAAAAAAAGAAGGAAATAGTAGAAGAAACCTCGTCTTTATAATGGGAAACAGGTAATTTGAAAAAATACTTGTATTTTGAAATCCATAAAAACGTAGGTTATCTTGGGAAAAAGAAAAAGGCCATATAATCCAAAAAAAAGAAAAACGGATAAGACCGGAAAAAAGGATACTTGGGTTGCTTATTTTATTGGATTGCTAAAGAAAATTTGGGAATCAACGGTTGTAAAAATCGGTACTGGGGCATTGATACTTGGTTTAACGTATTTGACGTATAATCTTATCGACAATCCATATATTAGTTTTACCATAGAAGTTGAAGTACTGAATGAATGGGCAGACCCTATTGAAAATGCCGAAATTTTTGTCCAGGATACTCGTCATCTATTTTACACCAATAGAAATGGGATAGGGAAAAAAACGATCAGAGTGAGGCGAAAAGACAAGTTTGTCTTACTTACCTGTGCCTCCGATTTGCATGTCCCTCAGGAAAAATTAGTTTACGTTCCATTAGACTCAAACCCTAAAATTTCTACAGGATTTGTCCTGATAACCAAAAAATTCTAGCTTTCTCAGAGCTTGTTTAGAGGTCGGCTTTTGTAGCGAAAAGTGATCCTTTGCTGCCAGATGGTTGGCCTCCAAACAAGCCCTCAATGTGTTAAATATTGATATTAAACTTGATTTGTTAAGTATTTACCCATAACTTACGGTCTTTAATAATAGTATGCCTTAACCCTGATTATCCTCTTATGAAGAAGTTATACTTATTATTTCCCATCACATTGATTACCTTTTTTGCGGTTCTGTTTTTTTCATTTATGAATGCGGAGGTATCTTTCGAAGTTGAAGGTTTCGTAGTTGATAGCAATAATCAACCGATTTATGGTGCAGATGTAATCCTGGACAAAGATGAGGTGGATGGAGTTCGTTATTTTGAACCGACTAAAAAGGATGGTAGCTTTCATTTACAATTCAATGCAAAAGAAGGCAAACCATTAGAAATCCTCATCAAGAAGGAACAATTCCTAGAGTATGCAGAGAAAATCATTCCTTCTACTTCTAAAAGAATCACTGGCCTGGTCATAAAACTTGCCCCTAAAAAAACAGCTGCCGTTCAGCCTGCAAGTGCAGCTCCTTTAGTCGATCAATCCATTAGCTCTGCTAATAAATAAGGTACTGCTGCTGCTTATTCCCTTCTAATAAAAATATCTCTTGGCTCTGCTAATTTCCAAAAGCGCTCCTAACTTTTGAATGTGCGACCGCGCTGCGGTCGAATCAAGAGACGAACCATTGTGCTAACCTAGTTTGACCACGCTGTGGTCCAAAGCGATGGTGTTTTTGAAAGATGAGTTCTAACCAAAGCGCGCTGCGGTCGAATCGAAAAACCAACCAAATCGCAAACCTAGTTTGGCAACGCTGAGGTCAAGATTGCTAAATAAATCAGTGTGGATGAAACAGCCCGCAAAACACCAGGGAGGAACACCTCTTCCACTTGCCCGACTTTCCACCGCCAGTAGGGACCGCAGCGCGGTCCAAATACGTTAGCACGCCATAATGTTACGGTTTTTCGACTACAGCGTAGTCGCACGTATTCTCTACCACCCAAAATCAATCAAAAAACCAACCAAATGGCAAACCTAGTTAGGCAACGCTGAGGCCAAGATTGCTAAATAAATCACTATGGATAAAACAATCCACAAAACACCAGGGAGGAACACCTCTTCTACTTGCCCGACTTTCCACCGCCAGTAGGGACCGCAGCGCGGTCCAAATACGTTAGCACGCCATAACATTACGGTTCTTCGACTACAGCGTAGTCGCACGTATTCTCCATCACCCCAAAATCAATCAAAAAATTCAAAAACATATCCTTCATTGAATTCAACCTGATAAGAATTCAGGAAGGCCAAATATTCTTCTCTAAAAGATTTCTTTCGATGATGCTCTTCTTGGTTCATCACATAATTCATTACCCTGCTCTTTTCTCTGTAGCCGTGAGAAAATACACCATACCCCGATTGCCACGAAAATTTAGAAGGGGAGAGCTTTTTATCCTTAATATAATCATTGGACGCTTTTTTGATTTCTCTGACCAAATCTTCGACCAATTCGTGCCCTTTGTAATCAAAAAAGAGGTGGACATGATCATTTGTGCCATTAACAGCTAGAGAATAATGTCCCCTTTTGTTAATGATTCCGGCTATGTATTTGAAAAGATCAGCCCTCCAGGATTTGTGTAACAAAGCTTGTCGGTTTTTCACAGCAAAAATTACATGGAGGTACATTTTACGGTAGGTGTTTGCCATATCAGAGATTTTTAATAAAGATAAGAAAGAGGAAATATTAGGCAAAAGAATGTGCGACCGCGCTGCGGTCGAATCAAAAGGCGAACCATTCTGCTAACCTAGTTTGACCACGCTGTGGTCCAAAGCGATGGTGTTTTTGAAAGATGTGTTTCAACCATAGCGCGCTGCGGTCGAATCGAAAAAACCAACCAAATAGCAAACCTAGTTTGGCAACGCTGAGGTCAAGATTGCTAAATAAATCACTGTGGATAAAACAGACCACAAAACACTAGGGTGGAACACCTCTTCCACTTGCCCGATTTTCCACCACCAGTAGGGACCGCAGCGCGGTCCAAATACGTTAGCACGCCATAACATTACGGTTCTTCGACTACAGCGTAGTCGCACGTATTAGAATTTTATTGCCCACCACAAGAATAAAGGAAGAAAAAAAACGCAACCCTTACTTACACCTTTCTCTATGTCATTTGGTCTCCGCGCCAATCACTCCTCCCATTCCAATATCTTAAAAAAGTCAAACTCCTCCGGCGATTCCAGAAAAGGCACCTCCCCAAAATCTGCTTCAGTAAGGAAGTGTAGATTTTGAAAACACAATTTGGAAATTTCGGAATCCATATCCACCAGGCGGGGCGGGATTTTACCCATTTCATCCTCCATCTCTGATAAAAACATGGGGGAAATATCTCCTTTAGAATTAGAACTCACAATACATCCGGACATGCCATTATCGTAGAGTTTTTTGACACCAATGCCCAGCAGTGTACACAAAGTAAGGTCAAAACCAATGGGACGGCAACAGCGCAGTTCATAGCCCATTTCTACAGGGCGGCTCTTTATTTTGATATCCAGCTCTTTAAGTCTTTCCTGAGTCAGCACATTAAAAATATGAGATTTGCTGACATTGCCTAGTTCCGGGTGTCCGTGGTCATCATAGGTGAAGCGAATGCCACAGCGTTTTATTTCCTCTTCATCTATCACATGAAACACGCCTTCGCTGACCAGGGCTACCCCGTAATTGATCCCTCTGATCCTCCTTTTGATCATGGAAGAGATGATCAGGTTGACGATTTTATCCAGCGTAGGTTTTGTATTGTAAAACATCTCTGGGATGATCAACATAGGAAAATGACAGGCAGTGGCGATGCCAAAAGCCAGGTGTCCGGCAGATCTTCCCATGGTAGATATTACAAACCAGTTTTGACTCGTACGGGCATCTTCGTATACGGTATTACCAATTTTTACGCCTTCATCTTTGGCAGAATGGAATCCGAAAGTAGGGTTGCGATCCGGAAGCGGCAGGTCATTGTCGATGGTTTTTGGTACATGAATGTTTTTGACATCCAGATCGTGTCCATTCAGAAATTTTGAAATCCTATTGGCTGTACTTGCCGTATCATCTCCACCTATGGTCACTAGTAATTTTACATTATTGTCAACAAAGAATTTAGTGCTGAATTCATGATCCTTTGGTTTGTGCCTGCTCATGATCAATGTTGATCCCCCCCGACTGAATATGCGATCGGCATGATCAAAATCGAATTCCTTTATTTCGGGCTCAGCAGCAAATAATCCTTTGTATCCTTCATGCACACCGATGACCCGGTAATTGTCTTTCAAAAAGATTTTGGCAACAGAACTAATGACTGTATTGATTCCCGGAGCAGGACCCCCTCCGCATAGAATAGCTATTGTGGGTTTCATGGCTTTTATTTATGTTTTTAAAAGCATGTTTGGAAGCCATAAAATGTCTGGCTTGGCCGACAAACGTGCTCTTAAAAGTATTCAAAAAAAGAGAAACCCAATAAAAATTATTTAAGTGCATGTTTGCAGCCCAAAGTTTGACCTCCAAACAAGCACTGGAAGGCTAATTGTCACATTATATTTGTTTTCCCCAACAACATTGCTTATACTTTTTTCCACTTCCACAAGGACAGGGGGCATTACGGCTAATTTTGAATGGTTTGAGTGAACTGGGTTTGCTTCCTTGCTGAATAGCCAATTTATTTTCAAAACCCTCAAATTGTTTTCTGAACAAATCCACTTTGGCTTTTTGGTCTTCTTTTGTTAGATAAAAATCCCAGGTAGTAAGGATCTGATTGTAATGATCGAAGATGTTGTCAAAGATTTCTTCTTTTAGGTCTTTACTATAAATACTTTCAGGTTTATGTTCTAATATTTGCCATTCGATTTCTTCATAAACACCAAGTGCCGTTTCATTAACCAACCCAAGGTCATAAAATTTCTCGATCAACGGAATGAAACGTTCCCGATCCGGAAGATCAGGAAGATCCGGAAGATCGGCTATTAAAAAAGAGATGGCATCTAAATCAATTAAATCTTCATCTTCTGGATGATCCAAATAATACACAAGCACATTTTCATACCAAGAATATACTTCGGGGAGCCTTTTTTTCTGATGTAATGCAATTTGTTTAACAACGGTGGAAAGCAGGGCTTTACCATGATAGTGAATATCCCTTTCATGCATAAACGACTGGAATACATCGAGCTGGTCCTGGCCCAGGTGATAATAAAAATGCCACAGCGTTTCAAAGAGGTGATCATTGTACCAGAATTCCAGGTATTCTTCTCCTTGCCGAAGACAATCCAGCAGCAATGGTAATGCCTCTTTGGCCCGGAGTTCGGTCAGCAAAAACATAGCGTGTAATGGGAAATGCAAATAGTCGTCATTTTCATCATCAAATTCAAAATCCTCATAAAAATATTCATGGCGACACACACTATCCCAAAGAATGGCTTTCAAGTCAGCAATCAGGCTTTCGCGGGGTAGTGACAGTATATTTTGTAAGGTCTCTTTTGGAATGCGTAGGCCATAGTCGTAAAGGACTTTTAGCTCCGGATGCTGTAATTTAGGTGGCTTCTTTGTCTGAATAGATTTGTCGTAGCTTCGGCCAAAGGGCTCTCCTTCTTCCCAGAAATCCACATGGTGATGTGAAATCACGGCTTCAGCAAACTCGCGATAGATCTCAAGGCCTTTCCATAAATAATCTAAATAATCCGAATCCGGTATCCGTTCTTCCAGGAAGTTGATGCAGGTTTCGGCAGTATCAATATTCTCAGTTAAAATAAAGAACCGGCTAACGGCATACATAAATTCTTCAAACTCAGGATAAAGAAATGCTTTCCGCTCAGGGTAAAGCGCTTGCAAATCCAAAGTCTCACCTAAAATTTTTGGTACTTCTTCGTACCGTTCCACATCCAGATAGATTTTTGCCAAGTTGATTTTGGCATAAACATAATTGGGGTGTTCTTTGATGATCCGGTGGTTGATGGTAATTGCTTTATCAATCTGATCATGTGCCACATAATAAGCTGCCAGCAAGTCTTTGAAATCGGGAAGGCGAGGATATTTTTTTACCAGCTTCAGCAGTTTCGACAAAAGCTGAGGTTTGTCTTTTTCTAATTGATGAATGGTATCCTCCAGTTTACGTTGTATCTCCTCAGTATAATGTTCTCTATAACCTGCCTGGAATGGATCATTAGTTAGTTTGATATTCAGCATTAGACATTATTTGAATGAATAGTAGCAAAAAGAAATTCCAAACAACTTCAATACAAAGATAGGTGGTTGCTAACATAAGGGCTACTTTTTTGGAGGAGAAATTTGGAGTGTATTGTTCTTAGAACCACGCCATCAGAGTTTCGGGTCGACTTTGCATCAACGTTCGCCTTACGTCTTGCCAAAAGCTTCGACGACGGCGCGGGGTCGTAACCTTACGCTTGTGCTCGAAGCTTCAGCGTAGGGGCAGGGCCTCCAAACAACGCTACTTTTCCGATATCCTTTAATCCAATTAATTCTTTTTCATTATCTTGGAGAATACTTTTTTTAATCGGCTTACTTTCAAATTCACATCCAACAGCCATGAAAAGACGTGACATTTTAAAATACACCGCTCTGGCCACAGGGGCCGCACTCGGTGCACCTTTGATGAGTTCCCTACTGGTCAGTTGTCAATCCGACGTAACCAGCAATGACTTAGAGGGGAATTTACAGTTTTTTAACCAGGAAGAATATGCTATGGTCAAAGATTTGGTGGACCTCATTCTACCCAAAACAGATAGCCCGTCTGCATCTGATGTTGGTGTGCACAAGACGATCGACCACATGGTAGGAGCGGTGTACAACGAAAAGGATAGAGCGGCTTATAAAACTGGCTTTACTACATTGACCAATCACCTTAATCAGGCCAATTTTCAAAAGCTGGACAACAACAGTAGGACAAGCCTGCTCAAAGATCTGGATTTGTCGGAAGATGATGAATTAAAAGCCGTTTGCAAGGCCTTTTTGACTTTTAAACAACAAACGATCGCCTACTATTTGTCAACGGAAGAAGTCGGCACTCAATTTTTAAATTTCCTCCCTGTTCCCGGAAAATACGAGCCTTGTATTACGGTGGAAGAAGCGGGTGGTAAAGCCTGGGCAATATGAATCTGAATACAAAAGGACAAGCCGAAGTTACCTATGATGCTATCGTCATCGGCTCTGGAATCAGTGGTGGTTTTGCAGCTATGGAATTGTGCAAAAAAGGCTACAAAACCTTGGTCTTAGAAAGGGGAAGAATGGTCAAACACGGGGATTACCCAACGGCTGGATTGGAGGCCTGGGATATGCCCAACCAGAATATGGTGACCGCCGAAGAGATTGCCAACCATTATTTTAAACAAAACCGATTGAGTTGGTGGGTCAAGGAAGACCATAAACATTTTATCAATAAAGATGATGAATATCCTTATGATGAGGTAGAACGCTTCGACTGGATACGTGGTCATCATGTAGGGGGACGGTCCATCATGTGGGGTAGGCATTGTTACCGGTGGAGTGATATAGATTTCGAAGCTAATGTCAAAGAAGGAATAGGGGTGGATTGGCCCATTCGGTATAAAGATATTGCACCCTGGTATGATTATGCGGAGACTTTTGTGGGCGTAAGCGGCCAAAAAGAAGGCCTGAAGCAGGTACCGGATGGCAAATTTTTGCCGCCTTTTCCATTAAACTGTGCCGAACAGCACATGAGGGAAGCGGTGGCCAAAGTATACCCCGAGCGGGTGGTTACTCCGGGCAGAGTAGCCAATTTATCAGAATATAATCCGGAAGTACATAAGGGCACCAGAGGTCAGTGTCAAACCCGGGATCGGTGTGTAAGAGGATGCCCTTTTGGAGGATATTTTAGTAGTTTGTCGGCCACTCTTCCTGTTGCGGAAGCTACTGGCAACTTAAACATCCGGCCAGACAGTGTGGTACATGAAATCGTTTTTGATAAACAATCGGGTAAAGCCAGCGGTGTTAGGGTCAAGGATGGACTTACGGGCGAAGAAATTGAATTTTCTGCTCGTATCATCTTTTGTAATGCCAGTACAGTGGGGACCACCGCGATCTTGCTCAATAGCCGTTCCGAAACTTTCCCGGATGGTCTGGGCAATAGCAGCGGAGAATTGGGCCACAATATGATGGATCACCACTACGGCATGGGAGCAGCAGGTACCTTGCCGGGATTTGAAGATACCTATTACAAGGGCCGGAAACCCGGTGGTTTTTATATTCCAAGATTCAGAAATATTGACGATGCTACCCGAAGGAAAGACTATGTTCGTGGATTTGGTTACCAGGGTAACGCAACCAGAGGCAAAAACATCCCTAAAGGTGCCATTGGTGTGGATTTAAAGGAATCGATCTTTAACCCTGGGCCGTATCGTATTGGCATGACTTGTTTTGGGGAACTATTGCCTTACCATGAAAACCGCATGTTCCTCAATTTCGACAAAAAGGATAAATATGGCCTACCTATCATTACTTTCGATGCCAAGTTGCGAGAAAACGAAATGAAAATGCGGCAGGATGGTGTACAATGTGCTGTAGAAATGCTGGAAGCCGCCGGTTGTCAAGACATCACCTTTTACAACGATGCCACCGCGCCAGGGGCCTGCATCCACGAGATGGGGACCGCTCGTATGGGCCGTGATCCTAAAACCAGCGTACTCAATAAATGGAACCAATTGCATGAAGTACCCAATGTCTTTGTGACGGATGGTGCATGTATGACCAGTTCTGGCACTCAAAATCCGAGCATCACCTATATGGCCCTGACCGCCCGTGCGGTGGATCATGCACATAAGGAGGTGAATGCGGGACGATTGTAAGAATCATATTAATTTAAATGCTATTCTTTATGAAATGTAAATTTTTCTCCATCACTAGGAATACCATCAAAAAATAAGATGTCGTTATAGAACACTTTCAAATTGTTATACTCGATTTTGGGGCATTCTGCTGGTTTTAATATGAGCTCTATTTGTATGGTATCAGTATCGGTACGATTATATCCAGTCCAAGGAGGGAGGTCCAAAAGGAAAGTTTTCTTCAAAAGAGTATCTATGGGGGCAGGAGGATCGATTACTGGGGCAAAGTAAAAAGTACCATCTCCAAAGGTACGATCAATAGGTGCTCCAAATTCATCATAAAAAATAACATCATCACTGTCATATCTTCGCCCCCATGCACCGATAAGGTTATCACCGGAGACTGGATCGATTATCATAAACCTAAAGCTCCATTCATGTGCAGGATATTCGGAGCATTCACGAGTATCATCGCAAGAAAAAAATAGAAATAAGAGAGATAGGACTGTACTGGAAAACTTCATACAACTGGCTTCATGAAAATACGAATATTGCTCTTATTGCGACCTCATCCTCTGTTGGCATTTTCCGCTATATTCGAAAATAAATTCTAAAACGCCCCTTCCATAATTAAGCCAAATAAAATGCCCACAGCCAGGATAACCATAACCAAACCAATGCCTCTGAATTTATTTTTTCCTTCCAGGTTAACCTTGCCAATGCTGGCTATGCCTATGGATGGTTTTAGTAAATAAATCCCTCCCTTTATTAACGATAATAAGCCATAAAGGGTGACCAAAATTTTCGGCCATTCCCAAATAAAGTGAAAAGCAATAATTACGGACCCCATCGTTAAGGACAATAAAGCATTAAGGATGTTTCCTACGCCCTGTTTTGCATGTAAAAATACAAAGAAATCCACCCACATCTTTGGCTGTAAGAAGTGAGATAACCCCATGACCAGTAAATTGATGGCCACAAAAAATTCAACGGATTGGATGATAGTCATGTATAAAAATAAGTCTTTCTTATAGAACTAGTAGATTTTTTTCCAAAAAGTAGGAGCAATGCTAATAAATCTTCTAATAGGGCTGGGAGTCTTTGGCTACCGTATTGGTATGCTTTTTTATAGTATTGTGCATTATGGTCAAAACAATAAATTTTAAACAAAAAGTGTTAAAAAATTATGAAAAAACAAAAAGTTTTAAAATATTTGTTCTCCCTTCTTCTACCTGGCAAGTAGCGTTCGGGCAATGTTCTTTGACATCATGCTTTTATTTTTGATTGGGATTATATATATTTAACGTTCATTTTCAATGAACTATAACAATTCAAAAGCAGCAGGATGTTAAACACCAATAACCCATTTCCCGTCAGGGGTATACTGCTTATTTGTACCCCAAGGCCATTCTTTGATGCCTATTTTATCGATAAATATTATTTGGTCGCTACGGTTTCGTACACTGGTTTGCCCCCAATACATTTGTGATGGCAAAGCGGAATACGGAAAAAAGAGGGAGTCTAGATGTCTCAGATGATGATGATGTGCCATTAAGGCGTCGATCAAAAGGGAAGTCTTATTTTTTGGGGATTGGGATTGATGCGTATGAGTATAAGCACCAGTTTGCTCCCTTAAATAATGCTGTCCGGGATGTAAAAGCAATTGCGAAATTGCTTTATGAAAAATACGAATTTGCAGTCATAAAAACGCTTTATGATCAGGATGCAACTTCGGATAATATCCTTAATGCTTTAGATACTTTGATAGAAAAGCTCAGTGAAAGCGAAAAGCTCCTGATCTATTTTTCCGGACACGGAAGCAAAAAAGACAACTCCAATCATGCTTTTTGGGCACCTGTAAACGCCAAATTAAATAGTCCAACCTCTTTAATATCGAATGCTCAGGTTTTGGAACGCCTTAGGGATTTTCGTGGCAGGCACATCCTGTTGGTTTCAGACTCTTGTCACGCCGGCTCATTTTTAGGTAAAGGGAGTCTGTTTCAGGTTGAAATCAGTCATGAAAGAGCCTTGAATTTAGAGTTTGGTCATTCGAGGTGGGGATTATTCTCTGGCAGAGAAGACCAGACCGTTTCAGATGGATTCAAACATAGTCCCTTTGCGGAAGCTTTTTTAGATGCCCTCCAGCAGCAGAAAGATTCCTTTATTCTTTCCAGCATATTTATTGAACTGGTTGCCGAAACCGCAAAGAAACTTGCGCCAAAACAAGATGTCGTAAGCGGACCAATTGATGGATTAAGTAAAAATGATGGTCAATTCATCTTTTGGAAGCGGGCACTGGGAAAAGTGTGGCCACCAAAAACAGTTCCTCCTGGTTTACCGCCTGAAACAACTTTCCGGCCCTTACCCGAATACCCCATTGATCCTTATTTACTTCAAACTATTCCTTTAATCACCCTTGAAAATTTAATAGATATGGAAAATGCCTTAAGATTAACCTGCAAGTTGATGTTGCAGGATCTGGAAATCCCCTTGCATGTGGATAAATGGGTACTCAGAGATTTCTGTGCTACCAAAATGCAAGCGACCGTTGAAATTCTTGACGCCATTAAATCCCTAAAAGCGGAGCTGGGAGATTATCAGTTGCATAGCGGGGCACTTTTTGAAAAAGTTATCAAGCTAAAAGGTAAGTTTTCTTCAAAACTTAATGCAAAATCATTTCAGTTTCTTGATCAAGCAAATTCGATTGATTTATCAAGAAGCATCAATAACCCACTTGGGGACTTATCCTTTCAGTTTGGCGAATGTGAAGAAATCGTTCGTAAGGCTTTTGAAGAAAATTTGGAGCAAAAAAATAACTTAAATGATCGGTTAACAGATATTTCAATCCAATTACAATTGCTTTATCTAGTTCTTCAAAGTATTACGGCAGCTACTGATCAAAATGAATTCCCAGCCCACATGTTCAACTAAGGAAGCTCATCGTCTTATTTTTAAGCGTTATTTCCGTCCAACATGCATATTCCTACCAATATTAGTGATTTAACTTCACAGCAAATTGCTGCGGAGTTTGGTCGTTGGGCTGATTTTTTCTCAGACATCAGTGATAATCCCCAAAGATTACACAAAGAAAACCGAAGTGATATGGGGGAAATGAGAATTTTTATTAAAGCTTTAGTGGTTAGGGAAAATGCTAGTGAAAGAGATTATCCTAAAAAGTTAATGCAAAATGTTTTTGGGGAAATTGGAGAAATTAGAGATGCACTTGCTCATTACTATGGCAAAAATTTATACCCACCAGCTGATATTCAAGGAAGAATATTAGGTTTGCATGGATTACTTCTTTCATTAAGAAATCAGTACATGAAACTCTCATAATCAATATTCCTTTTCTTTCCAACGAGGCTTTAGGCACTTAATAAAAACGAGCAAGTGTTTGGAAAATATAGAAGCACTAATGAATTATAGAGATTAACTTATAAAATCGTTCACAATGAAAAAATTATTAGGGGTCTTACTCTTGGCTTTGGTTTCATGTGCCGGACCTAAAAGTTCAGATGAAAACAAGGAAGAGCCAACACCAGTAGTCATGGCCTATTTTGTGGCTGGTGAGCACTATGAACCTGAACATGTACCAGTAGAAAAACTTACCCATATCATCTATAGTTTTTCCAATGTGATCGATGGCCTCATGAAATTTAAAGATCCGGAGACGTCTGGAGAAAAACTGAAAGAACTTGTCTCCCAGAAATTTAGAAACCCTGACCTGAAGGTGATGATTGCTTGTGGAGGCTGGGGAGCAGACGGGTTTTCTGATATGGCCAGCACTGCCGAAAATAGAGACGCATTCGTAGGAAGCACTATAGATTTTATTGAAAAATACCAGCTGGATGGGGTGGATATTGATTGGGAATACCCGGCCATACCTGCTGCGGGTACTGGTGCCAGAGAAGAAGACAAGCAGAATTTTACTTTGCTTATGAAGGAGTTGAGAGAGGCCCTGGACAAACTAAACGGTCCACAAACTTTGACCTTTGCCTCTGCCGGATGGAAGAGGTATTATGAAAATATTGAAACTGTCGAGGTAATGAAGTACGCCGATTACATGAATGTAATGACCTATGATCAGGTAGGTGCCACTTCGCCATATACAGCGCATCATACCGCATTGGGATATATCACAGAACAAGATTTGAGTGAGTCATTCATCAGTTACATTGAAAGCCGAAGGGAAGAAATGGCAAAAAGGGGATACTCCTGGGAACCCAGGTCTGTTGAGAAGATAATTGATTTTATTCTTGAGAAAGGTGTCCATGCAGAGCAGTTAGTAGTTGGTGCTGCTTTCTACGGTAGAGCCTGGAAAGGTGTTGATCCCAAGAATAATGGACTCTATCAGCCAAATGGAGGTAGTCATATCGGATGGGTCAGTTACGATCAAATTCGTAGGGACTTTGAGTCTGATCCTAATTACAAAAGATATTGGGATACAATAGCCAAGGCACCATTTCTCTACAGCGAGGTGGACAGCATATTTGTTTCCTACGATGATACGGTTTCTGTCCGGTTGAAAACCCGATATGCCATAGACAAATCCCTGGGAGGCATCATGTTTTGGGAATTGGGTAATGATACAAAAACCGAAAATGGATTGTTAGACGCAATTGACAAAGCTGTAAAACAATAATGGCTCTTAAAATAGGATGCTACGAACATCTATGTACTGAGGTTCCAGTTTTGCTTTCCAATACAAAAAGTGCTAGGTGTTGATTGTCAGTGATTTAATGTGAGTCAAATGAAAGACAAATTAGAATTTAAACCACCTGCAAACGAAATGGATTAGTAATCGTTTTCTTCCCAAAACGCTCCAGCATCTTAGCTTCATTCTTTGCATCAATATTTTCTTCCGCTAATATTTTTTTGACTTTAGGTTGCCCTGTACCAGGAATGCGATGCGCAAAAAATGGCTGCAATTCTTCGGAAGAATAGACCTTTTCCACATCAGGAAAATCCAAAAGAGGTTTGACCAAATCTTGTGATTTGAATTCTTCTGCGTATTGAAAAGACCAAATACCTTTACGTAAACTCAGCGTGCCAACCTTTAGTTTCTTGTAAGTCAGTTTGAAATCAGCATCATAATCCTGGGGGGTTATAATGTCTTCTTGCCCTTCTGACTTCCACAAGTTTTTTAGTTTTGAAAGCATACTAGGCATCTTTTATGATAAAATAATATTTTGCAATTTCTCCATCCTCAATTTAAGACAACGTTTGATCAATTCCAAACGTTCAATACCAATCACTTCCCAATACAAAAAGTGTTAGGTGTTGATTGTCATGATTTTTTTGGAAGGATAGTTAATAAAAGGGATCAACCTTTACTATTAGAGCAAGGAGAGGAAAAAATTAATTTTTATCTTTTTTTAACGCCTCATAGGGATCAATCACCGGCAAAATAACCCCAGCAAAAAAAGTACCCCTGGTTCTTTCAAAAACAATGCCCCGAGCGGTCGAGTAAGCCATGCCAAAAAGGGTAGCTGCCAGACTTATTTCAATTTGCACCTCCTTATTCTTTCCTTCTTTCACAAAATCTTTGAAATTATCCACCAAAAAGTGGAATTCAATACCATATTCCACTTTTACACCTAAAGGATTTTGCTCAGCTCCCTGAGCGGTCAACGTAAAGAATAGGCGATATCTCGATCTGCCCAGGTCAAAATTATGTGCAATATTATTGGCATAAGCAAATGCAAAAGCTGCTGGTTCTGGTTTTTGTGGATTGTCTAAAAATTCATCGGAAGTTTCCAGGTTAGCCTTGAAAATATTCATGCTGATTAAATGGATCTTTTCCGGTACAACAACGGCCTTTTTATTACTCATGCTACCTTTAACGTTTGCTGGGCTTCACCACTTTTGTTGACAATAGTCGATTTTTCGTAGTTGACCTGATCAGGGAACTTATTTTTATTGGCGTATACCTTAAGTGTAACGTAGTCAACTTCCTGGAATTTTTGTACAGCTTTCTTAGGAGTCAAAATGATGTCAGCCTTCAGCACAGCTTCCATTTTTGCAATACTGCGCAGGGTTAAGTTATGGCTACCACTTAACCATTTGCTGATTTCAGCAGTACTTTTGTTCAAAGCCTTTGCCAGGTCATTTTGATTCCAGTTTCTATCTGCCAGTAAGGCATAGATTTGTTGTGAGATATCCAGGTTTTTGTCAATAAACCGCTCGATATCTTCCGGACCTCTTTCCTCAAAAAAGCTGGTAATTTCTTGGTAATCAGTCATATCTCTAAGGTTAATTTTGGATCAAAAATGAGGTCATTAGTTCTTTCGTCATAACGAATATCACCATTTCTGATGGCTTGATCGATGGCTTGAGTTAGTTTATTTGCTAGGAAGAAATGTGGTTTGACATTATCACAGTTCTGGGCTTTAGCAGCGGTTTTTACACCACCATTAAAAAGAATCACTACTCGTTTATTAATGTGCATGCAATACAGTCGAAGTCGGCAATCTACGTGTATGTATCGGGCCGGAGGGGGTAGCGCTCGGGCGTCGCCACCCCGGGCAGCTTCAAAGCGAAAATAACGCGCATCTGCTCCAATCTCCTCGCCAAGTTTACTAAGCCAAGACCGAATGAGGGCCATTGACTCAGCAAATTCATCTCCCCGGTGGTTTTTGATAAACTGTAGAAAGAGTGACTGGTCTTCATCCTCAAAGTTTATAGAGTAATAAGTAATCTTTCTAAACTGTTAAGCGCGTATAATGGTTGCAAATCTACTCACTTTTATGCATATTTACAATAAATTTAACTTTTAAGTTAGTTTTGAATGCTTTCCCACCCCCACCAATCACCCCACCCCAACCCGATACAAATACTCCTGAAACTCAATAAACGTACTCCGAATACTCCGAATATCTCCAAGTTCTCTTTTCGCATCGGCTAGAGCATTGTATTTTAATCCTAGTAAGGCCGGAAGTTTTGCATCATCAAGTTCGTGTACACCCATTTTGACGTATTGCTCCAGGACAAAATTCAGGAAATCCTGCTGGGCGGGATCGTAGGTTATTAAATATACTTTGGCCCGTTCGGCTCGTTCTAATCTTGGTACTAGGTCTTTGTGATAGGCGATGTAAATGAGTACGTCAAATAAATCACTATCCTGCCCGTGCACCAGCTTTTGCAGGTCTTCCAATTGGGGTTGGGAATAACCTTTTTCACTGAGTTCTTCCAATAGCTTTTTTCGGGTATCGGGCAAACTCCAAATTTTTCTTAGTTGCTCCTCATCTTTGAATAGGGTAGGGATATCCCCAAAAAGTTGTTCAATAAATTGGGTGGCGGAAATGGGCCGGCCTTCCGGACTCCAAAAGGAAGTTTTGACCATGGCATCCAGTTCCCGAACCTTTTGATCCGATAATTTGACCCGAATCATCCGCTTTGGTGGCGTATCGCATATACAGGGATCATTTCCGCAGACGTAGCAGGGCGGAAGCGGTTCCTTGAAACAGATACAAGGGTTTTGCCCACAATCTTTACAAGGTTTTGCCTCTGGTCTTGAGTAGGGCTCTTCGGGCGGTAATGGCGGGCCGTCCCACTCCGGATCATTGAAGTGTTTGTGGGCACTGACAAAATCATAGATGGTGAAGTAGTCTTTGCCATCAAATAAACGGGTTCCCCTACCTACAATCTGTTTAAATTCCACCATAGAATTGATGGGCCGCAAAAGCACAATATTGCGAACTTCGGGTGCATCAACGCCCGTACTCAATTTTTGAGAAGTGGTCAATACAGTGGGGATCGTCTTTTCATTATCCTGAAAATCTCTTAAATGCTGTTCGCCCATTTTACCATCATCGGCGGTCACCCGGTGGCAGTAATTGGTGTTTTTGCTTGTGGTGTATTGATTGATCAGGTCGCGGATGGCTGCTGCATGTGATTGGCTGGCACAAAACACCAGCGTCTTTTTGTTTTGATCCATCATGTCCATGAAGAGCTTCACTCTGTATTCCTCCCGTGCTTTGATGGTAATAATTCGGTTGAATTCGGCTTCTGTGTATTCCTTGCCTTCTTCGATTTCGCCCTCTTCAATATCATCATCCGGTGTATAGATGTACTCATCAATGGTGGTATCAATCTCTTTCACTTTGAATGGCGTCAAAAAGCCATCATTGATGCCTCCTTTCAGGGAATACACGTACACGGGGTCCCCAAAATAGGCATAGGTGTCAATGTTTACGTCTCTTTTAGGGGTAGCGGTCAGGCCTAACTGTACCGCCGGACTGAAGTAGTCCAGAATAGCCCGCCAGGTACTTTCATCTCTGGCGCCTCCCCGGTGGCATTCGTCGATGATGATAAAATCAAAAAAGTCTTTGGGGTATTCCCCAAAATAAGGCGAACCATCCGGGCCGGACATAAAACTCTGGAAGATGGTGAAAAAGATACTGCCATTGCGTGGCACCCGTCCTTTCTTTTTGATGTCGGCGGGGCGGATGCGGATGAGGGCATCTTCATCAAAAGCATTGAAGGCATTAAAGGCCTGATCAGCGAGGATGTTGCGGTCGGCGAGAAAGAGAATTCTCGGTACCCGCTTGCCGTCTCTTTGCAGGTTCCATTTGGCATGAAACAGTTTCCAGGCGATTTGAAAAGCAATGGCCGTTTTTCCGGTGCCCGTGGCCAGGGTCAGGAGGATACGGTCTTTGCCTTCGGCAATGGCTTCCAGGGTTTTGGTGATGGCGTTTTCCTGATAGTAGCGGGGCTGCCAGGTGCCGCCCCGGTCTTCAAAAGGAGTCGCAAAAAAGCGTGCTTTCCAATCTGTAATCGCTTCCTCCTGGACAGTCTTGGGGCTAGGGAAGGTCATTTCCCAAAGCTCATCAGGCGTAGGATATTGGGTGACATCGCCTTCCTGTCCCGCTTCCATATCCACGCTGTAGATCCGCAGGCCATTGGTGGAGTAGGTAAAACGCACATTCAGCCGCTCCGCATAGTCTTTGGCTTGCCCGAGACCATCTGTGTAGTATTTGTCTCTGCCTTTGGCTTCGATAACGGCCAGTATCCGATTATTATAAATCAAAATATAATCCGCAAACAAAGGCTTGCTCCGCCTTTTTTGTCCCAACAACCGACCTTTGGTAATCTGATGCTCCCGACGAATACGACTGCCTTCCACGACACCCCAACCCGCTGCCTTTAGCGCCGGGTCAATGTATTCCGCTCTGGTTTGCGTTTCGTTCATGGTCTTAACCTTGATTTAATGGATTAATTTGATTGCCTGATTTTGCTGTTGTTATTGTTGTGTACTCTTTTGAATTGTAGACTTTTTGCACCAAAATTTATCAGCAGTCCAATGTCCAGGTTGTAGGCTTCTACATAATTCATGGCTTGTGCCAGATGTACATCCTCTAACTGGATGACAGCTTTTATTTCTACCATAATATCCTCCTCTACTAAAAAATCAACTCTCCGGGTGCCTATGTCATGCCCCTTATACTGTAAGCTCATTTCAAACTCCCGGTTAAAGTTGATGCCTTGCAAATCCAATTCAATGGCTAATGCCCGCTGGTAAATCACCTCTTGAAATCCATTACCCAACTGCTTGTGGACCTCCATCGCCGCGCCAATAATTTTATGGGTCAGTTCCTTATGTTTCATTACTTTTCATTTTAATCAGCACCCTAATCTTTCTCATTACCCCTCTTTTTAGTCAAGAAATCTTTTCATCCCATCAATCAAAGTCTGAATCTTGATTTAGTGGATTAATGGGATTACTTGATTTTGTTATCGTTATGAACCATGTTAAATCAATAAATCTTTTCATCCTACCAATCAAAGTCTGAATCTTGATTTAGTGGATTAATGGGATTGCTTGATTTTGTTATCGTTATGAACCATGCTAAATCAAGAAATCAAATAATCCTACCAATCAAAGTCTGAATCTTGATTTAGTAGATAAATGGGATTACTTGATTTTGTTATCGTTATGAACCATGCTAAATCAATAAATCTTTTCATCCTACCAATCAAAGTCTGAATCTTGATTTAGTGGATTAATGGGATTGCTTGATTTTGTTTTCGTTATGAACCACGTTAAATCAAGAAATCTTTTCATCCTATCAATCAAAGTCTGAATCTTGATTTAGTGGATTAATGGGATTACTTGATTTTGTTATCGTTATGAACCATGCTAAATCAAGAAATCAAATAATCTTTTCATCCTATCAATTAAAGTCCGAACCTTGATTTAGTGGATTAATGGGATTACTTGATTTTGTTATCGTTATGAACCATGCTAAATCAAGAAATCTTTTCATCCTATCAATCAAAGTCTGAACGTTGATTTAGTGGATTAATGGGATTGCTTGATTTTGTTATCGTTATGAACCATGCTAAATCAAGAAATCAAATAATCCTACCAATCAAGGTTCAGACAACTGCCCCACCAACTCACCAGAGAAGGCTTTTTGGAGGATGGATTTTTTGAGGTCTTCTAAGGAAGAGAGCTTTGTTTTATTTTTAGAATTAAATGTTTTTATGTTCTTACTTAACAAGTCAATTTGACTTACTACACCTTTTTGAATTTTTAAATTTGGAAAAGGAACAGGTATAGAATTGAGCATTTTTTGATTTAATTTAGGTTGAGCCATTCCACTTACATAGCTATCCAATTTTATTGTATTTAGATAGTATTCAATAAATTTTTGACTTGCCATTTCATTGAACCTTAGAACATGAGCATGGTTATTTACCCAATTTTTTCCGCTAATTGAAAAAGCGATTGGGTAAGTCCTTGCTAAAAGATTAGCTCCATCTTCTGAAACTAGCAATAAATCTTCGTCAAAAATATAACCTTCAACAAAGTCCACAATTCCCGAAGCTCCATAATATGGGGTTTCACCTTTCACCCGTTTACTTTTTGTAATTGGGATTCTCATTCTATCTAAGTTTTCACAAACCTCTCCCAACTTCCGCTCCTCCCATCCATCCCCACCTCCCGAAAAAACTTCATTCAGCTTCGATTGAAAAAGCTCCCCCGCATTTTGCAGGTTCTTTTCTACATTGGCTTTGGCTTGGTCGATGGCGGCAAAGGCCTGGTCCAGGAGGGTGACGATTTGTTTTTGTTCGGGGAGGGGGGGGAAAGGGACAATAATGGAATTTAAAGCTTTCTGGTTCAACTTGGGTTGAGCCATACCACTGACATAATTATCTAACTTTATAGAATTTAAATAATACTCTATAAACTTTTGGCTGATCAAATTTTCAAACCGCAGTACATGGGCATGATTATTAACCCATATTTTACCTTTAACAGAAAAGGCAATAGGATAAGTTCTCGCTAAAAGGTTTGCCCCATCTTCTGAAACTAGTAGTAGATCTTCATCAAATAGATAGTCATCCACAAAATCAACAATCCCAGAGGCCCCATAATAAGGAATTTCTCCTTTTTTTCTTTTGTTCTTGGTAATTGGGATTCTTTTGCTATCCAAGTTTTTGCAAACCTTTCCCAATGGCATTAGTTGCAATGATTCTCTCATATCAACTCCTTTAAAGATGCCAAAATAACATTCGTCTCCCGATCCAAGCATTCCATCTCCGCCAAAATCTCCCGTGGACTTCTCAATGGTTTTTCTTCCGGTAGATTCGGATTTTTCACACTCAAATCAAAAGTCTCTTCATTAATATCGGCAATTTTAAAAGTCCAGGATTTTTCCGTTTCGGGCCGGGACTTTTGCAATTCCACAAATTCCTTTAGGTCCTCATCATTGAGTGGATTGGTTTTACCCATATTGCGGCCTGGGTCCAGTTGGTAATACCAGGTACGTTTGGTGGCTTCCCCTTTTTGAAAAAACAACACCACCGTTTTTACACCCGCCCCGAGGAAGGTACCACCCGGCATATCCAGGATAGTGTGTAGGTTACAGCTTTCCAGCAAATGTTTCCGCAAACTGATAGACGCATTATCAGTATTGCTCAAGAAGGTATTTTTGATGACTATCGCGGCCCTTCCCCCAGCTTTCAGCGATTTGATAAAATGCTGTAAAAAGAGGAAAGCCGTTTCACCGGTTTTGATGTCGAAGTTTTGTTGCACTTCCTTGCGTTCTTTGCCCCCAAAAGGCGGATTGGCCAGGATGACATGATAGCGCTGATGCTCCTGAATATCGCGAATATTCTCCCCCAGCGTATTGGTATGAATGATATTGGGCGCTTCGATGCCATGCAGGATCATATTCATCACCCCAATCACATAGGCCAGATTCTTTTTCTCTTTTCCATAGAAAGTATCCTCCTGCAAGGTCTGGAGGTTGGCGGTGGTTTTGTCCATGCGCTCGTACATATACTCGTAAGCCTCACACAAAAAGCCCGCTGAACCCACCGCTCCATCGTAGACCTTTTCGCCAATCTGAGGGTCCGTCACCTGTATCATGGCTCTAATCAGGGGGCGGGGCGTGTAGTATTGTCCGCCATTGCGCCCGGCATTGCCCATATTGGCAATCTTGGTTTCGTAGAGGTGGCTCAGCTCGTGTTTGTCCTTGCTACTGCGAAACGGCAGGCCATCTGCCATTTCCACAATCTCCCGCAGGTTGTAGCCGCTTTGGATTTTGTTTTTCAGCTCGCTGAAGATCTCGCCAATTTTGTATTCAATAGTTTGTGGATTATCAGCCCTTTGTTTAAATCCCGCGAGGTAGGGAAAGAGCTTGGTATCGACAAATTGTACCAGGTCTGGTCCGGTCAATGCCTGGTGATGGTCCAATTCACCATCTGGCGTTTTGGGCATGGCCCAATTTGGCCAGCGGTAGGCCTCATCGAGGATGTATTCATAGGTTTGTCCCTGTAGTTCCGCTTCATCAGATTTTTCCTGCTCCAATTCATCCAGGTAGCGCAAAAATAAGATCCAGGAGGTTTGACCAATATAATCCAACTCACTATCCGCACCCGAATCCTTATAAAGGATATCATCAATATTCTTGAAGGTGTTTTCAAACATGTATGTCAATTCGTTTTTTGCTTTCGGTAAATTCCTTTAATTATTCGCGCCTTAAATTAATTAAAAAGGGAATGAGTCTTTAATTCATTTACGAAAAAAACGCAATTTTTGTTGCAAAAGCAAACATTCCGCAAGAATTGGATCTGTTTTGTGGATAGAAGGCATCCTCTTTCTTGAGAATAGCATTTTTCTTAGAGCTTGCTTGGAGTGGAAGTGGCTTAAGATTGGATAATTGTTTACTCATATTCGTCTTGTTACATGCACAAAATACTTTAAATTTTGTGCATGTAGTAAAAACGTGCACAGTTTTTTAGCTTTTTTTGGGCATCTTGTCAGGACTTCTTGGGGATTGTACAAGAAAGTGTTTTTTTTTCACCGCTGAGGCGCAGAGGGCGCGGAGTTTCGCGAAGTAATTTATTGAAATCCAATTCTTTATACACTTAGTTGGGCCTAATTGGGCCTTGAAGATTCTGAGGTAGACACACTTTGCCGGACACTCCTACTTCTTGCCAAAGATGGGTCCGAACAGCTACATTCACTTTGACTTAGGCATTTTCGATGTGCACAGGTATCGGATACCGGAAAAGTGGAGTGCTGCTTTTGGTATCAGATACCATTTGCGCTGATCCCTAAGATTCAAAGGTGAGGGTTTTGATATATTCCGGAAATAATTCCACTCTTTTAATATCCCTGGGTTCGAATAGAAAAGGTTGAACATCTTTAGCCAGTTCCTTGAAATCGAATTGTTGGCTGATCTCCAGAAGGTAGGTTTTTAAGGCTTTTGGATTGGAAATTTGTAGCTTATGATCTAGAAAGCTGTAATTAGGTGCCGTTTTGGGGAATAAGAAAACAGCATCGAAAAAGTCCCGTCCTTTGGGTCGGCGCCTTTGTGTCATTGTCACGATTTTCTGGCTTAGCAAAATGTCGATGGGAGTGGACCGAATACTGGTGAAAACATCAAAGCGATTCAGAAAAAAGGACTCCGGTTCAAAGGGAAACCCCTGGGGTTCTGTGTCGAGATTGATGCGAATTTTGGCCTCTCGATGTCCACTAAGGCCAGATTCATAGAGCAGTCCGGGGAAGCGAATATAACAATGGTAAGCACCTGCTAATACATTCCGCATTTCTATCTGGAAGCCCTGCTTCTCCAATCCCTTTTTTAGCAATAAAGATACTGCTTCAAAGTCTTTGCTAGTTAGGTCGAAATTGTCGAAATCCAGGTCTTCTGAGAACCGGTTGTTGTTATGGACAATTCGAAGGCAAGTACCCCCCAGAAAGGAAAACTTTAACGCATAATCACTCTCAAATAATAGCTCGAGGATCTTATACTGCAAGTATTCCCGAAGTAAGAATTCTCCACGATGATGCAAGTGAACAGGATAATAAGACTGGATTTCAGATAGTGGAAGCATGGGTTTCAATAAATTGAATGAAGGAATCCGCTCTGGAGCGCAGTGCCGGAGAGGCAAAATGATCCAGGTAACGTTCAAAATCGTGCAGGTTCAGTTTCTCCTGAAGTTCAAACATATTCAGTCGCAGTTCATAAAAATGATCAGGAGAATCCAGTTGAGGGTGGAGATAAAGTAAATCAAGGAGGGCTTTTGCCGGGTCTGCCATTTTTATCCGAAAATCGCCATACTGCTCCAATTGATAACCCCAAAAAAGATTCGGCTTTATGCTCCGGTAAGAAAAAGATCCCATGGGAGTGGAGAATTGAATCGTTTTAAGGGTTGATATAGAAGTGACCATAAAAACTCCTTCCGGAATGAAATCATACCATCTAAGAGCGGATTGTAGTGAGACATAGGAGGGTGAATATATCCGATTTGCAATGAAAAAAAAGTCGGAATCTCCTTTCAATGGCCAGTTGGTCAGTCGATAAAAACCTCTTCGAATCTTTTGCAAATACCCTTTTTTCTGCCAGCGAGTCAACGCATTACGGTCGAAACCGGGAAAGGCTTTTTCAATCTCGATGACAGAAATAACCGGTAGTTGAGCAAAAGTTTGCTGAAAATCCAGGAAAGTCATTTATTTCTTTTATTCAGCAAATATAATGAATTTTAGAAATAAAAACAAGGTATGTATTAACGATATTTAATACTTGGGACTTGCGGGTTCACTTTCCAATACAAAACCGCCCAAATATATTCCCCAACAAATCATCCGTACTCACTTCCCCCGTAATCTCACCAAGATACGCCAACCCCCGCCGAATATCCATCGCAATAAAGTCAGAAGTGATGCCGCTATCCAATCCTTTTTGTACCGTATCCAAGCTCTCGTATGCCTGCTGCAGGGCCGCATAATGGCGGGCATTGCTCACAATCGTACTATCCAGCTTCACTTTTTCGTCAACCACCGATTGGTAGAGCAGTTCTTTGAGGTAGCCGATATTCATGCGGTTGAGGGCGCTGACGGGTACCCAGGTATGTTGGTCGGCGGTGGTGGGGTCGAGGAAATCCTTGGCTTTGGCGTAGGGGTTGCGGTCCATTTTGTTGGCGACAACCAGCAGGTGCAGGCCGGGGCGGTAGAGGTTGGCCAGGTCGGTACGCACGTCGGCGGGCGGGGTGTTGGCGGCATCGAAGACGTAGACCAGGATGCTGCTTTGTTCAATCTTTTCCATGGTCTTTTCTACGCCGATGGCTTCGATCTGGTCTTGCGCTTCGCGGATGCCAGCGGTGTCGATGATACGGAATTGGATGCCTTCGATGTTGAGGGTCTCTTCGATGGTATCGCGGGTGGTACCGGCGATGTCGCTGACGATGGCGCGTTCTTCGTTGAGCAGGGCGTTGAGCAGGGTGCTTTTGCCCGCATTAGGCCGACCGGCGATGACCGTGTTGACACCTTGTTTGATGGCATTGCCTAGCTGAAAGGACTGTAGGAGGGAGCGCAGCAGGGTTTTGATTTTAACCACCAATTTGTGCAGTTCCTCGCGGTTGGCAAATTCGACGTCTTCTTCGCTAAAGTCGAGCTCCAATTCGATCAGGCTGGCAAAGTCGAGCAGTTGCTGGCGTAGCTGCTGGATTTCGTCACTAAAACCACCTCGCATTTGCCGCAAGGCCAGGTCATGAGCGGCTTCGGAAGAGGAGGCAATCAGGTCGGCTACCGCTTCGGCCTGGCTGAGGTCCATGCGGCCATTGAGAAAGGCACGCAGGGTGTATTCTCCGGGTTGAGCCAGCCGCGCACCCCGGTCGATGAAGAGCTGAATGAGTTGCTGAATAATGTAGTTGGAACCATGACAGGAGACTTCTACCACATCCTCCCCGGTATAAGATTTTGGCCCTTTAAACAAGGAAACCACAACCTCATCAATAATGCGGTTTTCGCTATCGCGGATGGTGCCAAAATGCAGGGTATGCGTGGGCTGTTCGCTCAGTTTTTTAGCTGGAAAAACCTGGTCAGCAATCTCAATTGCCTGTTTGCCAGACAAACGGATCACACCAATGGCGCCAACACCTGTCGGCGTAGCCAAAGCGACGATGGTATCGTTCAGATCATGTGTAGAGTAGTGCATCATGGGACAAAGGTAGGAATTTGGGTGGAGACAAGGGACTGGTTTTAGAGGATAGATAGCAGTGAGAAAAAGAGCTTACAGACGCAAGTTTTAGAAATTTCTATCTAAAAAATACAGACAGGCTGGTTTTTTTGAAAAAATTGCTATATTGCGTACCATACAAAGACTTAAACTGTCTTTCCTTTTAAGAAAATCTTCCTTTCTACACAACACTCCTATTTTATTGGGTGTTCCGCATTTCCAAACTCTTCATATTTATATTAGGACTGCTTCGTATGGGCTATAACGAGGTTGAAATTTCTTATTTTTTCCATCGACCTCCTCCCATGTGCTACAGCTCTATTAAATACGCTCCGTTTTGCCAGTAGTGCAAAACGATGTGCTTTGTATTTATTAACTCTATATACTTAAAACTCAACAAATGAAAAATTTATTCTTGCCCCTATTAGGGCTACTCCTCCTGGTCTCTTGTCAAAAAGAAGCACCAGAGATGGTAGAAAATGACCTCAACCAAACCACAGAGACCATTGATTTTCGCGATGCAGCCACGGCCATTGACATGATCGATGACCTCATTGCGCGCATCAACGAAAAAGTTGCCAACGGCGAGATGGGTCAAGGCCCGGCATCGAGTATTATTGGCCGGTTAAAGAGTGTTAAGAACAGTTTGAACCGTGGACGAACCAATCAAGCCCTTCAAAAACTGGAGAATTTGCTTACCTATCTACAGGCTTTGGGGAATTACGGCTTATTAAGTCCTGATTGTCTGGCAGAGTTGACTGCGGCGGTCAATGACATTATCTGCGAGACAAATCCGGTTGATGCTGACAGCGATGGCTTTGCTTGTAACGTAGATTGTAATGACAATGACAACACCATCTACCCCGGCGCTCCCGAGATCTGCGGCGATGGCATTGATCAGGATTGTGACGGAGAGGATGAAGGCTGCTTTGAATGCCCCTGCTTTACCTATGAGGAAGCCCTCCAAAGTGCCTCAACGTCAGATGGTTGGTTTGATGAAGCTTGTTTTGCCTATTCCATAGGCTTTTTTGAGCAACCGTATAACTGGGGTGTGGAAATCAACCCAAATAATCCCTTCTGTGTTAGCTTCGACGGATCTTTTACCAACATCGATCTCCAGACGGCCAGCAATTGTGAAGCATTGTTAAGGGCCGTCCAGGCGATAGTACAACGACCGGAATGTGGCGCATTTACTAGCCCTACCAAAGGTGCATCTGCTTTTAAGCAGGCAACAGTTGATGAATAATCAATTCTAATTGTGATAAATTCAGGGAGCCGTCCTTCGGGGCGGCTTTTTCATTGGAGTTGTTTCGCAGGGGAATTCATTGAATTCCAATGCTTTATACAATTAGTTAGGAATTGAAGATGCTGAGGTAGACACACTTTACTAGACACTTCCCTGAGAATTCGGAGTTCGCATACTCTCTATATCTCCTTATCCCTCCCCTCCCTGCTCCAAAGAATCCCGCACAAATTCCGTCCTCAAACTATCCAATAATTCCATCCGCTGCAAGCTATCCTGCAAGATGGAATCCTGAAAGATTTCCTCTGGAGATTTGATGCGCATTGGGCAGGCCAGTTGACGAGACTCTTCAGGGGTTAATTTGGGAAAACTGCCCCCTTGCCATGCTTCAAATTCCGGCTTTTTCAATACCTCCTTCATAAAATAGGCCCAGATAGGTAGAGCCGTATTGGCACCTTGTCCATTTTCGAAATTGCGGAAACGCACCAACGGAGAATCGCCACCTACCCAAACACCGGCTACCAATTTTGGGGTATAACCAATAAACCAGCCATCCGCATGATTTTGGGAGGTTCCCGTCTTACCCGCAATAGGTTGATTGTACAATCCGTATTTCCAGCGCAGGCGACTCGCAGTACCCATAGTAGCAACAGATTCCAACATGTGAGTGACAATTCTAGCCCGGTCCGGCACCACGATTTGTACCGAATCCTGCTGCCGAAAATCAACCAATATTGTGCCATCACTGGTTTCAATGCGATTGATCGCTGTTGGTGCTACCTTTTGTCCGTTATTGGCTAGAATGGCGAAGGGTTGAATGAGTTCGTAAAGCGACATTTCAGCAGCTCCCAAAGCAATGGAAGGCTCGGGGGGGATGTCGCCGGTAATCCCCATAGCTCGTGCCAGATCTATTACCGGTTGTACACCGGTGCGCATAATCAAATCTACAGTGACCACATTGACAGAATTGGTGAGTGCCCCCATCATGGAATACGAACCACCGTATTTACCATCGGCATTTTGAGGGATCCAGTCATCGAGGTCGGTACCATCGGGTTTGAAATGGGGCTCCGGATCGTCTTTGCGTGGGTCTTTGATCCACCAGTCACCCTTGGCGTATTCATGATATACCAGCAACTTATTTTGAAATTGCTCACAGGGATCAATGCCACTGCGCAAAGCCTGAGTATAAACGACTGGTTTGAATACCGAACCCGACTGCCGCCGCGAACGCACGTGATCATACTGAAAAAAATCGTAGTCGACGCCACCCACCCAGGCGCGGATAAAACCGGTATTGGGTTCCATGGCCATAAAACCAACCTGTAGTAATCCCAGGTGATGTTTGATAACATCCAAGGGGCTCATCACCACGTCCTTGGGGCCATCCCAGGTGAAGATGGTGACGGTATCTTTTTCTTCAAATTTTTGCTGAATGGCTTCCTCTGATAATTGCTCCGCTTTCAGGTGTTGGTATAACAGGGAGTTTTTCATCGCAAACTCAATAGTTGTCACATCGTGCCAGGGAGCAGTAAATCCATCCCAGTGTTTGTCAAAAGTATGCTGCACCTCAGTCAGGTGTTTTCTGACGGACTCTTCCGCTTGTCGTTGCAAGCCAGCGTGTAAGGTGGTATAGACCTTTAGCCCGTCATTATACAAATCATAGGGTTCCCCATTTTCTTTGGTTTTGCCCTCCAATACCCGATCGACTTCACGGCGTACAAACTCCCTGAAGTAGGGGGCAATGCCTTCATTTTTGAATTCGGGATCGTAGTGCAACTCCAACGGCAAGGCTTGAAGGGAGTCACCGGTTTGTTGACTGAGGTAGTCATTTTTTTCCATCTGCTGAATGACTACATTACGCCTCAGTGTAGCCCGCTCCGGATAACGCATTGGATTGTAATAGGTGGTACCTCTTAACGTGCCAATCAATACGGCTCCTTCCTCTAAATTCAATTGTGAGGCTGGTTTGCTGAAAAAACGCTGTGCTGCTACGTCAATGCCAAACATGTTATCAGGAAACGGAACCGTATTCAGATACAGCGCGAGCAATTCCTCCTTGTTGTATGCTTTTTCAAGCCGACGGGCCGTAATGATTTCGCGTACCTTATTGATGAGTAGGGAGAATAATAGATAGTCGCTTCGTGTCAGGAGATTTTTAGCTAGCTGCTGAGAAATGGTACTACCACCACCACCAGAGCGGTCACCTTTGATAATGGTGCGGTACAATACCCGCCCCCAGGATCGGTAATCAATGCCATTATGTTGAAAGTAGCGTTCATCTTCGGTAGCTACCAGTGCCTGTAATACCTCAGCGGGAATGCTGTCATACGGAACCATGATGCGGTATTGGGTATAATATCGACCCAGCAAAACGCCATCAGCTGAATAGAGATCTGAAGCAGCTTTTGTTTGTAATTGGCTCAGTTCTCTTTTGGATGGCGTAGTGAGGGAAATGGCGAATATAAATAACTGAAATAGGAATAGGAATGCCAAAAAGGTGAAACCAATTCTTTTCGTCCAACGAGCGAGTCGTGGCTTCCGTTTGGCGAAAGCCTCCCAACGTTGGTTAAATTTGGCGTAATAAGGGCGGAATAAGGTGATTAACCATTGTCCGAAAGCTTGAAACTTTTGCTTCATATAATGCATTCATCATTGATCCTTATCCTTGGAGAGTTGATAGATAAGGAAGGCAGTTATGAGTAATAGGAGGCTCGGAATTAGAATTACATCCATTCTAATATCATCCGTCTTAACGGATTTATTTAAAAGCTTATTGGCTATTTCCCAAACAAAATAACCAATCCATACTACCACAAGGATAATATAGACCAATTTGTTGCGCATAGTTTTGTTGTAAGTTTAATGCTGGCTGAAAGCTTTAAACATTTCTTCCGACCAGAGCAATTAGCACATTGATTGTTATAGTTTTTGTAGTTTTGAAAGTTTTCCTCAATAGTTGATACCTAAGAGATTACCCCTGTTTTGTGCTTTGTTTGAGCCTACAACATAGGCTTCTAAAGGTAACAATTCCATCAATAATTAAATAGAGAAAAGAATAATATTAGATAAATGAGTCGGTGAACCTAGCATTTTGACTAATAGGTTGGTAGATTAAGTAGGCTGCTTGCTGCTGTTTCCAGGCTTTCGCCAAATGCAAATATCCCTTCTTCATGACCAGCCATGACAAATAACTTTTTTTTAATTAAATCATCATTTTGCAATAGATCAATAATGGCATAAGCCATATCTGGTGTGCCATAGGTTGCTTGTTCGGGAGTAGTGGGTATCTGGTGTAACAACGTTTTCCAGTATTCCAGATGATGTACATGTATTACCGCATTGACCCATGGACATTCCTGATAAATGACAGCATGGCTCATCGATTCGGAAGATGCCAGAATCGGTCCGCTACAATATAAGGTGTTTTGATCCACCTCCACCCGTTCCACAAGGCTGTAGTGCTGACTATTCAACTTCGCAATATTCCCAGTTGCTGATCCACTAATGATAAATTGATGACCGGCATTCCACCGTTGACTGATATTCCCAAATCCAATACCATTATCATAAGCACCTATAAGCTGATGTTGATAAAGCACTGTGCGCCAATGATCAAGCTCATTGAGAATGTTCCAGTTCAATGGTTCTGCTGGGGTCCAAACCGGCTGAAATTTTATATATCCTTCGTCAAGCATTTTGTAAAAATTTAAGTTTTAGCGCTTGTTTGGAGGCCAGCCATTTGACCCCTAAGTATCCTTTTTTTTTAAAAAAGCAGACCTCCAAAAAAGCTCGTAAGTCGGCCTCATTCCTGAAACATCTTCATGATATCCGCTTCCCGCGCAGCACAAATTCCACGCTCGGTGATTAACCCGGTCACCAGTCGGGCAGGCGTGATATCAAAACCGTAGTTGAGGGCCGGACTCCCTTCCGGGGTCAGTAATACCTGTTGCAGCCCCGTTTCACCTTTGCCCTGAATAAATCTGACTTCTTCACCTGATCTTTCTTCAATAGGAATTTCAGCAAGACCATCACGCAAGCCAAAATCAAAAGAAGTGGAAGGTAGCGCTACATAAAAGGGAATCTGATTATCAAATGCCGCCAAGGCTTTAAGGTAGGTTCCAATTTTGTTGGCCACATCACCAGTACGCGTGGTGCGGTCACTACCTACCAACACGAGATCAACTTTGCCGTGTTGCATCAGGTGCCCTCCGGTATTGTCGGCAATTACAGTATGTGGAATGCCTTGCTGGTCCAATTCAAAAGCAGTGAGTCGGGCTCCCTGATTGCGGGGGCGGGTTTCATCAACCCACACGTGAACGGGAATACCGCGGTCATGAGCCGTATAGATGGGTGAAGTGGCGGTACCGTGATCAATACAAGCCAACCATCCGGCATTACAATGTGTGAGGATATTCACGGGCTCGCCAGGTTTTTGCTGATGGATGGCTTCAATAAGCGGCAGGCCATTCAACCCGATTTGTCGACAAAAATCAATGCTTTCTTCTGCCAGCTTCAATGCCATATCCCGAGCTATAACGACTTTTTCCGCCAAGCTTTTTCCGCCATTAAGTGCTTGTTTGACACGAGTCAGGGCATTAAATAAATCCACCGCAGTGGGACGGGTTTGTTGCAATTGTTGAAGGGTGCTTTCCAGATAATTATCCAGTGTTTGGGAGCCGGGCCCGTGATAGATGGCCAGATACATTCCATAAGCAGCAGTTACTCCAATCAGCGGCGCGCCGCGCACATGCATCTCGCGAATGGCCCGGGCTGCGTCTTCAGTAGTGAATAAATCTTCAATGATTAATTCATGCGGTAAAAACCGTTGATCGATGATTTGTACCCGCCCCTCTTCTGCTAACCAGATCGTTCGATGGTTTCGGCCATTAATTTCCATAGGTGCAAAATTTAGAGTAAATGTAAATCACTTGAGAGGATCTATTCAGGGAATGAACAAAATTTACATGAAATTAAAGTTACACAACAACGCTTCTAGTTCGATTTCCAAAAATAAGGCGTAAATAATACCAAAATCGTAAATAATTCCAGGCGCCCCAGCAACATCAGAAAGGACAAAAATATTTTAACAGCACCGGAAAATTCGGCAAAATTGTCAACCGGGCCAACTTTCCCTATGCCAGGGCCAACGTTGCCAAGAGAAGTAGCTACGGCACCAATGGCTGTTAGAAAATCAATACCCGTCATGGATAGTAAAATGGAGGCAAAGACAAAAATGATCAGGTATAATAATAAGAAGATGATGATGTGGGTGATGATCTTTCCCCTGACGATCTGCCCGTTGAGATAAAGCGGAATAATGGCCCGTGGGTGAAGGATGCGTTTAAATTCAAGGATTGAATTCTTGAAAAATACAAGATGCCTGATGATCTTAATACCTCCACTAGTAGACCCTGCACTGGCACCGATAAATAGCAGGATGAAAAAGAACATGGTCAATCCAGGGCTCCAGGAGGTATAATCAGCAGAGACAAAACCGGTAGTCGTAATCAGGGAAACGATCTGGAAAATACTATCTCTGAAAACAGGTTCAAAAGGACGATCACTCAGTTGATAAACCCGTAAGCTGACAATCAAAGAGAAAAAGACCACCAGATACAGATAGGCCCTAAATTCCTCACTTTTCCAGGCTTTTTGAAACTTACCCTTTAAGCCGTAATAAATAATGGTATAATTGGTTCCCGCAAGAAACATAAACAGCACCATAACATATTGTATGGAAGGAGATGGGAAAAAAGCCATACTGGCATTTTTGGTGGAAAAACCACCCGTAGCCATTGTTGTTAAGGCGTGATTGATCGCATCATAAAAATTCATACCGAGAGCAAAAAGAATAACGGTGAGGGCAAAAGTAAGCGCTACATAGATCAGCCATAGCCGTTTGGCAGTTTCCTGAATACGGGGATGGATTTTATCGGAAGTGGGACCGGGTGCTTCGGCCACAAACAATTCAATGCCACCGATACCGAGCAACGGGAAAATGGCAACCGTCAGCACAATGATACCCATACCACCAATCCATTGGGTCATACTCCGCCAAAATAAAATGCCTTTTGGAGTAGCCTCAATATCAATCAGGATACTAGCACCAGTAGTGGTCATACCCGATACCGTTTCAAAAAAAGCATCGGCAAGATTGGGAATCACACCACTGACCAAATAGGGGAGTGAACCAAAGGAAACCATTGCCAGCCAGCCCAATGCCACAATGAGATAACCTTCTCTTTTGTTGATTCCACGTTTCTCTACCTTGGGCACCCACCAAAAAATGGAGCCAAAAAGAATACAGATTACCCCTGACAATATCAGCGGCATCTCATCATGACTTTGAAAGTAGAAGGAAAAGGGTAAACAAAGTAACATGAAGCCTCCGATGATCATCAATAAGACACCAATTACCCGGGCTACTGGGCGTATATTGATCATCAGTTAAAGAGTTTTTCGAGTTTTCCGATAGCTTCAGGCAAGGCAAACACAATAACCTTATCATTTAGTTGAAGCTGAAAGTTTCCATCGGGAATCAGGCTTTCTTCACCGCGAATAACACCTCCTACTAACGCCCGCTTGGGAAAGTGCAAATCCTTGAGCGGTTTCTTGGTTATCTGATTGTTCTTTGTAATTACATATTCAATAACTTCCGCATCAACGCCATGCAAACTGGTGATGGCTTCAACCTGACCCTTACGGACAAAACGGAAAATGTTGTTGGCAGCAATCAGTTTTTTATTGATTAGGGTGTCTACCCCAATATTTTGCGAAATGTGGATATATTCCTTGTTTTCTACCAGCGCGATGGTCTTGTAAACGCCGCGATTTTTAGCAGTCAGACTAGCAATGATATTCGCTTCCGAATTGCTGGATAGAGCCAGAAAAGCATCCATCTCATTTAACCCTTCTTCCTCCAACATGGTGACATTGCTTGCATCGCCATTGATAATCAGGGTTTTATGCAAAGTCTGCGCCAGTCGTTTGCAGCGGTCTTTGTTTTTTTCAATCAAGGTGACATTATAATCATTCTCAAGGCGCTTGGCTGTAGCTAATGCCAGATCAGTACCACCTGCGATCATGATCTTTTTTACCGTGATCGTCTTTTTTCCGACTATATTGACAACCCGGTCAATATCTTCTTTTTTGGTAATAAAATAAATGTGGTCGTTCCGCCGTAAAATGGTGTTTCCCCTGGGAATGATCGTTTGGTGTCCCCGCAAGATGGCAATGGGATGTAAAGCCACCTCTCTTTCAATGTCATTGATGTCCCTGATTTCCATATTGACCAATGGAGAATAATCGTCCATGGTAATACCCACCAGGTTTATTTTTCCCTTTTCGAAAGCGAAATGATCGGTAAAAGAACACTTGTTGACTAGCCTATAGATTTCTTCTGCCGCCAGCTGTTGAGGAGAAATTAGTGCATCAACACCCAATTCTTTGAACATTGAACGTTGAACCTCGGTCAGATACTCCTGGTTGGAAACCCGTGCTATGGTTTGTCTGGCCCCTATCTTTTTGGCTAAAATAGCACTCACTAGGTTGGTTTTCTCAGAAGTGGTAACCGCCAGAAAAAGATTGGCACGGTTAACCTCCGCTTCTTTAAGTATATCTATAGAGGTGGAATCACCGGTCAATGTCAATACATCCAGGTGGGTAGCTGCATAATCAAGCACTTCCTGATTTCGGTCTATCAGGATGATATCCTGATTCTCAAACGCCAGCAATTCCGCTAAATGAAAGCCAACATCTCCTGCGCCCGCAATAACGATTTTCATAAGTACTTCAAAATTTATGCAATATTAGCAAAACTTTGCAACCCAATAGACAGATTCTAACTAGTAAAAAGGCTTAACAGCCTATTAAACAACAAATAGGTAATATGGAGAGTTTTAGAAAAATCATTTTCTCTAATATGGAAAATTATCAATTAAAAGCGGGCTATTTTGCTCAGCAAAAGGTATTTTCGCGCCTTCGGGTTATAGTTTTTAGACAAATTTCTAGATTTGTCTAAAAACGCGGATTATTAATGAACCCTTTTATGGACAACAAGAGCCGATGAAGATTTTAATGGTTTGCCTGGGTAATATTTGTCGTTCGCCATTGGCAGAGGGAATTTTGAAGCATAGAATTGCTGAGAAAAAACTTGATTGGTCAATCGATTCAGCGGGTACCGGTTCATGGCATATTGGTGAAATGCCGGATACGCGCTCGATTGCAATTGCCAAAAAATATGGAATCGATATTACAGGCCAACAGGCCAGACATCTTATTTCTGCTGACCTGGATCGTTTTGATTTGATCCTGGCTATGGATAGTTCAAATTATCAAAACATTGTCCGATTGGCCATCAACGAAGAGCAACGACAAAAAGTAAAGATGATCATGAATTTTGCCAATCCGGGGATGAATCAAAATGTGCCTGACCCTTATTGGGATGATCAGGGGTTTGAAAAAGTATACCAGATGCTGGACGAAGCCTGTATGAAGTTGATTGATCACTTCACCTGATGGCATTTGTCAAAGGACCACATTTTTTGAAGGAATGACTATTATCAGACATGCACAAATGGGTAGGCATATAATTTTCAGGCATTGCCTTTCGTTTGTTAGTGGTGTGTAAGCCTTTTTGAGCTTGTTTGAAGATCGATATAAAATTTTAACCTTTTTATCCATGCTGCTTTGCAGTGCGATGGCTATTTTTGTCGCTCAGTCGACGGAAGGCGTACTGAGGTTGGGCAGCGAAACCCCAGGAATAAGGTATCTGGTTAACTGGATTAACATACGGGGTGTCCAATAGAATCATATTTGATAGAAATAATGAAATCCCATTAACGATAGCACGTCAATTCAATTTGAAAAAATGATCAAAAATTTATTCCCACTGTTTGTATTTTCCCTTCTGTTTGTTCAGTTGGGTGCGCAAACAGCACAGAACATCTCCATTAACGGTAACCTGGGACGACAATCGGCAGGACCAAGAATGTGTAATGAAGCTGGCACCTTTACTTTTGATTTCGATAATTTTGTCGGGCAAAGTAATGATATCAACCAGCAGACCATCTTTCTTTGCCTAGGTGATGCATTACCCATTATCCACGATGGTAACTTTGACCTTACCGGGGATCCACAAACCAGTACGGCAGCGGGTATCGGTTATGCTTTCTATGATTGTGAGCCAACAACTGGAGGTCCGGACCTGACAACTATTCTGACAGATCCTTGTCTGAATCATACCAGCCCGCTTATCATCAATGGTACTCCAATACCGCAAACCAACAATATCTGGATTGCTGTAGAGAATATCAATGGCAACCTAACCCTGATGAACGATGGTGGCCTGCAATCCTCCTTTAATGGCGGAGTACCTGCGCCTATCCAGTTTTGGTTTGCACCCATTACTATTGATAATTTTGCGGCACTAGGTTATGAAAGTGATGCTGGAGGTGCTTCAGGCCCATGTGTAGATGTCAACACCGATGAAGCTTTCTCTGTCGTCTACCTCAATGAAATTACCGCTACAGATATCAATGTAACGGCTGGAGCTTCCGGTTGTGTAGGCAGTTTTCGGGTACGGGGCGGTTTGCCGGAATGGATCATCCAGCAAGCTTATGATATCGATATCACCCTGGATACCGATCCATCTGTTCGGGGATCCTTCAACATCACGCCTAACCACGATGATGTGATCACCTTCTCTGTACCACAAGATGGTATTTATAATGTGACTATTGAAGATGGCAAGAGCTGTGGGACTACATTCACAATGGATATGTCAGCATGCCAAACGGTAACCTTTAATATGCCACTGGAAAATGTGGTTCCCGGTTCCAATGAATGCCTGGACATTACTGTTGCCAATTTTGTCAATGTGGGTTCCATGCAATTTACGATTACCTGGGACGCAGAGATTCTTGATTTTACCCAGGTGGCCAATTTTAACCCGGCCATGCCAAACCTGGATGCGAGCAACTTCTTTGAGGTGAACCCCGGAGTAGACGGCGTCCTGACTTTTTCCTGGAATGACCTTTCTTTTAATAACGTTACTATTAATGATGGGGAAGTTCTATTCCAGTTGTGTTTCGATGTTATCGGCGCACTGGGCGACTGTAGCCCGGTCACCATTAGCAATAGTCCCACGCCTATTGAAATTGGTGATTCAGGCACCCCGCAAGGCGATCCGCCTATCCCTTATGGCGTAGTGATCAATGATGGAAAAGTAATTGTCAGTAACGAAGTCCTTTTTGTATTATTGGAACAAGATAGTGTAACCTGTCCTAATGATTCCGACGGGGCATTTACCCTGACCATGGCTGATGGAACAGCACCTTATCGCTTTTCTTGGAATACCGTGCCTCCAGTCGGACCAGATAACGGCGCTTTTGTGATCGGCCAGGATGGTGGATCATTTACGGTAAATGACCTGGATGCAGGCACCTATCAGGTTACCGTTGAAGACTCGTCAAACCCCATGAATATTGTTGTGGATACGGTCAGTGTTTTATCCGGGCCAACCTTAGGTGTCAACCTGGAACCAACCAGTCCACTTTGTTTTGGACAAATGAACGGCACGGTACGTGCGGTTGTTCTGATTGATGGCGTTGTGCAACCCAATCACGACAATTTTACCTTTACCTGGAACAGCACACCTCAGGATACTTCGGCTTTGGTGAACGTAGCTTCCGGCTTTTATGCCGTCACGGTGACCGATGCCAGTGGGTGTACTGCAGAAGCCAGTACCACGCTTTCTCAGCCGGCACAGCTTACCGTTTTGGGCAACAATACTTTTGTTGCCGATGCCAGTTGTAGTGGATCTATGGATGGTTCAATAACCATTACAGCTTCTGGAGGGACTACCTCCACCGGTAATTATTTCTTCCAGTGGGACAACGGCCTGGGTAGCCTGGTGGCTAGCTCCTCCCAGGTGAATAACCTCAACCCTGGAACTTATTGTGTGACCGTAGTTGATGATAATGGTTGTGAATTCATGGATTGTTATCAGGTAGGTGCCCAAAAAGTACTGTCGGTAGTACCGGTAGTTACGGATGTTTCCTGTAATAATTTATGTGACGGACAAATCTTTATTACGGGTTCCACCACAGGTGCAGCAGCAGACTTGCCTTACACCTTTACCTGGAATACCGTGAATACACCACCCAGCAATACCAATACGACGAGTACCATTTCCGGGCTTTGTGCCGGCACCTACATCCTGACCCTGACTGATTCCGATCCGGCTGGATGTATGATCATTGATACCTTTGAGGTCGTGCAACCGGATTCTTTGCAAATTGCCCTGATTGAGCGGGTCAATGAAACCTGTGTTGTGGGCAATGACGGTAGCGCTACACTAGGCATTACTGGCGGTACTTTCCCTTATGCCTATTCCTGGTCGCATGATGTAACCTTAACCGATTCCATAGCAACCGGGCTTTCGCAAGGTACCTATACCATTGATGTTACTGATGCCAACAACTGTACGGAATCGCTGGATATTGATATCCTGGCCCCAACGCCTCCTATGGTAGATATGTTGGATGATGACTTTGTTAGTTGCCCGGGAGACATGGATGGCTCGCTTACGGTAGTTGCTACTCCAGGCGGAGCTCCTATAGCCGGATATCAATGGGATAATGGCTTGAGTGGCTCAACCATCAATAACCTCAGTCCAGGAATTTATATAGTGACGATCTCAGCTGAAGATGGCTGTGAAACAATTGATACCGCGGCGGTTATTTCCCCCGATCCACTGATGTTAGACAGCATCAACATGGAATTACCAAATTGTCCGGGTGATGGCAATGGTATTATTGCCGTTTTTGTGAGCGGAGGGACAACACCCTTCACCTATACCTGGTCTACCGACCCTAACAACCCGATTTCCAATAACTTGTTGCCAGGATTGATGGCCGGCTCTTATCTGGTTACCGTCAATGATGCCAATAATTGTGAACCACTGGTGGTCAGTATAGAACTTCCCGATCCACCTTCTATTGTTGTGACTGTTTCGGATACGACCAATGTCAGTTGCCCGGATGATACGACCTGTGATGGCGGGGCGATGGCTTCAGCTATGTATAGTGATGGAACCACTGGTTTGTTCAACTTTATGTGGTCGTCCAATGATCCGGATGAGTTAGGTGTTGCCGTTTCTTCAGCCTCCCAACTTTGTAGAGGAGTGCAAACGGTCACAGTTGGCGATGGAGAATGTGGAGAGATTGTTGAATTTACCATTGGTAGTCCCGAGGAGATCATGGTGGCCGTTGACCAGGAGAAACCAAGCTGTAATGGCTTCTCTGATGGATCGATCACCCTCATGCCAAGTGGTGGCACAGGAACCTTTACGTATCAATGGGTAGGATTTCCGGAAACCTCCAACATATTATCTGACTTGCCAATGGGCAACTATACCGCCATTCTGACTGATGCCAATGGCTGTACCAAAGAGCAATTAACGGCACTGAGCGAACCTGATGAACTGATCCTGACCCTGGATCCGGTACGCTCTACATCTACTGTTTCCTGTAATGGAGATATGGACGGTATTTTTGCCGTAGTTTATAACAGCAATGCAGCCATCAACCCGGTAGGTGCTAACCCATTCACCTGGTCGATGAATATAGCACCAGCTACTTCTGATATTGCCACCAATCTGGCGGCCGGCACCTATTCAGTGACGATCACCGATACCAAAGGCTGCCAGGATTCCCTGAGTTACAGCATTGGTGAACCCGCACCGCTAGTATTTAGTGTGGAGCAGCCCGAATCACCACTTTGTTTCGGAGAACAGACCCTGATCTTCCTGGATACAGTTTTTGGTGGTACAGGAACGATGCTCAGTGATTACAACTTTATCATCGACAATAACGGCCTGACCTTCCCTGCCGATCAGGGAGCACCAGTCTTTGGCGGTGATCATATTGTAACGGTGGTTGATGTCTCCGGCTGTACCGAAGAAACAGATGTCTTCATCGATGAGCCTGGGCCTATCCTGGTTAATTTACCCGTAGAAATTGAAGTGGAATTGGGAGACACCCTGACCCGCCTGATGCCTACCGTTTCAGGAGGAACGCAGCCATTTCTTTCTTACTTGTGGACACCAGCAGACTTCCTGTCTTCAGATACGACACTGAGCCCCTTTGTTATCCCCAGAGATAACCTGGAATATACCTTACTGGTAACGGATCAAAATGGCTGTACCGGAGAAGCAAGCATTTATGTGGCCCTTGATGCCAACCGTAATGTATACATTCCCAATGTATTCTCGCCCAATGGCGATGGACCTAATGACGAATTCAGAGTGTTTGCCTGCCGAGGGGTAGAATCTATCAACTTTGCACGCATCTACGACCGTTGGGGTGGGGTAGTATATGAATCCGATGAAGTATCGGTATCCTGCGAAGGTGGCACCCCACTCTGGGATGGTCGCAAAAATGGAAAAGTAATGAACCCGGGCGTCTACGTCTACATCATCGAAGTAACCTTCCTCGATAATGTGACCTTGCTCTACCGGGGAGATATTACCCTGTTGAGGTAAGATCCATACTCGCCAATATAGATTGGCAAGCCAACAAACAAACCGGTATCAAAGCAATTTGGTACCGGTTTGTTGTTACGGCCTAGTGCCGTATGGATCGCGTCAATAATGGTTATCTTTAATGCCTTCAAACAAGCTCTCAACGCTTAACTTTTCCCCTCCACCGCCTCATCAGCCACCAAACGAATACGCCAATTAAAAGGATAATCGGCCAGATAGAAACCATGCCAATGACCAATTCCTGAAATACCGACCACCCACCCGTCAACGCCTTACCAATGCGGTTCCCAAAGGAACGACGGCGTACCTCGGGTGTTTCGTAACTTTGATACATCAAAACATGCAGGGTACTAAACTGTACCTGATCTTTTAAATAGCGCAATTGTCCTTCTACTGATTCAATTTCTTCCACTACCTTGCGCAAATTGTCTTCTACGGCAAGTATTTCCTCCACTGTTCGGGCACTTTTTAGTATTTCCCGATAACGAGTTACCACTGCGCGTTTAGAAGCCAATCGAGTTTCCAGATCTACATATTGTTTGGTCACATCTCTTGCGCGGATGGATTTCCGATCCAGATGAAGGGCAATACCCGCAATGGCGGTGACGACACTATCCAGTTGAGCGGGATCAACTTTGAGTTCCAGCTGATTTTGGATACGGTAGGACAACTTCTCCTCCGATTCATTCATGACCTGGTATTCAAATGCAGCAAGGGCATCCGTCAATTGTGTTCTGGCTTTTGCATAATCTGCTACCTCGATCTGCATATCACCCGTGCGGATGATTTTGGTTTCGGTAACGGCAGATTGCTCCCCACCTGACGCCTGATCCGATGCACTTTCAGTGGCATATTCCTCTTCGGTTTCCATAGCGTCCATTGCAGCGGTGGCGCTATAATTTTCACTCATCTTAAGTGTTGCATCCTGATCCGTTCCAAATGATCCAGATTGACTGCAAGCGGTCAAAGTAACCAATAAAAAGACCAGCAATAGGGGGTGGTTGGGCGTTTTTTTAAGTCGTTTCATTTGTATGTTTTTTAAAATTTCATTTGTAGGTCGTTTTGGCCTCCAAACATGCTCGTATGAATCAGAAAGATAAGGCTTTTCTTTTATACAACTCTTGGTCATAGTGGTGCAGATGAATAATTCAGTTAGAATGGTGGATAGAAGTAGGTGAAATATTAAGCCTTCTTGATCTGATTTACAGTGTCACCCATTAACCAAAGCTATATTTTCATAAATTTGGGCCAAATAATAGATAGGATTATGAAAAAGTCATTGAGCTACTTTGTTTTATTGTGTGCATTAATAGCTTGTCAGGAAGCTCCTCCAGCTGCTGAAGCTAATTCCACCACTTCTGCTGAAACAACATCAGCAACAACAATTGATACCTTGAATCCAATATTTGTAGGTACTTATACCAAAAAGGAAGGCCACGTTGATGGCAAAGCCAAGGGGATTTATACTTATCACCTTGATGCTGAAACCGGAAAGATGAAGCAGCTTGCTGTAACGGAAGGCATCATCAACCCTTCTTTTGTTACACTTGATCCAACTGGACAACGCCTTTATGCAGTGAGCGAAACGGGAAATGATGTGGATTCCACGGGTTATGTATATGCCTATTCCGTTGATCCTGCAACAAAAGCATTAAAATTTATCAACCGGCAGCCCACCCACGGTCTTGCTCCCTGCCATGCCAGCGTCACCACAAATGGCCAACTGTTGATTGTCACCAATTATGTAGGTGGTGTTGTCACGGTATTACCCATTCAGACTAATGGCGGCCTGAGCCATGCAAGCGATGTTATCAAGCTTACCGGTAAAGGACCAGACGCGCGGCAAGAGGGCTCACATCCACATTCCGTCTTTTTATCAAAAAATGGCACCTTTGCTTATGTGCCGGATTTGGGTACCGATAAAGTGATGATTTATGGGATATCCTATCAAACGGGAGAGCTTTTACCGGCTCAGCAACCCTTTGTCAAACTTCAAGGAGGTTCCGGACCACGTCACCTCGTCTTCCATCCCTATAAAAACCTGTTGTATGTGCTCAATGAGTTGAACAATACCATTACAACGATGACCATAGACCGGGTAACTGGTGGTTTAACAGCTATCCAAGCCATTCGCACCATACCTGCTGATTTTAAGGGCAAAAGTTATGCTGCCGATATTCATATCACCCCTGATGGCCATCTATTATATGCCTCAAATCGTGGCCACAATAGCCTGGCCATCTTTGAAGTAGAATCAGAAAATGGTCGCTTGATTTCAATGGGCCATGAGCCTACCCGTGGGGATTTTCCCAGGAATTTTATGATTGATGATCAAGGCCGCTTCCTCCTTGTTGCCAATCAGAATTCCGACAATATCGTTAGCTTTAAAATCAATCCCAATAATGGACAATTGACGCAGATTGAGGATATCCCAGTGCCCTCACCGGTATGTCTGCAAGCTGGAAAGGTTGGTGCAGGAAGGTATTAGATGAATGGGGGGCTGCTGGTTGTTTGTTTTTCATTGCTCATTGCTCATTGCTTTGGGTTTTGGGGGGAAATTGTGAGGGGTTTGGGGAATCGTTTGGGTTTTGGGCAACCACTAGGGTTGCCTCTACTGGGTGATGCTAATCAACAAAAAATCAAACTGATGAACTTGGCCACCGGGAGCCCGATCCTCATCTAACAAATAGCTATAGCGAACACCAAGGTCGATTTCCAGCAGGCGGAAGGCCCGAAAGTCGAGGCGCAATTCCAAGCCTGTTGAGCGAGCCGTCCGATCAAAACTAAAGGGCACTCCTGCTTTTTGCCAACCTTGATCATAGAAAATATTGGCTTTGATTCTTTTTATAAAGGCGAGGCTGCCCAACGCCAGGTCAGGATAGGCGATAGGAAAACTATAATTGATGCCGAATTTAAAATTTTCATCACCCAGTAGTGTATTGTAACCACGCGGGTACACAAAAAAATCAGAAAAGCGGTAATTGTCCAGAATATCCATTTTCTGATAAAAAGTATTAAAATATAAGCTGTGATTGCGGCCCAAGCCCGGCAAGTAAGCATCAGCTCTCAGTAGTAGGTTATCAGCTTGAATTTGATCGGTACCAATAGTCGTTCGATAGCGGGCATCCAAAACAATACCCCAATGCGGGTTGAGATTTTGTATAGCTCTCCGGCGTAGACTCTGCCATCCTATCCGCAGGTCAAGGATATCTAACCCCACATCCTGTATGGGCGCGCGGAAAATATCCTGCAAGTTGTTCAGCAACTCGGCTGAACCAGTCAAAGTATCTCTAATATTTCCGGGGTTATCTAAATTACCGACTACATCCAATTGGGTGCGTTGGTAATTGGCCCGCAAAGTAAGTTGATGAAACAAGGTTCCTTTTGAGAAATTAAGGGGCAGGGCCAGTCCGGCCAAATAGCGGTTTTCTATCCATTCTTCGGTATAAAAATTGGTAAAAAGCAACGTATCTATAGCGGTACTCCTTTCAAAACGGTAGAAATTATTAGACCGATTGATGCGACTGTAATTGAGGTTGATGACCGGATACAATTCAGCATAAGTTAATCCAGCTACAGCCGACCATTCATTGTCATTGAGGTTGTAATAACCACTTAACTCCCCGGACATGGTTCCGAATTTGTTGTCGGATAAAATGCTAGCACCAACAAGTGGAGGGGATAATTGGGGCAACCAGCTATGGAAGTTCACCAGGCCACTCCATTTATTGAACTTATTAACAGGAAATTGTTGATTGGGGATTTTTGTGAAGATACTTCCGCCCTCTTGCTCTACCAATGGCTCAAAAAAGTGGATATCAAAAGGAGGTAACTGATCCCACCTTTTTTGTTGTACAGCACTCAATTCCAGCCGGTGTATATTGTAACCCTGAGAATTGAAACTACTGTATAGAAGCATGCGTCCATCAGCAGAAAGACCAGGCTGAAAAGCCCCCAGCAGATCATCGGTAACCTGATAAAGGTGTCGACTGCCTCGGTCGACTTTAAAAATATTGTTGACGCCGGTATAGGTAGCTGAAAAGTATATAGCCTCCCCGGAAGGAAATGGGTGGGTCAATTGTTGATTGGTTGGTGCGACCAAAATTTCCGTGGTTCCGGAATGCAAGGATTGTATTTGCAGGCGATTTACTTCCCCCTTTTGCGCGACCATGACGATTTCCTGATCCTTAGGCATCCATCTTGGAAAACTCAGAAACCAGTTGCCGGAATTAGGTAGCGTTTGTAGCAATTGTCCATTTTCGGCATCGAGGATGACCAGGCGGTATTGCATTTGTTCATCGGCTTCTACTGCGACTATGCGTTTGCCATCATGAGAAAGGGCGGGTGAAAAGTATTTGCTGCGATGGCTCAGGCGTTTCTTTTTCTTAGTTGGAATATCGTAGGTCACAATTACCGAAAAATTCTGATTGCCCCATCGAGGATCAAAGCCAAGTTCTGCCCAGCAGAGTTTATTATTTTGAACGGAAAGGGTTGAGTTGGGAGGCGAAAACAAGATGCCCGGACGGGTCAGCAGCGTTTCTTTACCATCCTGGCTAATCTGATAATATCCCGGTATTTCGTTGTATGCCCTTTTTTCTACTACCATGCTTCCATCTGAGAGGAAGTGTGGATTGGTATAATCCGTTACGGTCTTTTTGATTTTTTGGTTAACTGATGGTGAAGCTGTGTTGTTTTTCTTGGCTGGATCGGCTTGCCAGATACTGTCCAAAGTGGCCATCGTTTCGGCATAAAGTGCTTTGGCGGTGAGTCCCGTATGTTGTTTGAGGTTGCGGCTGAACGGATAAAATAAGCCTCGATAACGCACCGCATCAGCTACCACTTTTTCCCAGATGTCTGCACCGTATCTGCTGCGGGCATGGGTCGTTAGGTAATAGCCCAGGCCATACCAATCGGGTACAAAATCTTTTAAGGAACCGGCACCTGCTTTTTCGTAGCCATAATGTATGCCGTTGAGCCGGAGTGCCCGATACTCCATGTCAAAGGAAGGCATTCTACCCCTGCCAGATTTACTTAAAGCGGTTTCAGCACCTACTGCATCCCCTTCAAAATACCAGCGAGGCAGGGCTGCTGCCATGAAACCACCCCAACCCCAGGAACCAAAGATGGACTTTGCTAGCTGAGTCAGACCGTGACGGCTGTTGCCAAATTGTTTGACATGCCGGTATTCATGAATAGCCAATAAGTCGAGCCAGTCAGTGGTACAATTGAATTGGGAAGGGGTGAGGTTGTATTCCGAACGAAATGGCCCGACGGTTACAAAACCATTAGGTGCTACGGTCTGGTTTTGAAACAAAATCGTCACCTTATGCATCTTATCACCAATAGAGGTATTGCCGTGGTTCCATAAATAATGGACGGTATTGGCAACTCGAAGTCCGGCACTATCAAGACCAACAGGAAAGATTACCTGAACTTTGTCCGTATTGATCTGTCGCCATTTTAAGCCTGGTGGATTTAGCCCGATGGGATTGCTGGGAACCTGAGCGGAAAGGGCCGTGCAAAAAAGGAACAATAACATCAACAATTGGCTGCTAGACTTCATGATGGGTCGTTTTTGTCTGCTATTTGTTATGGATTGAGCATTGGAGTTGGCCTCCAAACAAGCTCTGAGCAATCGTCAGCCAGTATCCTGTTCCTTATACTCCTTTTACACCCAAACCGCCTAGTAAAATTCGTTCTATTTGTTCCTCTAATTGGTCCATGCTGATGGCCCGGTTCGGTTTGAACCAATCATAGATCCACCGGACAGCTGAGATAATTGTAAATAAGGCAATAGTAGTATCCACGGACACAAATTCACCAGCATCAATACCTGCTTGAATGATGCTTTTGAAACGAAGTTCATAATCTCTACGCAGTTCTTTAAATCGACTCAGCTCCGGATCCGATAAATGTCGCCATTCATCATTAAAGGCGGTAATAGAGGTGAAATCTTCAGTAGCAATCTGGATGTGCAAGTGAATGAGTGCTTTAACCTTATCCGTATTATTGATAGGCCTTTTTTCAATTTCTTTCATACCCGCCAGGAAGCGATTGGCATTTTGAAAGCAGATCGTTTGCAAAATCTCTTCTTTGCCGCTGATGTGATTGTACAGGCTGGATGCCTTAAGTTGTACCGCATCTGCCAGATCGCGCATTGAGGTAGCCACATAGCCGCGATCCCGAAACAATTCGGCTGCAGCTTCAAGAATCGTTTGTTTTTTGCTTTTGCTGGCTTCCATAATTCAAAGGTAGAAAAAATGCAAATATGTACGAATGCTTATGCCTAATTATCAAAGTCTACGACCAGTTTATTGCTAGTTGGATGAGATTGACAAGTAAGGATATAGCCTGCCTCTAACTCCTCTGGTTCCAGAGCGTAATTAACTTCCATTTCCGCAGACCCTTCCAATAGTTTAGCCCTGCAAGTACAGCAAACACCACCCTTGCAGGCATAAGGCAAGTCCAAACCACCCTTTAACGCAGCATCCAGGATCGTATCCCCATCGCTGGAAAGCGGAAAGTGATGGGTAATGCCATCTAGTTTGATAGAAATCATTGATTCAATTTTTGGCCCCTTGGATATATCCCGGCGACCAACAGTTGAACCTTCCGAAGAAAACAATTCGAAATGAATTTTTTTAGGATCGACACCTAATTCGCGCAATACTTCGCTTACATCTTCAATCATTGGTGCCGGACCACAAAGAAAGAATTCGTCGATTTCTTCTACATCCAACAGGTGGCGGGAAAAAGCCCTGCATTTGTCCTGGTCTATGCGACCGTAAAACAGTTCACTACCCGGATGTTCCCGACTTAGGATGTGGTGCAAACTCAACCGATCCAGGTAAATATTTTTCAGGGCCTCCAATTGTTCAAGAAATATAATCGAATCAGTAGCACGATTGCCATAAAACAGGGTAAATGTACTCTTGGGTTCCGTTTCTAGCACACTTTTTAGGATCGACATAATAGGCGTGATACCGCTACCGGCGGCAAAAGACACATAATGCCGTTGTTTTTCCGGATCGAGTTTGGTATGGAATTTTCCCATGGGAGGCATGACATCTAGGTGATCGCCTATCTTCAACTTTTTATTGGCATAGGTCGAAAACTGTCCGCTAAATACCTCTTTGATCGCCACCCTCAATTCACCCTCTGTGGGACTACTACAGATAGAGTAGGAGCGGCGCACCTCTTCGCCATTAATGACGGCTTTCATAGTTAGGTACTGGCCTTGGACAAAGTTGAATTCATCCCTGTTTTGTTCGGGAATGCTGAGCGCTACGGAGACGCAGTCGGTGGTTTCCCGCCGTATATCGTTAACACGTAAAGAATAAAATCTGGGCATGTGTATTTACTTGATTTTGCGATAAACGAAGATACGAATGAATGTTCGTTCGTGCAAGACAAAAAAAGAACGCGTGTATTTTCACTGAGAAAATACACGCGTTACAGAAACGTCAATTGACAAATTGCCTAGTTCAGGCTATTGACAAAACGAGTCAGTTTACTCTTTAGGTTTGAAGCCCGGTTTTTATGCCAGGTATTACGCTTGGCCAGTTTGTCAACCATGCTGACAACTTTAGGTAAAAAGTCCGTTGCCTCTTTCTTGTCTTCCATTTCCCGAAGCTTCTTAATAGCTGTTCGGGCCGTCTTTTTATAATAACGGTTATGCAAGCGCTTCTTTTCGTCCTGGCGAATCCGTTTTTTCGCTGATTTATGGTGTGCCATACAATGATTTTTCTACTAATAAATTTTCCACTCAAAAAATCGGACTGCAAAGATACCTTTTTTCCTAAAAAAAGAAAAGTTTGGTTTAAATATTTTCGAATAGAAAACTTTTAGGGATTTGAATACAGCGTTTCTTTCTTAAATTGTATCAAATACATATTAAAGTTGCTTCGTAGGGGTAGGTCAATGGGTAGCCATCCAGGACCTCTGCGAAACAACACTCTTTTCCTCAATCTGAAAAAACTACACACAATGAAAAAAGCCAACTTGCTTATTCTCTTGTTCTCTTGCGTCACTTTTAGCCTGTCCGCTCAACTTTGGTTGGAAGTAGGCGGTAAGGCCATGTTTGGTCTCACTGGCTACCTCAATAGCAATATTGCCAACGACAATAGCCACGAATACAAGCTAAATACAGCCCTGACTTATGGGGGAGTAGTGGGACTAAATATTGGTGACCATAGTGGCATCAATATAGAAGCCTTATTTACTAAACACCAGCAAGACATTACCTTCCTCGATAATTTGGTGGGCGAAAACTTTGTCAATTCACTGGAATGGGATGCCCTTGATCTCTATTTATTGTATCGCTTTTATACAAATGGAGGCGCCTTTTTTGAATTAGGGCCCAAAATGACCGCTATTCGCGAAATAGACCAGACTTTTGGTCCGACTCGTCTGGATACAGAGGGCAAATATGAAGATACCTATTACTCTGCCGTGGCTGGTTTGGGCAGCTTTCTCTTTGGCTCGGAAATTTCTACCTTTAAAATAGGGATGCGTCTGGAATACGCCCTGACAGATATGGTTTCCTCGGAAGGCGAAAAAGATGGTTTTCCGGCCTTTTACCGCTCTTATGATTCCTACAAACCAACCAACCCATTCCGGGCTACGATTTATCTGGAGCTTAGCTTTGGAGTCGGGGGCATCGCCAAGAGTACCTGTGGTCGCCGTGGATTTGTTTTTGGCTCCCGGTATCGTTAATTTTTTGCTGGTGGATCATCAGCACATTTGTTTTACTATCATACGGCTGCTGCGTGAGGTGCCTGGAGTGCGACCGACCGAAGGAGGGCGGCCTATTACGGCTACGGCGAATGCCACACACGGAAGGGACCGACCCTGCCCTGGCAGTTGGCGTCTTATACGAAAAAGTGAAGGCAGGGGCACGCCCAGACAACAAAAAGCTACCAGATCATAAAATATCGGTAAGAATCGCTACAAAAACTTGTTTTTTTCCAAAAGCCCTCTTTAATTGCACCAATTTTGTAATTTATCCGTAATAAGAACATGATAATATCGTTTTGATTGCTCTTATTTGAGTTTCATTTGTTCTAATAGGGTAAAATATTTTTTTTGGAGTACGAGTGAGGCAGGCCGGTAAGTTCCTGTGATTGTCAAAAATTAAAACTAATTATGAGCGATTATTCTTTTATAGCCAATGCTCATCCTTCTTTTATCGACTCAATGTATGAGAAGTTTCAGGTCAACCCTGAACAAATAGAGGAGAGTTGGAGGACCTTTTTTTCTGGGTTTGATTTTGCCCATGCCAACAACGGGCACAGTTCCAATGGAGCAACTGCGGTAGCACCAAGTGTCAAAGAGTTTCAGGTTTATTCACTGATCAAAGCCTTTCGAAACCGGGGGCACCTCTTGTCGACAACCAATCCGATACGACCACGTCGCGACCGCAGTCCCAATCTCAATTTGGAAGATTTTGGGTTGTCAGAGGTGGATCTGGATAGTCGATTTGCAGTGGGACGTGAGGTAGAAATGGAAAATGCTACTTTACGGGAAATTATTAGCCACATGCGCAAAGTATATTGTGGCAATATCGGTTTTGACTACCAGCACATTGATAATCGGGAGCAGCGACGGTGGATTCGGACCCGCATTGAGCGCCACCATCCGGATAATGCTTATGATATTCCCCTGGAAAAGAAGCGCCGAATCTTGGAAAAGCTGATCGGTTCAGTTGTTTTTGAAGAGTTTTTGGGAAAAAAATATATCGGTCAAAAGCGTTTCTCACTAGAAGGAGGAGAAACGACGATTGTGGCGTTAGATGGCATAATCAATCTGGCGGCAGAGATGAATGTGGAGGAGATCATATTCGGTATGGCTCACCGTGGCAGGCTGAATGTATTGGCCAACATTATGGGTAAAACCTATTCCCAGATCTTTAACGAATTTGAAGGTATTGCTAATCCTAACCTGAGTTTTGGAGATGGAGATGTGAAGTACCATCTGGGTTTTTCTTCACAAGTGGAAACGCCTTCCGGGAAAACAGTGCACCTCAAATTGGCCCCTAACCCTTCCCACCTAGAATCGGTAGATCCTGTGGTAGAAGGATTTTCCAGAGCCAAAGCGGATATTCTTTATAATAGTGATTACGACCGGATTTTGCCGATATTGATTCACGGTGATGCCGCTGTAGCCGGCCAGGGGGTGGTGTATGAGACGGTACAAATGAGCAAATTGGAAGGGTATTATACTGGCGGCACCGTACATTTTGTGATCAATAACCAGATTGGTTTTACCACCAACTTTGATGATGCCCGGTCTTCTACTTACTGTACCGGCGCGGCCAATATGGTACAGGCACCGGTATTTCATGTCAATGGTGACGATCCGGAAGCCGTCTTATTTGTGGTGGAATTGGCTATGCAATATCGGCAGGAATTCAATTCGGATGTGTTTATAGATATGGTGTGTTATCGCAAACACGGCCACAATGAAGCGGATGACCCGCAATTTACTCAGCCGGGCATGTATGAGATCATCAAAAACCACAAGAATCCCCGGGAGATCTACTCGGAGCGCTTGGTGGCCCGAGGTGATGTAGAAAAAGATCTGGCTGATGAAATGGAAAATGTTTTCTGGGGTTTTCTTCAGGAGCGTCTCGATGATGTCAAAGAAAAACCACTGGATTACGAATATCAGGCCCCTGAAGAGGCGTGGCGTAAATTGAAAAAAACCACTGATCCAGCCGATTTTGAAACGTCACCACCAACCGGCATCGAAAAAAAGCAGCGAGATAAAATCATCAAACATCTAATGACGCTGCCTAAGGGCTTTAACCACCTGAAAAAGGTGAATCGATTGCTGACTAGCAAACAAAAATTGCTGGATGATAATAAACTCGATTGGGCGATGGCCGAATTGCTGGCTTATGGTAGCATTTTATTGGATGGCAGGGATGTACGTATGAGCGGCCAGGATGTCAGAAGAGGCACCTTTTCTCATCGTCATGCTGTACTGACTGATACCGAAACTCAGGAAGAGTTTAATCGCCTGGATAATATGGACAAGGGGCAAGGGAAATTCCGGATTTTTAACTCCCTATTGTCAGAATTTGCTGTATTGGGTTTTGAATATGGCTATTCACTAGCTACACCGGATTCATTGGTGATCTGGGAAGCCCAATTTGGTGATTTTTATAATGGTGCCCAGACTATTGTTGATCAATACATTACTGCTGCCGAGACCAAGTGGCAACGGATGAGTGGTCTGGTTATGTTATTGCCGCATGGCTATGAAGGACAAGGACCTGAACACTCCAGCGCTCGTTTGGAACGCTTTTTACAAGCCTGTGCAAATTTTAATATGACGGTTGCTAATGTGACCACGCCAGCCAACTTTTTTCATTTGTTGCGCAGACAGCTGGAGCGCCCCTTCCGTAAACCACTGGTGGTGATGTCTCCTAAATCATTATTGCGACACCCGGAAGTTGTGTCGGAACTGGAAGAATTTGAAAAAGGCAAAGCTTTCCAGGAGTTGATCGATGACTCGATGGTAGGTCCTCGTTCGGGGAATAAAGTCAAACGCCTTATTTTGTGTACTGGAAAGGTATATTATGATTTGCTAGACCGCAAAAAGAAGGAGGAACGCGATGACATTGCCCTCGCCAGAGTGGAACAACTTTATCCCTTGCCAGTGGATCAAATTAAAAAGTTGCTCAAAAAATATGCTAAGGCAAAGGTGTACTGGGTACAGGAAGAGCCTTCCAATATGGGTAGCTGGCAGTACATTAAAGCGGCATTTTTGAACAAAAAATTAAACCTGGGAGTAGAAATCACAAGAATCAGCCGTAAATCGAGCGCCTCGCCGGCAACGGGTTACAAAAAAGCGCACGATGAACAACAAGAACGCATTGTGAATCTTGCTTTTGATTTTTAATTATTCAATGAGGAGTGGGCATAGTTATGCCAACGAGTGAGTACTTTACTTAGGAGTCAGGAAAAGTTTCACCGCTGAGGCGCGAAGTACGTTGAGATAACGCAGAGAAAATACTAGGATTTTCACGCTGCGTCTACTCCTCGCTCACTGCCCCTCTAGGGTGAATAAAAATACGAGTCATGGTTTATTCTTTTCGAATAACGCCCATGCCTCAATTATTCAATAAAGAAAAATAGGGGATCAGCCAAGGCCGATCCCCCTCAATTTAGGAGGTGTTCTCCCTGCTATTGGCACCTCCTCATAATGAATACTGATAGAGAGTAGTTTGATTGTACCTTCAAAGCACCTTCCTATAGCCTAGTCCTGCAACCCAGGTCCCATCCAGTGCGGTTGCCCCTTTGCCAATCGAATAGATATAAGCCAGGTCAAGAAAAAGGTTTTGGTATTTGGTACTTAATCCCAGCGTGCCATATTCCTGACCTCCTTTATAGGGATGTTGGTAATAACACCCTCCGCGGACTGCGGTGCTGAATTTTTTATCCCAATGCATCCAGGATTCCAACCCAAATCTATGGGTGATTTCCCACCATTCTTCTTTACTTCCTCCAGGAGCATCACCAAAGGATTTAAGAATGCCTTCCAATGCGGTAAATTGTCGGTAATCTTCAACACCATCATTGTTGTCATCGATAAATGGTTGGGTGGAAGGAGTGAGTAATTTTGAGGCTTGGTAGGTGACATTTAAAAAGAGAGAGCGATCGTTTTTAAGAGGCTTTTCCCAGCCGAAAAGGGTACCTGCTTTCAATGCTGTTGGCAGGTACTCCAATCTTTCGGCCCTATGCGCGACGTAGCTGACTTTGGGGCCCAAATTAGTGATGGCCAATCCTAGATTCCAATGCAGTTTACTACCATCGGTGAATTCTTTTTCAGTTTGGTAATGAAACCCCAAATCCAGGGCAATACTTCTTACAGGTTTTAGTACGGCACTAGGTTGGATATCCTGAATGGCGCTGTCAAAATATTTCAGACCAACACCCAAAGAAATTTTCTGACTGATTTGATAGGCATAATTGCCAGTGATGGAAAATTCGTAATTCAAAAAGGGTTCGGTAGCACCTAGCTGAAATCCTTCCAGATCAAAGTAGCGAATACGTAACCCCGCTGCATGTCGATTGCCAAAGGTGCGTACCAGGCCTCCGTCCAACAGAAGAGGTGCTCCTTGTTCCATATTGCGTAGCCAGGGGGCAAAATCCAAATGCGCATCCCATCGGGCCAGGCCACGTGCCAATAGAGCGGGGTTTTGGCTGAACGAATTTTGCTGACTTTGTTTTGGTGCCACCACGGAGATGTTGGCAATACCGACGTTGGCAGCGTTGGTTTCAATATCCAGAAAGGACACCGAAATTTGATTGATGTTTTGCCCTAACCTGCCGTCAAGATTATAAAAGAATCCGTCTGGTCCCTGTACAAATTGGGCAGAGAGGTTTAGTGTGGTACATAGCAAAGCCAGCACCCAAAGTTTGCATTGCATAGAGGTTTAATTTTTAGACCAATAAAAAAATGTGCAGGGAGAATTAATTCGGATATTCGGGATAAACGCGTTTGTTTAAGTAACTACAAATAATGGATTCCTATTACTTGTTAAGAAAAAGTTAACACTTCTTAATGTTTTGAGACGCCACAATAAAATTTAAAACCGCTTTTCTGATTTATCTTTTTTTGTCAAAACTGGAAACCTATCAAACCTCCATCCCGCCAATAAATACCCGATCTACCAAATCACTTCCAAAAGCATAAGGCAGGTAAGCAATAGAAGGCATTGGCTTGGTTATAAAAAAGTTAGCTAATTTTCCAGGTGTAATGGATCCCAATTGTCGGTCGAGTTCCATGGCGTTAGCACCGTTCAGGGTAGCCGCCTGAATGGCTTCTTCCGGGCGCATTTTCATATTGATACAGGCAAGGGAAAGTACAAAAGACATGCGGCCAGAGGGTGTTGAACCCGGGTTGAAATCCGTGGCCAATGCTACTGGAAGTCCAGCATCGATCATTTGGCGGGCAGGTGGGTAGTGATCATTGAGAAAGAATGGAGCCGAGGGTAGGAGCGTAGGCATGGTTTGACTACCAAGCAAGCATTCAATTTCAGCCTCGTTGACCACTTCCAGGTGATCCACAGAAATGGCTCCTCCAGCCACACTGGCTTCGATACCGCCCATGGAGTTAAATTGGTTGGTGTGAATTTTGGCTTTGAGGCCATATTTTGCCCCTGCTTCGATGATCCTGGCAGTTTCGGCTACGCTGAAGAATCCCCTTTCACAAAAAGCATCGATGTAATCGGCCAGCCCTTCATCGGCAATTTGAGGCAACATATCTTGAAGAATAAGTTGCAGGTAGCCTTCTCTATTTTGGCGATAGGCGATAGGTAAGGCATGCGCACCCAAAAAAGTCGCTTTGATGGGTAGGTTATTTTGTTCTTTTAATTTTCGAATGACCCGCAGCATTTTTAATTCCCCCTCAACACTTAGGCCGTAGCCACTTTTGATTTCAATCGCTCCGGTACCAAATTGTATCACTTCCTCCAGTCGGCGCTGGGCGGATTCCAGTAAGGCCGTTTCCGGCATTTCTCTTAGTCGGCGGGCAGAATTGAGAATGCCTCCACCTTTTTCGGCAATCTCAGCATAGCTCAGGCCATTGATGCGGTCGACAAATTCGGATTCACGGCTGGCCGCAAATACCAGATGAGTATGGGAGTCACACCAACTCGGGAAAACCATCCGACCACTTGCGTCAATGATTTGATCTGCTCGCTTAGGGCAATCAGTCATATTGCCAAATGCTTCAATTTTATTGTTTTCTACTAAAAGGAAAGCGTCTTTTAGAGTAGGCAATTGCTGCATTTCTTTACCCGATACCCTGGCAGGAGCTTTAGGACGGGCTTGAATAAGTTCCTTAATATTGGTGATTAACAGGTTGGGCATAATTATTTTAGGCCAAAGATACGGGGTTGTTGGCAGCTTTTATAAATCGTTATCTTTATAATGATGATAAAAATAATGATTACAAATGTAATCGTAATAAATATAATGATTACAAAAGTAATGATTACAAAAATAACGATTATAAAAGTAATGATTATTTTTGTTACGATCTACCCCCAACTATTGCCGTTTCCCAATGGCACAATGCTAAAACTCAGCCAAATCCCTCACAAAACCTTCCAAATCATTTCTGTTGAGGTAATTGAGATACTGGATTGCTTTTGCGTGACTACTAAACAGGCCAACGACAACCTTATAAGTCATTCGCTCACTTTTCTTTTGAGCATATAGATTTACGGGGACTTCAAATTTTTCTTCGAGACGCCTGACCTCCTTTATGGCGTTACTATATTCACTGAATACGCCTACTTGTATACCAAAACCCTTATCGGAACGTGGGGCCCAGTTGGGTTTACTCAGCTTGATAGGAATTGGAGGCTGGTGAACGAAGGACACAGCTGCGGTCGTTGACTCAGCTGCGGAGGGTGTAACAATAGGTGAGGGGACCAGGGCTTCGTATTTAACGATATTGGATTGACCATCCGGAACCAATGCTGGCCTGGATAGCTGCAGGATTGGTTTTGGGCTAAGCATTATATCTGAAACCAATTTGCCGGAAGCCTGTTGGCCACTGATCCGGTTGCCGGGGCTGTCGTTGGTTTGCAGGCGCTCCTGAAAGCGCATGGCATCCAGGGATTCTTCTATCCGGTCAACCATGACACCTTGGGCATTGAAAATTAAAATGCTCGGTAAAATGGTGATCTTAAATTGTTGTTTATAATGCAATCCTTCGGATTGATCAATGTCCAGCTTTACAGCCAGGTAGTTTTTGTTGGTATAATTTGATAAGGCCTCATCTGTAAAGGTGTTTTTTTCCATCCATTGGCAAGGCATACACCAGCCAGCAGTAAAATGCACAAAATATAATTTACCCTCACGGGCCGCTTTTGCACTCACCGTTGATAGGTCAGCATCAAGAAATTGGACAGAGGCATAGGTATAATGGAGGGGTAATGCACATAGGCAAAGAGCTAAGATAGGGACAATCTTGTTCATGACACAGGGATTATAATTGTTCTTCTCGTTTAATGAATAACACTAAACGCAGTACTTATCTTTTGAGTGGATGTTGTCGTGAAGGGTTTCTAGAGACATGTTTAATAATAAACATGTGCTCAAATGTTGAAAATCAGAATGCAAGAAATGCATCCATGCACAACGCGGTGATAAAGATAAGCCCTTGTGGTAACAAATTCAAGCCTGAATTTAAAAAGTAACTTTTTTTTCAACTCCGGTTTCAAATAATAAATTATCTTTGGGCAGCGTTTATGCAGTTGTTCGAGTCAAGTATATAATGAGATTCGAAACTGGACTACTTTCCAACGGTTATTTCTTCCGGTTGGTCTCAGTGCAAGTAAGACGGAAATTAACATTTTCAACTCCAATTTTCCTGATTTATTGGTCCCAATTGGGTGACCTCAGGATGACAATTCCGGTTTATTGTCGTCTTTTAACAGAATTTATGCTGTTGAATTGATCGACATTCGCTAATATTGTAGCTTATTAATTTAAACGTATATTGTAGGAAAGCAGCTTTACAAATGGACATTTCTATGAAGAGTATCAAATCCTTTTTAATTGCCTGTCTGGTGATGTGTTTTTCGCTCTCACTTTTTGCACAGGATATTCATTTTTCCCAGTTCTATCTTTCGCCATTGAACCTCAACCCGGCAATGACAGGGGTAATGAATTGTAACGTTCGCCTGACGGCCAACTATCGCAACCAATGGGCTAGTGTATTGAAGTCGAATGCTTATAGTACCTATTCCGTTTCTTATGACCAGCGGATTCCTGTAGGTCGGTACGATTATTTCGGCATTGGTGGAACATTTTGGGGAGACCGTGCCGGTGAGGCTAATTTTGCGACCCTGACTGGAAAGCTGTCTTTAGCCTACAGTAAGAAAATGGGTGGTGGACGTAACGATGGCCACTATTTAGTAGTGGGCGCCGAAGGTGGTGTCGCTCAAAGAAGTATTGATTTCCTTAAACTGCGTTGGGGTACCCAGCACGATGGTTTAGGTGGATTCGACGATACTGCAGATCCGATGGAGGATGGCTTTGATCGCGATAATTTCATTTTCGCAGATATGGCCGCCGGTTTGTTGTGGTTTATGGTTTTTGACCAAAACAACAACCTTTACCTTGGTGGTTCTTTCCATCACCTCAATCGCTCTAATCAATCGTTTAGTAGCACTGAAGAAGACTTGCTTTATAGTAAGTTTACCTTCCACGGTGGTGGAGAATTTTTGGTAAGTGACCGTTTTGGTTTGCTGCCAGGTGTTATTGTAATGAGTCAGGGACCTTCGTTCCAGGTCAATGCAGGTACCAGTTTCCGCTTCCTTCTAAGCAGGGGCCGGAATGCTTATCAGGCCTTCCAATTCGGACTCTGGACACGTATCTCTAATAAAATTGAGACTGGTGTACTGAATGATGCTGCTATTCTTTCGACTCGGTTTGACTATGACAATTTTAGCTTAGGCTTTAGTTACGATATCAACGTATCTCCCTTACGTCCAGCCAGTAATGCCAACGGTGGATTTGAATTTGCATTGGCTTACAAAATCTGCGGACCGGTACGTCGTGGGGTATACTGCCCTAATTTCTAAGGATAACGAAACAAGATTTAAAAAAATCCGTATCCTATCAATATCTCACAGGTTTTTATAATCTGTGAGATATTGTTTTTGCAGGAGAGGTCAAATCGAGCATTTAATTAGAAGGTTCAACACCCCTAAAGAATGCTATTGCCAAATCGAATTAAGGCGGATTTTTAGTTAATTTGTCTTTTGGAGACAAAAAAAAGTTTTACCTTAGATTTCATTAAATTTTCTGGCCGGCTATTCAATACACCAGTTATTTGAATCAAATCTTCTGGTCGGCATAAATAACAGTTAACTATTCCCCGTTTAATGGATTTAAGCAATTTTTTAAATCAAAACACTATAACATGTTTGGTAACAATAAGAAGGAGGAATCAAAATCCAAAGGTGGAGTTAGTTCAGCTTCCCCATCGACCCATTCCCTGAATAGTTTGGTTAAAGGCACGGTTGTTGACGGTTCGGTCAAAGCTGAAAGCGATATTCGTGTTGATGGTACCATCAAAGGAAAGTTGAATTGTGAAGCTAAAGTCATCATCGGACCAACTGGTTTCGTCGAAGGTGAGATAAAGTGTAAAAACGCTGTGGTAGAAGGTCGCTTTGAAGGGGTTATGATTGTTGAAGAATTATTGAATGTTCGGGAAAGCGCACAGGTGAAAGGCGATGTAACAACTGGTAAGTTGATCGTACAACCGGGCGGTGTCTTCAACGTCACTTGTAATATGGGAGGACTGAATCAAAAAATGAATATCAATCATAAAGGATTCCAGCAGGAAGGAACAAAAGATGCCAAAGGAAAAGAAGCAAAACCAGCAGGAGTCTAAGGATGATCCCAAAATCAGAGGCCGGGTAGATGACTATATGAAATACTCCGGCATGGCCTTCCAAATGGCCTTTATTATTCTGATTGGGACCCTCGGTGGAAAAAAGTTGGATGAATATTTCCAACTAGATAAACCGTACCTGACCATGCTTGGTGCCGTATTGGCCACTTTTGCAGCTTTATACCTTATTTTAAAGGATATTATTTTTCCAAAAAAATAACCTTCTTTTGCAATATTTGCTTTTTGTACTAGTGCCTCGGGAACTTAAGGTTTTCCGAGGCACTAACGGTTTTCTCGAAATATTTTGAGCAATGCCGGAGTACAGGAAGCATTTTTTTTTGTAAGTTTCTCAAAACATGATACTCTAAAACAGAAGCCCACATAAAACATGAGTAAAAAGCAATTTTTCTTTCAATTGGGCAGCCTAACACTGCTTACTGCTCTTGGAATTGCTTTACTCAATTGCTTTCCAAAATTGGAATCTCACATTCCACTGGCCAGTCTCAGTTTGTTGTTTTTTACCGGGTTGAGTATTGTGATGTATTTTGTAGGTATCTGGGCTATTCGCAGCAAAAATAAAAATGACTTTACCAGCATAGTTATCTTTTTTATCACGACAAAGATGCTGCTATCGGTTGTCTTGGTATTGGTCTATTTTCGGTATGTTCAACCTACAGAACGTTTATTCGTGCTTTCGTTTTTAGTGATTTACCTGATTTACACTATTTTTGAGACCCACTTCATGATGAAGATCAGTAAGATGAAATTGTAAGCAATATGGAAAAGAAGCAATATAAGTTAAGTGTTAATGGAAAATTTGAGTTTGACGATAAAACGTTGCCAAAAATTGATAGCCTGGAAGTAAAAGACGGGCATTTTCATATTTTGCTTGATCAACAGGCTTACCGCGCTGAAATAGTGGAAACAATTCCACAGGAAAAGATTTTTGTGATTCGGGTCAATGGAAACATATACAGAACACAGCTGGCGGATCAATATGATCAATTGGTCAAAAGCCTGGGACTGACAGCAAATGTTACCCATAAAGTCAAAGAGGTGAAGGCCCCAATGCCTGGCCTGGTATTGGAAATCCTCATAAAACCGGGACAGGAAGTAGTTGAAGGGGAAGCTTTATTTATTTTGGAAGCCATGAAAATGGAGAATATCCTCAAATCACCAGGAGAAGGAACCATTTCCAAAATCACCGTAGAAAAAGGAATGGCTGTAGATAAGGGAGAAGTGTTGGTATTTTTGGATTGAATTTTTATTTTATGAAAGGCAATATACCCTCGCGCAAAAAACAATTATTCCCTATCAGGGAGGAGCTACGTCAATATCTCCATCAACATAACCGGTATCCAAAACTTCCCCTGCATTATGATGATCTATTGCGGTACCAGAATTCTATGCCGCTGATTGACCGGCAAGGAAGAGACACTCTTTGGGAAACGGTTTATTTTCAAGAGTCTGACCGGGAAGAGATTTTTGCTGGCCTCCGGGAAATCTATGCCTTACTCAAAACAGATGGTGACGACTCTGTATTAGAACACCTGACCGTTGCGCGGATCGACTTTTGTACCTTTGGCAATACCAAGCCCTTTCGGGTGCGCATCATCAACCGGATTAATGATAATTACGACCATTTCTACCTTAAAAAAGCCGATGCCTCCAGGGTTTATGGATTAGAACTGGAAGATCTGCTTTCCCCCAACCGGGTTATCTATTTGGTGGATGCGGATACATTGGTGGAAGAACATATTGCAGGAATTCCGGGTGATGTGTTTTTGCGGGACAATCTCAACGAGTCTACCTTCAATCAGACACGTATGGCAAAGGAATTTGTCAAATTTAACGAGCGTTGTTTTGTGCGTTTGTTGGGCGACATGCGTGCCTACAACTACGTCGTTGACATTACTCCTGATATAGAAGGAAATCAGTACCGCCTACGCGCTATTGATTTTGATCAACAATCATACGAAGGGCGAAAAAGCTTTTACCTTCCCCAATATTTTAAAGAAAATCATCCCATCATCTTTCTGGGTATTCAACTCATGGATCCCAAAGCAGTAAAACAATACCAGCTAGAGGAACGCAGCCTCATTGCCACCCGCGTTAAATCTTCTCATGAAATGGTGGGCGAATTATTTGATATCATGATCCGGGATACCATCTCCAGTCCGGACAAAGTAAACCAACTCAAGGAAGAACTAGCCTACCATCACCATACCAATACATTTGACAAGTGTAAAACGATGGGGGAAATAGTGCTAACGAATATCCAGTTGCTCCTGCAAAAAGATTTTAAACAGAGCATCATCTTTTAACTCTCTATGAGCAACTCCAACATCCAGTCAGTAATAATACGCACCACTTCAGGATTAAAATTTTCGGCCATATAGCTATCATTAAATGTGCCATTGCGTCGCATAGCCACATAAGAGGCCATGTCAGGCACACTGACCATGGCGTGTTCCGTTTGTGGAATCATACAAAAAGAGCCTTTCCCCGGATGGTAGGCATTGACAATATCGGCGATTACCTTTGCCGATTCCGGACTAATGGCATGCAAATCAAACTCGCCGTACAAAGCTAGCGTATGTGCATTGGTCTTTTGCCAGGCTTCGGTCAGGTTTTGATCATTGAGTTCCTGTAAAAAACGATAGTGGTGTGGGCCGAGTCGATCACCCGATTTGCCAAACAAACCACCATTGAGAAATTCAGCATAAGCCGGATTTTTTGCCAATTCTTCCGGTGTTTTTTTGAACAAAAACAAGTCAGCCAGAAAAGGCTGAATGGCCCGACTGCTTTGTTCCATTTGTACAAAATCATCACCCCTTACCATCGCTTGCTCCCGATTGACATCCAGTAGGTATTCATACCAGGACTTAACCACCGTTCCATAGACGATAACACCCTTGGGTTGATGTTTGACCGCAAGTAAAGGAGCAGATATGCCACCGAGAGAATGGCCGAAATAGAAAATGTTCTCCTGATCGATAAATTTGTATTCCTTCAGCTTGTCCAATGCTGCACTGAACGCATCCAGCTGATCCTGGTAGCTGATATCACCACAATCGGGCGTATTATCACAATCGCCAATGCCTGGACTTTCCACCCTGTATACAGCAAATCCAGCATCGACCAGACCGTTGACCAACTGTCGGATCGGTGCTCCTGGATTGTAATACTTGTCGATGGATCCACAACCATAACCTTGAAAATAGACGACCAGTGGGAAATTACCGTCCGCCTTGGGCGTATATAAAATAGAACGTAGATGCCCCTTTTGAAAAGGAACAGCCCCGTATTCAACAACAGCATTTTCGTATGTTTCCATCGGCTTGCCCGACATTTTGCCCTCTATTTTCATGGGTTTTCCACGGCGAATGACCTCGATACGGATATCGGTTCCGGCCCTTTGATCACTAACCTGCTCAATGATCTGAGGGATATTTTCACAGGGCAAATCATTGATTGAAAGGAGGATGTCATCAGCTTGAATGCCAAGCTTGTCAGCAGTACCGCCGTCTATAACCTTCAAAATAAAAACGCCTTCATTTTGCGGAGGCTGAACTCTGGTTTGGAAATCGGCGTCGATAACACTTAAATAAGCGCCCAAAGAGGCTTTTCGATCCAGTTTCTGAGCCTCAGTCAAGGTACAATTTAAGAGGCCAATTATCATTAGTGGAATGATAAAAAAGGGTTGTTTTTTCATGACCGTCGGGTATTGATTCAAAAGGAAGTTGTTCTAATACAACCTCTAAACATGCACTATACACAAACGCTATTTTGCAACAGTTATTTGTTACAAGTTAACCTGTTATTTTGATTGATGCAAAGAAATTCTACCAGAACCATTACAACTATAGAGGATTTACAGGTTCTTTAAGACTAAAATGCCTCTTGAATATATGTTGAACGTTTTTAAAATAGGTGGCCAAAATTGCGAATCTTCCTCAGGTCATCCTAAAAAGGTTGAAATCCTTCGTATTCATTATCCGGCAGATCAAAAATATCCACCTCACTATGATCGTCAGGGCCGGATTAGTATTGTGCTTAGAGGAAGGGTACAGGAAACGGTAAGTAAAAAGGAAGAAATCGGTACTTCCTTGAGTGTTGTGATGAAGCCGGAATCCGTACTGCATAGTAATGAATTTGGTCGTCAAGGCGCATTGTTGCTTACATTGATGATGTCACCAGAGTTTCAGTCTCAGATGGAGATGGACTATTTTTTGAAGCAATGGCAGTGGTGGCATTCTGCTCAAACGACCCGTATTGTCATAGATTTTTTGCGAGATATTCAGTTGGATAAGGACCTTGAATCCGGGGTTATTGAATTTTTGGCAGCTTTAGCAATCCCTAAGCAGCGCCCATCAAATTATCGGCCCCTTTGGCTTACTCAACTATGTGATAAAATTGAAACGGAATGTTCAACTCCATTATTAGTAGCTGATCTGGCTTATGAATTTGGAGTACACCCGGTATACCTTGCCCGGGTTTTTCGTAAATTTTATGGTTGCAATATCAAAACCTATATCCACCAATGTCGCCTTCGGAAACTCAACCTGCATCTTGCGGATAGTGATTTATCGATCGCCCAAATCGCACTGGAAGGTGGTTATGCTGACCAAAGTCATTTTACCCGAAAGTTTAAAAGCCAAACAGGTCTGACACCAGCGGCTTTTCGTCGATTGATTCATACTTTCTAACAGCCAAGGTTTCATTTGTTCAAGACTGCACGCGGGAAATCCTGCATTTTGCGGTTGAACAAAATTAAAACTTTATGAATTACCTGACAAAAAATTGTTTATTGATGAGTCTTTTCGTCCTTGGCACTTTGAATCTGACGGGACAACCAGATGCTAAAACCTATGCCAAACACCTGGAGAAATTTTTCCAGGAAACGCTGGATATGGTGGGAACCGTACCGGGCATCGGCATTGCGGTAGTGACAAACAATCAGACCCTCTACCAAGGTGGTTTTGGTTATGCTGATGTAGAAAAATCACTGCCCTTTCAGGCCAATACAGATTTTTACATTGCTTCCTGTACCAAGTCATTTACTGGTCTATTGGCTGCCATTTTGGATAGGGAAGACATCATCAAATTGCATGCTCCCCTAACAAAATATTTGGTGGACATTTCTTTTGACCCGGATTTAAAGATGGATCAAATTAAAGTCCGGGATTTGCTGACGCATACTTCCGGGTTGGAACACGAATCCATAGGCTTCCGGTTGGCCTATACCGGAGATCATACACACGAACTTTTGATGGATCAGCTCAAGGTTTTAAGAGCCAATGAAGCGGGTAGAGGGGTATTTGAATACACTAATTTGGGGTACAACATTTACACCCTGATCGTTCAGGAAAAGACAGGAAAAAGTTGGCAGGAACTGCTGGAGGAGAAGATTTTTACCCCCTTGGGTATGAATCGTACCACAGCCTTTATGTCGAAAGCGGAAGCAGGCAATTGGCCAATAGCCGTTCCCTACTTTGCCCTTTCAAAAGAAGCGCCAGAAGCCATCTATTTGCGAAAGCGAGACAATACCATGCAGTCTGCAGGGGGCCTGATCATCACTCCTGCCGATGTAGCAAAATGGATGAAAATGCAGCTGAATATGGGCAAGGTGGATGGCAAACAGCTTTTTCCATCCGACCTGATTCAACTCAGTAGATCTCCATTAGTTGCAACGGAACGCGAACGTGGAGGATTTAAAACTAACGGCTATGGACTAGGATGGATGACCGGTACTTTCCAGGACAAAAATATGGCCTGGCATACCGGTGGATTTCCGGGTAGTTTTAGTTTGATTTCTGTGGCTCCAGAATCCGGAATAGGAGTAGCCGTTTTTGTCAATGAGGCCCTAGCTGGCCATCGGCTGATGTATTTATTGGCCAATTATGCCTATGATGCTTATTGGCAACCAGAAGGCTGGGAAAAGAACTACGAAGAACAACGGGCTGCCCTTTTGGAGCAAATAGAAGGGTTTACCGTACGGGTAAAAGAGGGCCTGGATGAGCGCGCCAAAAGAACCTGGAAATTATCCCAGCCGTTCCCGTTTTATGCGGGCACCTTTCAAAATGAACTTTTAGGAGAGATAACTATAAAAGCAGATGACCAACAAATATCTGTCCGTATGGGCAATCTGCACTGCATTGCTACCCCCTTCATAGAAGAGGAGACCATCCGCGTGGAATTGATCCCCGGTAGCGGAGAAGTCATTCGTTTTAAAATGCAAGGCGATAAAGTTACTGGACTTATATGGGGGGATTCGATTTTCACTAAAAAAGTTTGATGATGATATTATAATGGATGGAATGGGGAGATCGCTTTACTGTCAGTGGTGAGTTGGTGACCCCATTTCTTCTTCAAAAGATATAGTGATGAGGTGATATCTTCCGAGGAAATAGGTTTTAGGGGAGTTTGGACAAGAGGGAGTGTAGGGTTGAATCGGTTTAGAAAGGGTTAGGGAGGTTTAGGGAGGTTTAGGAGGTTTAGGAGGTTTAGGGAGGTTTAGGGAGGTTTAGGGGGGCAGGGGTTTAAAACGGAATAGCTGGGCGTGTCGGGAGTGTCCAACAAAGTGTGTCTAGTAAAGTGTGTCTACCTCAGAATCTTCAATTCCTAGTTAATTGTATAAAGTATTTAAAATCAATGAGTTACTCCGCATTCTCTGCGCCTCAGCGGTGAAAAAAACACACTTTCCCGTACACTCCCTACTTCAGAATCTCCAATTCCTAACTAAGCATGTAAATCATTGAATTTAAACATATTACTCTACGAAACTCCGCGCCCCCGCGCCTCTGCGGGGAATCCAATTTGCTAGCCGATTATACGTAGGCACAAAGCATGAAAGTAGGACGAGGTGGAGTAGAGATGCCCACTGCTTTTTTACCAGCTATGGTTCGGGAAAACCAATTATTGGCATCCTTGGGGAATTTGATGCTTTGCCGTGTATCAGACCATTCTGCCCGAAGGTCCACCTTCTATTCCAGGAAATTAAGGGAAGAATTTATTCTTTACTGGCCTCTAAACAAATACGAACAATTGTTCGTTATATAGTCAAATAGATTTATCTTTGTACTATTGATAAACATATTCAGGCATTATGTCAACCCACGATTTAGAGCAAATTTTTCAGGAAAGAATCGACGCAGAGATCAAAATCGAAGCTAAGGAGTGGATGCCGGATGCATATCGCAAGACCTTGATCCGTCAGATTTCTCAGCATGCCCATTCCGAGATTGTTGGTATGTTGCCAGAAGGCAATTGGATCACCCGTGCGCCTAGTTTACGCCGCAAAGTGGCCTTGCTGGCCAAAGTGCAGGATGAAGCAGGCCATGGACTTTATCTCTATAGTGCTGCTGAAACCCTGGGTGCAGAGCGGGATGATCTGATTGAACAACTACTAACAGGAAAAGCCAAATACAGTAGTATTTTCAACTATCCTACCGTCAGTTGGGCGGATATTGGCGCTATTGGCTGGCTAGTTGATGGAGCTGCCATTATGAATCAAGTTATGCTGACGCGAACTTCTTATGGACCTTATGCCAGAGCTATGGTGAGGATTTGTAAAGAAGAGAGTTTTCACCAACGGCAGGGGTATGAAATTATGTTGGCTTTAAGCAATGGGACAGAAGCCCAGAAAAATATGGCACAAGATGCGCTCAATCGTTGGTGGTGGCCATCTCTGATGATGTTTGGACCGAGTGATAAAGAATCCAGCCATACCGAACAGTCCATGCGTTGGAAAATCAAGCGCAAATCCAATGATGAATTACGGCAGCAGTTTATCAATCAGACAGTGGGTCAAGCAGATTTTCTGGGACTAACAATTCCAGATCCGGATTTAAAATGGAACGAAGCCACAGGAAATTATGATTTTGGGGCTATCGACTGGGAAGAATTCTGGAATGTGGTGAAAGGCAATGGGCCCTGCAATAAGGAAAGAATTAGGGCTAGCATTAAAGCCCATGAAGATGGAGCCTGGGTACGCGAAGCTGCGTTGGCACATGCAGAAAAGCGAAGTGCGCGTGCAGCACAAAAGACACAGGTTGCTTAACCATTGAAAAACTTCTTAGAAAAAGAAAAAATAAATGAAAAAGAACTGGCCACTTTGGGAAGTTTTTATCAGGAGTAAAAATGGACTTAGTCATAAACATGTAGGTAGTCTTCATGCTGCCGATGCGGAAATGGCTATTGAAAATGCCCGTGATGTATATACCCGTCGTAATGAGGGGATCAGTATATGGGTGGTGGAATCCGATCATATTACAGCCTCAAGCCCTAACCAAAACGATGCACTTTTTGATCCGGCTAATGACAAGGTTTACCGCCACCCCACTTTTTACAACTTACCTGATGAGGTCAAGTATATCTAAAATGAAGCATTCACAAAACAGTGAAAAGGAATTGTTGTTTGAGTATTTGTTGCGATTAGGCGACAATGCACTGATCATGGGACATCGACTTTCTGAATGGTGTGGCCACGGTCCGATCCTGGAGCAGGATATTGCGCTTACTAATATAGCATTGGATTTGGTAGGACAGTCCCGTTCCTGGTTAACGTACGCTGGTGAGGTAGAGGGCAAAGGGCGAAGTGAGGATGACCTGGCCTATTTACGTGATGCCTGGGATTTTCGAAATGTATTGCTGGTAGAACAGCAAAATGGAGACTGGGCAGTGACGATCGTCCGGCAATTTTTGTTTGATGTGTTTAATTATTACTTGCACAAGGAGCTATTGTATAGTAAGGATAAACAAATAGCCGCAATAGCTGAAAAATCACTAAAAGAAATTACTTACCACCTGCGCTACAGTTCGGAATGGATGATTCGTTTGGGTGACGGCACAGAGGTGAGCCGCCAAAAAATGCAGGATGCCTTACAATTGCTCTGGACATATCACGGTGAATTGCTAAAGGCGGATGATGTAGATGCCACACTTGCCCGGTTGGGTATTGGTGCTGACCTTTCAAAAATTAAGCCCCATTACGATAAAAAGGTAGAAGAGATATTAGCTGCTGCTACCTTGTCTAAACCTGCTGAAGAGTGGATGCAAAAAGGAGGAAAACAGGGCCAACATAGTGAGCACCTGGGCTATATCCTGACGGAGTTACAATTTTTGCAAAGAGCTTACCCCAATGCTACGTGGTAGTAATGGCTCTACTCCTGCGAAACAACGCTATTATTTTTTTTACTATTTCCAGCCTTCTAGACCGTTTGTATGGTCGGACTCAGACCTCTTCCTTTGAAAATTGCCAAGCAATTAGTAATTTGCCCATCAATCGAGAATATGACCTTAGCCTATCCAAATTTGCCGCTCATCATAATAAAATCTGAATGAAGGAAATCATCGAGATTTACCGGGAGGTCGTCATCCAGATTGCCACTCCATATAGTACAGGCACCGGATTTTATCTGAGTGAGGCCAATCTGATTGTAACCAATGAGCATATTGTTCGTGACAACCGACAAGTGGCAGTTGAGGGTTGTAAACTGGAAAAACAACTCGCTCAGGTTGTCTTTATTGATCAACGTTACGACCTGGCCTTTCTTGCAGTTGACAATTCTGATGATCTGCCCACTGTTCCCTTGGGTACCAGTAGTCTGGTAAAGGAAGGTGACCCCATTCTTGCCATTGGGCATCCCTACGGGTTCAAATACTCCGCAACACAAGGCATTGTATCGAATACCCTGCATGAAAAAAATGACATCAACTACATCCAACATGATGCGGCGCTCAATCCTGGAAATAGTGGCGGCCCCTTAGTCAATACCAAGGGAGAAGTAGTGGGGGTAAATACGTTTATTGTTCGCGATGGCAATAGCATTGGTTTTTCTTTACCGGTCAGTTATTTGCACGAAGCACTTAAAGAGTTTTCCAAATTCCCCGGCGAAATTGGGACGCGTTGTTTCTCCTGTTCTAACTTGGTTACTGAAAAAAACATTGACAATGGGTATTGTCCACATTGTGGTGCAAAAATTACTTTGCCCAATGCCGTTGAAGATTATGAACCAGTAGGCGTTCCCAAGACCATTGAAGAAATGTTGGAACGAACGGGGCACCCGGTGAAATTGTCACGGCGAGGCCTCAATATTTGGGAAATACAGCAGGGAAGTGCCAGAATCAGCATTGCCTATTATGAAAAAAATGGCCTGATAACCGGTGATGCCTATCTGTGTTTATTACCCAAAGAAAAGATTAAGCCACTTTATGAATATATACTCCGGCAGAACTATGAGATGGAAGGACTAAGTTTCAGCATTCGGGGTCAGGATATTATCCTTTCTCTTTTGATCTATGATCGCTACTTGAATATTGATACCGGATTACACCTTTTTAACCACCTCTTTGCAAAAGCAGATTTTTACGACAATATCCTGGTAGAACAATATGGGGCGCTGTGGAAATATGAAGATGATAACAGCCAGGAAGACGAGGGAGTATAGGAAAAAAAAGAAGTCAGAAGGGAGACGGCTATACTTAAAAAAACATGCGCTATGTCCTTAGGGCAAAATATTCGATATCCTTACCCGTTATGGTCCAGCTGATTTGTTGATTTTCATTTAACTCGAAGCGGAATTCGTAATAACCAGGTAAAAGAGGGTGATTTCCATTAACAAAAGGATAAATAATAGGAAAATCCTGGTGGGAGAGTTGCAATAAGCTGGAAAAAATACTTTCAATAAAGGGGAAAATGACCGTTGCCGGTGCTTTCGATAAGGCATCAGGGCTAAATATGTTACCTGCGCAATGTATGGTAAACCCTTTCCTATCCAGGACAATTTGCTGTTGAATTGGCACTATTGGTTCTGCCTTCAACTTATTAAAAATTTGGCGATATCTAAAAATAGTTCTTCGACATTTTCTCCAGTTTTAGCACTAGTGAAAGTATCCGGATTTGCCTTTTTTTTCATTTGTTGAATGACGTCCTCTGTAACAAGATCCTGCTTATTACCAACCTTTCGGATCAACACACCTGGCAACAGATTATTAAGCAATCGGAGGTCCGCCTGCATATTTTTTAGGGTAGTCGGACTGGACAGATCAAAAATGTAAATGATGGCACTTGTTCCTAAAAAGTAGGATTTGGGAACCTTCTCTTGAGAGACTTCACCTGCAATATCCCATAAGATCAAAGAAATCTCTTCACCTTCAATAGTCATGCTCTTTTTGTCCACTTTCACACCAATAGTGGTGAGGTATTTATCACTAAAAGTATTGGAAATGAAACGATTAAATAAGGAGGTTTTCCCTACACCAAAACTACCGGTAAGGACTACTTTTTTACTGATCATTATGCTGGGTTGTCGTTTTGGTGAGAAAGGATGTTTCCAATTTATTATTGATTTGATGGTAAAATGAAGGCGAAAGGTTTTTTAGATCCACATTGAGTTCTTTTTCAGCAAAAATAAAAAGTTGTTTGGATAATTGGTCACGCTCTTCTAAGCTCAGAGAGCCCCGAATGGCAACGGCAATGTAAAATCCATAAAAATTCTGGATAAAAATCTCATAAAAATTATAATGAATGAGTTCCACTTCTTCTTCCCCCCGCCTAAAGGCGTCTTCCATAAATAATTTAATGGCTGTAAGCATTCCCGCAATCAGTTCTTTATCTATGGTTTGGTTTAATGATGCGTTTCCGATCAATAAACCCGAATCTCTTTGGACAATATAAACTTCTTCCACTGAAGTCTGATGAAGGTTTGCCAGTATTTGATCACTTTCTTTAACGCCAGCCATCCAGCGTTGCAAACGTCCAAACCAGCTTTTTCTTACTTGCCGGTCAATGCGCTCCCGCAACATATCAATCTCATGAGAAATATACTTTCTGATCAATAAACCCAACTTTGGAAAAATCAATTCAATAATTTTCTCCTGTGATCGTTTGAGCTTGATATCTATAATCTTTTCTACCTCCGTTTGAAATTCACGGGGAAAATTTTCTTTTAGAAAATGAATGTGTTCTTCGATAATTGGGCTCACTTTTTCAGATAAGCGTTGTCTTTCCTGCAAAGTGGCTTCCACCCTGGATAAGGTTTTCCGGTCATCTCGGAGCAATATATCCCGAATTCTATCCAATAACAACTCCTCATTTGTCCGGTCATGCTGGGCTTTCATTACTTCTGATTTCGGTTCTAGTGTTAGCGCTTGTTTGGAGGTCGGTTTTTGTAGCGAAAAGTGATCCTTTGCTGCCAAAAGGTTGGCCTACAAACATGCTGTTAATCAAAGATTGCAATGTTCAAACATTATCTTTCATCAACTTGGCTCCGATTTTTGCCAGCATTTGTCCTAAATCGTGCTTATCATCCTGACTGACTTTTTCTAATTTATTGTCCAGTGAATTGATTTTGGCATGTATCATGGCTTCCAATTTGTCAAACCGCTGGCTGTTGGCTTCCTGCATTTGTTTGGTTTGGGCAGCATGTTCTTTTTTGAGGTCAGTCAACTTTTGTTCATATAGCTCAGACATTTGCCGGATGGTATTTTCTAATTCCTGAAACCGGGATTCGTATTCCGAAATTTGTTGCCCCATGAGAATATCCCTAATCATGGAAATGTCGCCGAAAGGGCTGGTTGGTTGGTCCGCCATAATATGTGTAATTAAAAAATATATTTCTATTCCCACTAAATTAATAAAAAGTCTTTAACTTGATTAGATACATTGAAAATGTATCTAATTTAATGGAAATTATTTTAATTTTTTCTGAGCAGCCTTCAAGTCGGTTAACGTACATACTCGATGTATTGCTGATTCAATTATTGAATGTTGATTATAAACTGACTCATCAACCCGAAGTTTTTACCCGATATATTGGGCCCAAAGTGAATTATAGCCCTTATCGACTCACCACCCGGGAGCTCCATATTCCACCAGCCGGTTTGTTATTTGAAACGAGTATTAGGAATCACTGCCCTCAAGTAGAGCAAAGCGTGCCATTTCCGGTTTTTTATAACCAACCAAATGATGAAGCCGACTTTTCCTATGATGCTTTGAGTATGTGTTTTTACTTGCTAAGCCGGTATGAAGAGTATTTGCCTCACCAAAAAGATGCACACGGCCGTTTTCCGGCTAGTGCCAGCCTAGCTTCCAAGCACAATTTTTTACACCTCCCAATAGTCAACCTTTGGTTGAAAGAATTTCGTAATCGGTTGAAGCAGTACTTTCCTACGTTTGAAATAAAACGGCCAATCTATCAGTTTCATGCAACCTACGATATTGACCTGGCCTGGGCATTTCAACATCGAGGCGTACTGATCAATAGCTTTGGAGCCCTCAAAGATTTATTACAAGGCAATTGGCAAAAGTTGAGGTTAAGGTATCAGGTTTTAAACAATAAATTGTCGGACCCCTTTGATACATATCAGTTTATTATTGGTTTACATCAGCATACGCAATTATCAGGTCAATGTTTCTTTTTATTAGGCGATTATGGCCGTTTTGATAAAAATATCGCCCCCCGAAAACTTGCTTTACAGGAATTAATTCAGCAAACCAGTCAGCAATTTTGCATCGGTTTACATCCTTCTTACCGTTCCAATGATAAAGTAGGGCAATTGGCTAAAGAGGTTAGCCGTCTGGAGCATATTACTGGCAAAAGCGTTTTACACAGCCGCCAGCATTTTTTGAAAGTAAACCTTCCCAAAACTTATCAGGAATTACTAAAGGTAGGTATCCGTCATGATTATTCAATGGGTTATGCCGCTAAACCCGGGTTCAGAGCCGGAATAGCAGGCCCCTTTCCCTGGTATGATCTGGAACGTGAGCGCGCCACATTGTTGCAAATACACCCTTTCCAGGTGATGGACGTCGGTCTCAAGAATTACCTGCATTTGGACCCTGAACAGGCATTGTCTACAATAAAACCTATATTACAAATAGTCAAAGATACGGGAGGTGTCTTCTCAACACTTTGGCACAATTCCTCTTTTGCAGAAGAATTTGGTTGGGCCGGATGGCGGGACATGTATAAAGCGCTACTAGAAATGGGGGCAGAGCGGGAATAAAACTTATTCTCCAACGCGGCATTCCCTTTTTTTATATATTTGGGAAAATCTTGTAGTTAATGATTTTTAATTTAAGTGAACATAAGACTGTTGCCAACCGCTTTCTGGCAGAATTGAGGGATGTTGAGAAACAGCAGGATCGCATGCGTTTTCGAACGAATATGGAGCGTCTAGGAGAGGTGCTGGCTTATGAAATCAGTAAAACCCTAGATTATGAAGAAAAGGAAGTGCAGACGCCATTGGGTACTGCCAAATGTCTATTGTACACCAATAGGGTAGTGGTTGCCACTATTTTGCGGGCTGGTTTGCCCTTTCATCAGGGAATGCTCAACTATTTTGACGAGGCAGGTTCAGCGTTTGTTTCCGCTTATCGCCGACACCATAAGGATGGGACTTTTGATATTCAGCTTGAATATATTTCCTGCCCTGATTTAACAGATTCAACATTGATCATTGTGGATCCGATGCTGGCTAGTGGTGCTTCCATGAATATAGCTACCAGAGCTTTGTTGGAATACGGTCAACCCCAGAGCTTGCATTTTGTTACAGCTATTGCATCGACTTCGGGATTGGATTACCTACGCCGCCAGTTTCCTGATGCCAGTGTATGGATGGGGGCACTAGACGATGAATTAACGGCGAAATCCTATATCGTACCAGGATTGGGGGATGCCGGCGATTTGAGTTATGGTGAGAAATTGCAGGATTAGAAGATATTTGGAGGTAGTCAACGCAAAATTGACTACCTCCAAACATACCTTTAATCGGCAGTTCGGATTCTGGTTGTTTCCTGAATCCAACAACCTACCTGGAAGGTATCTCCAGCTTTTAGATTGCGAATGAATACATCTTCCCGGGAAGGCATATATTTAGCATACTGACTAATCCATTTATTGGCTTCTCTTGCTGCACTCGGGTCTACACTCTTGGCTTTATTCCACATATCGATAGCTGGCCAGACGACTATTTGGCTATCCCACCCTCGGCCGGGGCCACATAGCGGTCCACTTGAAGCATATAAGCGACCAATGAGAATGTAGGGTTCGCCCCAATTAGGACGAAGACCGGACGCCTGGCGAGCATATTGCCGTGCCCGTGAAAAGTTCTTAAGGTGTGCATTATAAATTTTGCCAATGGTCAGAATAATATTTGCCTTTTTGGCATTATCGGTTTCTTCTTCAGCGGCTTTTTCAAATAAATCTACGGCTTTGCTATACTCGGCGTTTCTCAAGGCTTCGTAAGCATTTTTGAGGTTGCTGGCTTCTACACAATTCGCATTGCCAGCAGCGATAACCTGTCGAAGTTTTTCATTCGCTTCATCACAGCCTCCAAATTTTAAGCGGGAATATACTGTTCTGATCACATCACAATCGGTTGGATTTTCTTCAAAATCACTGAAGTATTTGGTGAGGTAATAATCACAGTCATAAAAGCCTTTAATCACCTCGAAGTATTCTAGTCTTACCGGCGCATAGCTTTCAATGACCTCCCACCTCTCACAATCCTGACCTTTACAGGTAGCTTTGCCATGGGCGATAATCTCGAGAATCTGCTGCTCATACTTTTTGGCTTCCGCCTCTTTTATTGTACTATCTGCGTATAACTCCACTAATAGAGCGGTGAAAGGATTGATTACAAAGTCCGGCGTTTTTTTTCCGTCTTTGTCAATCACCTTCTTGAATAGCTGATAAATTTCTTCTTTTGTAGCCCGGTTTTTATACGTATAATAAAGATCAAAGCCTTTTCGGGCAGCCACATAAGTTCCTGCGGGATAACATTCATCAATTTGCTCATATATGGCAAAAATTTCGTCAATATATTTTTCTCTTTGCAGAGAATCCTGAGTTTGGGTAAGGAAGTGTTCGTAAAACCTAACGCCATCACGATACACCGTGCTTCGTTTTCCATCAGCAGCAGGAGATACATCGTACACTTTTTTCCACAATTCAAAAGCTTTGTCCCAGTCTTTTACTTTCAGAAAATCTCGGTAAAGTACATAATTGGTCTCCATTTGATCAGGATCAGGAGCGTCTGTAAACTTGGGACAAGGGCTGAGGTCTTCTTCCGGCTCGTCTTCTGTAGTAACGGGGTCTTTAACGGCTGTGTTATCCGAAATTTTTTCAGTCGTTTTTGGGGTACAACTAAAAATAGTGAAGCCAAATAAGGTTAACAATAAAATGTGTTTCAATTTCATGGCAGACAATTTTCCAGAAAAATAAGCAAAAAATAACAAAGAGCAGTGATATCCAAAACGAATATCACTGCCCTTTGTTCGTTAGCGGAGGTAACCTCCAGATTTAGGTTTAGTTAAACCTTACCTTGACGGTTTCTCCAATGCCACAACCTACTGTGACGGTATCTCCTTCTTTGACATCACGCATAAAACCATCCTGCTTTTCTGGTAAAGATCCAGCAAAGTTGGCAATGCGTTTGTTGGCCTCATCAGATACGTCAGAATCTATATTCCTGGCATGGTAATATTTATCGGTAGCAGCAATGATGGCCAAACGTTTGTTCCAGTCATCACAGCTTCCACGTGACATCTTTGCATAAATATCGCCGATGAGGATATAAGGTTTTCCCCAGCCGCTCTTCAAGCTAGCTGCTTTGTTGGCATTAGAGCGGGCATTACCCAACTGACCCAATTGCCAGGTTTGGATAAAGGCCATACTATAATACACCTGAGCTTTAGCTTCCGGATCGTCGGTAGATTTTAGACAATCTTCGTAACGTGCCATCGCCTCAGCATAACTACCTTCTTTTTGCAATTGCGTAGCGTCATAACAAGGGTTATTTTTCCGGCGCACTTTTTCAAGTTCGATATTGATTTCTGTGGCAAGTTTTTCGTATTTAGTACTCAGCTCCACCATGATAGCTGATGTAGAATCACAGCCTTGTGCTTTCAGCTTGTTGTACACGTATTTGATTACTTCCAGACTATCCGGAGCATTCCGGTAATGAGGAACCAGTTTCTCCTTAAAGTATTCACAATCAAATACATCATTCTCTACTTCCCTGAAGTGATTGCGGACAATCGCTTTGGTATCCTCGTAATAAGAGCTGAATTTTTTATTGTTTTGAATATTGTGCTCCATGATGAGATCCATCTTCTCATGTAGCTCAATAAATTCGGGCTTGCCGAGTTGTTTGCTTTTATATAGATAGGCCATTACCTGTGCAAGCGGATCAAAAACGATATATTCGGTATCATTACCACCTAGTTCCACCGCTTTTTTCAGGGTTTCATAAGTTGGTTTTGTATACCCATACCCCAGGTAGTAAAACATATCGTAACCCTTACGGCCTACCAGATAAGCTTCATTTTTGTAACACTGAACTTGTTGGTCATAAAGCTTCAGGATCATTTCTGCGTATTCCTTCTTCTTCGCATCATCTGGAGCTGTGTTGTACATAGCCTGATAAAGGGTCCGTCCGTCCACGTAGTGAGAAGGGCGGTTACCATCAGCGGCCGGGGCCAGATCATAAGCCTTTTTCCAGTTGTCAAAGGCAATTTTGAAATTTTCTTTACTCATTTTGTTTAGATCAGCCGCCTCCTTATCTTTCAAAAAGGGACGGTAAACTACGTGCGCATTTTCTGCTTCGTCTTTGCGCGGAGAATTGATCCAAGTTTCGCACTGGGCTATGGCTGTAGACCAGGCCAGTGAGGTAAGCAATAAGGCTATAAAAAGAATGCGTAATTCCTTCATGTTAATTGAATTTGCGTTTGAAAAACCAAGAATTATCGTTAAGGGTAAATCCGACTGTCATTTGTACATAAGTTTCCTGCAAAACGTCTTTTGCGCCCTGTTTACCTATTTCGAAACTCAGGTCTACAAAAGAAGTTTGTTGACGGGGCATGATAATGGGTAAACCCAGTCCAAATGTAATGCCATATTTGGAAAGTTGAGTATCTCTAAGGCTTCTGGGATCTGTGCCGTAAAAAAATCCTGCCCGGTAACGGATCTTTTCGTAATAATGATTGTAGGAAATTATATTGGGAATGTATTCTCCTCCGAAGGCGAATCTCCAACTATCCTTGAGGGCTTCTTTTTTGATGTCATTTTCATAGTGACTCCACAAGTTGGTGCTGAAATCAGCGCCTAATCGAAACTTATTGACTTTCTCATAAGCGATTCCGAAGGTAACCTCAGCAGGCAAAACCCCTTTTAAATCAGCGCCTTCCTGATAGAGAATGGTGTCAATATTGAATCCTCCACCTGGATAACTAAAATAATCGCGGTGGTAGTAACTATTGCTATTGGTGTTAAAACGGGTATCACTATTGCCGTACACACCTACCGTAATTCGCTCGCCTGATGGAATTTTTTCGCCTTTATCATTTAGTTTCTTAAAATTATAACGGTATTGCAGGCCGAGGTTCCACACCAATCCCCGGATACTGATATCATCCAAAAATTCGGTAGAATAAGCCTGTTCTACATCGTCAAAATTGACCAAACGGCTATTGGTTATTTTGCCAAATTGGTAACCGAGATTCAAACCAATAGAAAGCCCCTTGTAACGTGCGGCATTGGTCCAATAGATGCGGTAAGTCCCTCCATTTCCTTTCAGAAAATTGGACAGCGTGTCGATGGCCGGATCGGGATCAATGGTGGTAACAGCTATATCGTAACCTACTGTTGTATAAGGTACCAGAGAAAATCCCATACCAAATTTCCAGGGAGATTGTATGCGGTCAAGGGCCTGATTGATTGAATTTTTAAGTGGAAAACCCAATGCCAGGTACTTTAAATTGCCACTCCAGTAACTATCAGATTGGGAATTGCTCTCCAGGGAGGTATATTTACCGTAAAGCCCTACGTCAAAAGCCGTAGCTTCTAGGAATGCAAATGAAGCTGGATTCAGGATGTTAAGGTGGAAGCCATCATTATAGGCCGCACTCAGGCCACCCATACCCGATGATGCAGCAAAAAATTGATCAATGCCATCTCCTAACCCAAAGCGGGAAAGTGGTGAATTTATTTTTGGACGGATGGTGAAATTACTTTCCTGACCAAAAACCCCACTAGCCCCAAAACATATTAGGGCACATAAAGCAATACTACGCCAAACACTCGACATTATGGTTCAATATTTTGTTTAGCCCAATCAGGACCAAATCTGGATTCACAAATATCTTTCTTTTCCTTTTTTTTGCAAAAAAATCTGCATCTCCTCCGGTCAAAATTACTTTAACTTGCCCGAATTCTGCTTCAAACATGGCCAAAAAGCCTTCAAATTCCAAGATCGCCCCCAACAATGCACCATTCTGTAAAGCCGTTTGCGTTGTTTTTCCCAATGCTTCCTCAGGAAGTTCCATGGGGACCAATGGTAAACGGTTGGTCATCTGGTGCATCGCTTCAATACGCATCTTCAGTCCAGGAGAAATATTTCCTCCCTGATATACGCCCTCTTTTGTGAGCAGGTCATAAGTTATACAAGTTCCCGCATCCACTACCAATACATTGGTTTTTGGAAATAAAGCAAAGGCTCCTACCACGGCTGCCAGGCGATCTTTGCCCAATGTTTGCGGTGTTTTGTACTTGTTTTCAATAGGTAAGGGCGTTTCTGCTGTTAGTTCAAGGTAGTAAAAATGCTTCTGAAATATGTGGGCAACCTTTTCGGATAGACTTTTGGCAACAGTAGATAAGATGACATTTTGGGCGGTTTGGTTGGTTGCGAGGGTAAATAAATCCTCAGGTTCCCACTTTTGCCAAACGATTTTTTCAACCAATTGGCTGCCATTAAAAACGCCGATCTTTGTTCTTGTATTGCCAATATCTACGGTCAGGTTCAAAGTATTTAGCGTTGTTTCTTACTTTAATAGTGTTTAATATCTGCTGTTCTTCAGTACTTTAGACTACGAAAAGTAGGTAATGTAACTTAAGAAAGCGTTAATGTTTGAAATGCCGGACTCCCGTCATCACCATGGCTATTTCCAGTTGATCACAGGCATCTATACTATCTTGATCCTTAATGGATCCTCCTGGTTGAACAATAGCTCTGATTCCTTCCTTTCCGGCAATTTCTACACAATCCGGAAAGGGAAAAAAGGCGTCGGAGGCCATCACCGCTCCTTTTGTGTCAAAACCAAAATGTTTTGCTTTCAAAATGGCCTGCTTCAAGGCATCCACCCTGGAAGTCTGTCCACAACCCATGCCTATCAGCTGGTTGTCTTTTGCCAATACAATGGTATTTGACTTTAAGTGTTTTGCACACTTATTGGCAAACAACAAATCATTGATCTCCTCTGCTTCAGGGGCTCTTTTAGTGGCCACCTTCAAGGCTTCAGCACGCTCAGTATTGCGGTCGGTATCCTGTTCAATGACACCATTCAACAGGCTCTTGAAACTGCGTTTTTGAATAAAGAAGTCCTTGATTTTAAGTAAGATGCGTTTTTTCTTCTTGGTGAGCAGTGCTTGCGCGTCTGCATCAAAAGCAGGTGCAATCAGGACTTCATAAAAGATTGTATCAATGGCTTCAGCAGTAGCCAAATCAATCGTGCGGTTGCTGATCAATATTCCCCCAAATGCAGAAACATTATCGCCGGCAAGAGCAGCTTCCCAGGCTTCCAAGATGGTAGGCCGACTGGCTATACCACAGGCGTTGGTATGTTTTAATACGGCAAATGTTGGCTCAGCATCCTTAAATTCGGACATCAAACCCACTGCTGCATCAATGTCTACCAGATTATTATACGACAATGCCTTGCCACTCAGCGTGTCAAACATGCCTTCCAGGTTGCCATGAAATACACCCTGCTGATGTGGATTTTCTCCATATCGTAGCGTTTCCATCTGGTGGATGCTGTGTTTAAACACCGGATCATTGCCTTCATCAAAATAATTAAAAATGGCCGTATCGTAGTGAGAAGAAACCTTGAAAGCTCTACGGGCCAGTTCCTTACGATCACTAAGTTCCGTTTGTCCATCTTTGTCCTGGAGTAAACTCAACAGCATGCTGTATTCGTCTTTGGAGGGTACGACCACCACATCCCGGTAATTTTTAGCTGCTGCCCGAATTAATGAAATGCCACCAATATCAATTTTTTCAATAATTTCCGCTTCTTCATCAGTGGTTGCCAGTGTTTCCTCGAAAGGGTAGAGGTCGACGATAACCAGGTCGAGCTCTGGAATATCATATTGGCTCAGCTGATCCTGGTGGTCAGCGACCCGGCGGGCCAGAATACCCCCGAATACATTTGGGTGTAAGGTTTTGACACGCCCATCCAGAATGGAAGGATAAGTGGTCAGGTCTTCAACAGCGGTTACTTCAGCACCCTGCTTTTCAATAAAGGCCTGTGTTCCTCCTGTGGAATATATTTTAATTCCAAGGCGCTTTAGTTCCGCGATGATGGGTTCAAGCCCATCTTTATAATAAACAGAGATTAGTGCCGACTGGATTTTTCTTGTAGCCATTTTCTCGTTTGATATGCAGTTTTTTCAAAAAGATGTGCAAAAGTACAGAGATTGCTGTGAATTACAAATTTTATAAATTTAGAAACCTGACAATAAGTGAAACGTGGTATGACTAACAGAACAAATTGGCCTAGATTTGTCTTGACAATTGGATATAAAACTAAGTCTTTTAAATTAAGCTATGAAAACTTTAGTGCTTGATGCACATGCGCTCTCTCGGTTGAGTTTTGCTTAAAATTCAACCTTACAGGCCCACTATTTCTTGTTCTATCCGCTCTTAAGCTGTACTCATTGTCTACCTGTGGGCCTGTTTCTTTTCTTCTCTCTTCAAATCTTCTGCTTCAACAACGATTATCCACCTGATAGGAAACATCCCTATCTGGTCGGATGCTTATTTCATCATTTAATTTTTTTTTATGAAAAGCATATCAATCTTGTTGTGCCTGCTCTTTGGAGTGGGGAGTTTGCTGGCACAAACCAGTCTAAGCGGAAAAGTAACCGATAAAGAAGGAGAGCCACTTATTTTTGGCAATGTCGGTATTTACAAAGATGGCAACCTTGTCACCGGTACGGATACGGATTTTGACGGTTTTTATTCCTTTATAAACCTTGATCCTGGAACTTATGATGTCGAGGTCAGCTATGTGGGCTATCAATCCCGTAAAATAGAAGGTGTAGAGGTCCTTGAAGGAAGGGCAAACCATCTGGACATAGAGATGGATGCAGGGAGTGTTCTTTTGAATGAAATTACGGTCGTTGCGTATAAAGTCCCCCTCATTGAACAGGACAATATGACCTCGGGAAGTGTGATTTCAAGAAATGATATCCGAAATTTACCGACCCGGAAAATCAATTCCTTAGCGGCAGCTACTGCGGGGTTAAGTAGTGGGAAAGGGGATGACATAGTGGTCAGAGGATCGAGGTCAAATCACAGTTCCAATGATGAATATGCGCCCATTATCGAAAATCCTGTTATAAAATCCGAAGAGGAAGCCGTTTCTACTTTTTCTATCGACGTGGATCGGGCAGCATACAGTCAGGTGCGCAGTTATTTGAAACGGCAACAATTGCCACCGGTTGATCTGGTCAGAACAGAGGAATTGATCAATTATTTTGGGTATGAATACGCACAACCTACTGATGGACAGCCATTTTCAATTACTACCGAATTAGGCGATTGTCCCTGGAATGAGTCGCATCAATTGTTGCACATCGGTATTCAAGGGGAAAACCTAAACCTTCACCAGGCTCCTGCCAATAATCTGGTTTTTTTAATTGATGTATCGGGCTCGATGAATGCCAGCAATAAACTGCCTCTGGTCAAAAAGTCAATTGGCATACTCATTGAAAACCTAAGGCCAATGGATCGGGTGGCCATCGTAGTATATGCAGGGTCTGCGGGATTGGTCTTACCCTCCACCAGTGGTCAGGACAAGGCTCAGATCAAAGCGGCTCTTGAAAAATTGACCTCAGGAGGCTCTACGGCAGGAGGCCAAGGCATCAAGTTGGCCTATCAGATTGCCAGAGAAAATTTGCTGGAAGGCGGCAACAACCGAGTTATTCTCGCTACTGACGGAGACTTCAATGTAGGCATTTCCGGGCTGAATCAATTGGAAAAATTAGTCGAAAAAGAGCGAGAAAAAGGGGTTTCACTCACCGTTCTGGGATTTGGCATGGGTAATTATAAAGACAATCGGCTGGAATTGCTGGCCGACAAGGGCAATGGTAATTATGCCTTTATCGACAACATTGGTGAAGCACGAAAAATGTTTGATACCGAATTGACAGGAACCCTTTATACGATCGCCAAAGATGTCAAACTCCAACTTCATTTTGACCCCAAACGCGTTGTTTCCTACCGCCTGATCGGTTACGAAAATCGGTTGCTTAATAAGAAAGATTTTGACGATGACAGCAAAGATGCCGGTGAACTAGGGGCAGGACACACCGTTACCGCTTTGTATGAGCTGGAACTCAGGCCTGGAACTCAAACAATTGCCGAATTTCAACTGAGGTATAAACTGCCACGCGGCAGGCAGAGTCATTTGTTGTCCCATCAATTACCATCAAGTGTGAAAAAACTGGAATCCTGTTCTGAAAATTTTCGATTTGCCGCCTCTGTTGCAGGCTTTTCTTTACTTCTAAGGAATTCAGCAAATAAAGGAAACCTGACTTTTGATGAAACACTGGCATTGGCTAAAGGAGCCCTGGGTGATGACCCATACGGTTACCGTCAGGAATTTCTGGAATTGGTGCGCATTGCTAAGGATATTGGTCTGGTAGCTGAAAAGTAAATGTGCCACCTTTCCAAAACATCAAAAAAATAACCATGAAAAATACCATCATCATTATTATAGGACTTTGCCTGTTGTCAGGCACCCTTTCTGCTCAGGAAAAAATGGCCTACATCAATGGTCTTCCAGTATATCGACAACTTGAGCCGGAGGGTACTCAGGTAGAGGAGACAGAAGGGATAAACTTTTTAGCGACAAGCTATGCCAGTTTGTGGGAGAATTATCGTGTAAATGATTACGAAAACAATTCATTGTGGGAAAATTTGTGGCAATTAATGCCAAGAGAGGAGATAAAAGGAGATTTATTCCAAACTCCATGCCGTACAACCAATCTTGCCCAAATCGCTTTATTGATAGATGTGACGGGGTCTATGGCCGCTGAACTAGAGGCAATCCGGCACTTGTGGCCAGACCTGATCTATGATTTACAAAATCATCAGCGGGATTTACGTTGGCAAACAGCCAGCCTGTTTTTTCGGGACGAGCCTTTAGGTAGAAAAATGCCTATGGAAGATTTTCAAAATAACCTATACAAAACAAATCAAGCCCTGAACGAGATCCGTGCGGGTGGGGGAGGGGAGGCTGCTGAAGCCTGGCCTCAGGCATTGGCAATGGCTTTGGACAGCCTGAGTTGGACACAGAAAGCGACTCAAATGCTTGTGTTGGTCATCGATGCGGTGCCTTCTTTTTCTGTTGAAGCAGCTGAACAATTGAAAGCCATTATTGAGCTGGCCAAAACAAAAAATGTTCGGATTTCTCCAATCACAGGCCTGGATGCAGATGAAGAATTGATGTATTTAGCAAAAAGCATTGCCTGGAGTACCGGGGGCATTCTTTTAGAAATGAAGAAAGACCAAGTAATGGCATCTTCCAAAATAATTGCTGGAGAATTGAACACCCTAATCGGAATATCCTGTTTGCAGAAAGAGCAACAATTGACGAGCGCCTCAAAAATAGCCTGTTTTCCCAATCCAGCCCGGAATGAGACCTTTCTAAATATGCCGGAAACATCTAGTAGGATACGAGTTTTGGATGCAAATGGCCGAGTGGTAAAGGAGTTGGGTCAAACGAAAGCCTCAAGCGTGCGTTTGGACGTAAAAAACTGGCCAGCTGGGGTATATATTATTGAAGTACAACTGGGTGATAGATTGGAAAAGGTGCGGTTTGTGAAGGAGTAGTAGTATTTAGAGAGCAACCTTTGCATTTCAAAGGTTGCTCTTAATGTTCACCACCTCTACTTCGTCTGCAAATTCAAAATATTCCCCATGTGGTAACAAGTCCTGCAGCGGGGCTCATACTGATCTTTTTCGCCCAATACCACCGTTTCGCTTTCTGCGGAAAAGCGGTAAGAGTGGGTAGCCAGATTGCCACAATGCTGGCAGATGGCATGTACCTTGGTTATATATTCACCGATGGCCAACAAGTTGGGAATCGGACCAAAAGGGCGCCCACGGAAATCCATATCGAGCCCGGCTATGATCACCCTGACACCACGTAGGGCCAGTTTCTGACAATTCTCCGGCAAATCCATATCAAAAAACTGAGCTTCATCAATACCGACAACATTTACGCCTTCTGTCATATCCAGTAACATGGAGGAATGCTCAATAGCAGAAGAAAGGATATAATTCGAGTCATGCGACATGACCTTGCCTTCTCCGTAGCGGGTATCCACCTTGGGTTTAAAAATTTCTACTTTTTGATTGGCGATCTTGGCACGTTTAAGCCGTCGGATCAATTCTTCGGTTTTACCCGAGAACATCGAGCCGCAAATTACCTCTATCCAGCCACTTCGCTGGCCCTTAAAATGTGGTTCCAAAAACATAAGTCATACTTTGTGGGCACTAAGTTAAAAATACACCGGCAAAAATGAGGCTGTTTTTCTATATTTGCAGTCTAAGAGTAGAAGGAGATTAGAGAAAAGGAAGGAAAACCTACATTTTAAAGAAAAGATTATTTGAATCGTTCACCTGAGAGCATGTCGGGAGACCAACCTTTGCAGCCCAAAGCGACTTCCAAACAAGCTCTGAGTTAAAAGTTTTGCCAAGATATGGACCTGCAACAAACCAAAATTCTGCTGGAAAAAATCAATACGTTATATAAGAGTATCGGCCTGGATGAGGGCGCCATTGCCAGCATTGAGCGAGATTTAATGTTGAGCTACATCCGTCAACTATATCAATCTTTCCTGGATGTGGATGCAACGCCAGAGACTACCACCCGGTCAAAAAGCAAGCCTTCAGTTAAATCCAATAATGCACCAGAGTTGGAAATTGTGAATCCAGAACCCGAACCCCCTAAAAAGCAATACTCTCCTCCACGGATTATTGAAATCCCGGATTCTATTAGGGATATGGAAAGCACTAGCGCCAGACCAGCCACACCAGCGCCTCCTCCGCCTAAGCCCAAGCCAGAACCACGGCCGGAACCAAAACCGAGCCCGGAACCTGTAGCCCCTCAACCTGAAACAAAAAATACGGCCTCCAATGCCAGGGTTGAAAGCCTGTTTAAAATGGGGGCAGCCAAGGAGCTATCAGATAAACTGAGCCTCCAACCCGTGTCTGATCTCAACAAAGCTATGGCCATCAATGACCGGCTTTTATATACCAATGATCTTTTTGATAAGAATAAAAATGCGATGGACAATGCTTTGAAGTTGTTAAATCAGTTTCCAAGCATGGCCGAAGCCAAAAGCCTTTTGGTCAACCTGGCCAACCAATATGACTGGATGGATGAAGAAAAGGTAGAAACAGCGCAGGCATTTATCAAATTGGTCAACCGGCGCTACGCCTGATCTAATCGATCTTGGCGAAACTTGGTTTGATCCGGAATATGCATTAGTTCAGCGAATAATTAGTAAGAAGGTTTATCTTGGTACAACTATTTACTGCTTTTAACAGTTGCATATTGACCAATTCTATTTTGCCAATGACTACAAAACAGCCAAATCGTATAACACAGAGTTTATTGCTGCCTGCTCAGTTTGTTCTGTTGTTGTGGGCCATTCACCTGGTTCAGACCTTACTTCACCTGGACCTTGGCGTGTATGGTGTATTTCCGAGAAACCTGATCGGTTTACGGGGAGTGATCTTTTCGCCCTTGCTGCACTCCAATTGGGCTCATCTTTTTGCCAATACGCCACCACTTTTTTTTCTTAGTGCGATGATCCTCTTTTTTTACCGTCGAGTGGCCATTCCCGCTTTTATCATGATTTACTTGCTGACTGGCCTAGCGGTTTGGGGTTTTGGTCGGGGTGTTTTTCATATTGGTGCCAGTGGTGTCGTTTATGGATTGGTCGCCTTTGTTTTCTGGAATGGTATTTTCCGGCGCAATTTAAAATCCATAGCCCTAGCACTGATAGTGGTTTTTTATTATGGCTCTATGTTTATGGGTATTTTACCTGGACAAGAGGGTATTTCCTGGGAGAGCCACCTGCTGGGTGGTCTGGCAGGCATCTTTACAGCCTATTGGTTTCGTGACCGCATTGAGCGTGATGAGGAGAAAAAAGTTTACTCCTGGGAGAATGAACCAGAACAGCCCCCCCAAACATTTTTGGATCCCGATATTTTTGAAAAGACGAAGACTGAACGCCAAAAAGATGCCGAGCCAGATGAAGATTTACCTGGATGGTTTTCAAATCGTACCTGGTAATGTAATTATACCAAATCAGCCAGATTTCTTACAAAACCATCTACTCCGCTGGATTTCATGCGGCTGGCAAGTGAAGTAGCATCATTTTTATTGCTGAAGGCGCCAACCACTACTTTATAAACCGTTTTTCCATTTAATTCATTGATGTTGACGACCACTTTCTGGCCAAATTGGCGTTGTAGCTTTTCTGCCTGTATCAATACATTGCCGTATTCATAAAAAGCACCAATTTGCACGCCATACCCACGGCCTTCCTGTTTTTGCACATCAAATTGGAACAATCCCTGGCCTTTAGTCACCTTTTCAGCCACTTCCACAGGAGGTTGAACCACCTCCCGTCTTCTCAGCGCTTCCGCTACTGCTTTGTCTGCATTAATGCGTCCATAGCCGTATTTTATAGAATGTCCGTTTTGATAATCCGATGGTGAACCGATCTTGTCGGCAGTTGATTCCAGGATACTTTTGACCTCTTTTGCTGTAAGGTCAGGATTGGCAGAGAGGATAAGTGCACAGATGCCGGCTACTAACGGAGTAGAGCTGGAAGTACCTCCGAAGTGTTTATATTTCTCGCCTCTCGAACGACCATCTCGCCAGAATTTATATTGTCCGGTTTCCCAGGAGAGTCCTTCATCCCACCAGGCACGTGCTGCGATGATAGGCCAGTCGCCATTGGATGGTGCACAAATGGATAACTGACGGCCCCGGTTGGAATAGCTGGCATATTCGTCCTGGCTGGTGGTTGCTCCTACTGCTATGACATCAGGATGAGCAGCATAAAAGTTAATATAGTCCAGATCGTCATTGCCGGCAGCAAATAAAATGATGCACCCTTTTCCATTTCTTCCCTGGCGGGCTGCTTTGGCTATCGCTTCTTCTTTCAGCGCACTAAGGTCGTAATTGTGATCGGTGGTACCCCAACTGCAACTTATGATATCTGCACCATTTTTGATACAATAGTCAAACATGTCCTCCGTGGCGCGCAAGCTGAAAGAGGTGCCACTAACGGGCATAAACTTAGCGCTGGGTGCAGCACCTACGATGCCTGATCCATTAGAGGCGGCAAGCGCTACGCTGGCACATGGTGTACCGTGCGTGAACCGCGGATCACCCTGCGTCAATTTGGTGGATTGATTCCAAAGGTCATAAGGCTTGACTACTTTTTGTTGCAAATCCGGGTGGGAAGTATCAAAACCATTGTCGATAATGGCAATGGTCACACTTGCGGAGCCCGTATTTCCAAGCCGCCGCCAGGCACTGACCACTTTGGCATCAGCCCCTTTTTTTAAGCGATAATTTGCGTCGGATACAAAACCATTATTTTCCAAGTGCCATTCATTGGGCACCAGGTCATCTTCAGGAGCAATGAAGGCGTATTCCTCCAGGGGAATATCCAGATCAGGCTCGGCAATTTTCACCAGGGAAATATTTTGTAAGGCATTGGCTACTTTGAGCGGATTAGGAGATTGTGGGGTGACTTTCACCACCAGTTTGTCTTTACTGCGACGCTCTACAACCTCCAGTTTGAATTCCTCTAAAACGACCTTTTGCTCATTCTCGCTGACAGTTTCGTAAAAAACGATGTATATCTCTCCAGTAGGAATGACGGGTTTGTTACTGCCTTCAGCAAAATAAACGTGGGTACCGGTTTCCACCTCTTTTTTCTCTCTGACCTCATCCAGTTTGTCGTCAACACTTCCACCTTCTGTGTTCAGGCTTACAACATTAAACCCACCCAGATTGTGTAACAATTCTGATGCTACATAATCCTGGTCTTTGGTTTCAACCGATTCCTCTGTTTTCAGACCAACAAGGGTTTTACTCTTCCGCAAGATGATTTCTCCCTTGCCACTTTTGATGCTTAATTTGCTCATTTGGGACGATAGGTTTTTTATTTTGCAATATAGAAATTTCCTGATCAAATAAAAAGGCCGGACATTGCTGCCCGGCCTTTTTCTACGCCGCTAAATAATTTCAATCTTAAAACGCTACGATATTGTAGCTTAGTATGTTTAAGCCCTTTCTTTCATCGCAATTTTGTACATTTTCTGTAACTTTTTGCGAGCAAAGAAAATACGACTCTTAATTGTTCCCAGCGGAGATTCCAACTCTTCCGCAATTTCATCATATTTGTACCCCTCATAGGCCATCATAAATGGCGTCCGGAAATCATCCGGCAATTGATCTACCATTTCCATCAATTCTTTAAAGGCTACTGTCATTTCTCCATCGTTGATGACCGTTTTGTCACCACTGTTCAAATAATAATTGTTAGGCGTCTGATCAATGATCATGCTACGCCGCATTTTTTTGCGATAGTTGTTAATAAAAATATTACGCATAATGGTAACCGCCCAAGCCTTAAAGTTGGTGCCGGGGTGATATTTCTCTGCGTTGGTAATAATTCTTACGGCTGTATCCTGATACAAATCTTCTGCATCGTCGTTATTGCCAGTTAATTTTAAGGAAAAGGCACGTAAAGAATTACTTATTCTGTCGAGCTGGTCTTGTATTTGATTCTGGATTTCGTATATCATGGCCGGTGATTTATATTTTGTAATTATTATTTACAAACTTAAGGTTTAAACTTCAATTTTGCAAATTAAATTACCTATTTAGAATCGTTTCATTGAATATGTAGCGGTCAGGACATTTAAATTTACATTTGTGTGATCTTTTTTGTTAAATTTGTTAACACTTTTAAACTTTACAGGTACTTAGATTGTATTTTTAATGATACTTCGGAAATTTTTTAGACCAATTCAACAATAAGCAGGATAAGATATGGACACTATTAGTACTAATGTGGTGAGCTTTTTGCAACAAAATATTCGGTGTTTGCGCAAAAGGCTAGGAATGAGCCAAGAAGAACTTGCCAGTAAAGTTGGATTAAACCGGGGGAATGTTGCTTCTTACGAAAATGGAACTGCAGAGCCTAAAATTTGCAACCTGCTGAAATTCTCCCATCTTTTCCAGATATCTATTGTAGATCTGACTCAAAAAAACTTGAGTGATCTGGAAACCCTGGATAGAGCGACAACGAACTTCCAGCAATTTTCCAAAGGAGAAAAAGAACTTTTAGAGCAGTTTATGTACAAAGCCAATGAACTGGAGGCCGTATTAAAAGGCATCAATGCCTGCTTTCATTTTCAAGCCAAAAAAGTAGATGACCTACCCAAGGAATTGCAATTCCTGATGCTCAATTTTGAGCAACTCCATGAAGTATCTCAATCTTTGATGCGTAACCATCGTTCGTTAATAGAGTTTTTTAAGTGCAAGGTATAAGGAGGATAACACGTGAAGCTTAATGGGTTATATTGTCTTCCAGCAACATTTTCTTCCAATTACAAACCATTATTTACTGACCAAACGTAAATAAGAATATCATTTGTTCTGTATTTTTCCTAAATTTAGAGGGAAATTCCGGATTTTGGATTTTCAACGCCTTAACCGCCCAGCTTTTTTCGTTAGTAAAGACAAGGATTAGTATACTAATGGATAAATTTTTTCAACCTCCTAGTCAAATATTGTAAACGAGGGTGCATTCCGGATGTACTATTCAATATGATACCTTATGAAGAATACCTTACTTACCTTTTCCCTGTGTTTGTTGTTCGCAACAATTTTAATGGCGCAGACTCGACTGCCTGGTGGCCAAAATTATTATGAAGATGATAAAGGTTATGTCTATAACCGGGAATTTACCGTCGATCTGAAGCTGTTACAGACCAACGGTTTTGCTATTGGGGTCAATATTGCCCAATTGAAAACCTATTATTTAACTCGTTTTTACAATATTGAGATTGGCGAAATCAAACACGTCCGGGAATTTCGGCAGAGTTTTGATTATTTCCAGGCCGGTACTTCCAATGAAGTGTCCAGGGCCTTTATATATGGTAAGCAAAATAATCTCTTTGCCCTGAGAGGGGGATATGGAGAAAAAAGATACTTTTCTGAAAAAGCCAAACGGCGTGGACTAGCAGTTGGGATCAGTTATGAAGTAGGCCCTACACTTGGCTTGCTCAAACCCTATTACCTCGATTTGGTGCATTCGGAAAATCCTACAGGTAATACCTCCATTCGCAGTGAAAAATATGGAGCTGATAATGCAGCCGACTTTTTAAACATTACCCGGATTTATGGGGGCTCTGGTTTTGGAAAAGGGCTGGGAGAAGTATCAGCCATCCCAGGTGGACACGCCAAATTTGCGCTGCACTTTGATTGGGGAGCTTTTGATGAATTTGTAAAAGCTATGGAAGCTGGCATAATGGTCGATTTTTATTTTAAAAAGGTACCTATTATGGTGGAGACATTGGAGAATGTCGAAAATTCACCACTATTCATCAACTTTTATATAAATTTGCAACTCGGCAAGCGTTGGTAAATCATATTGACTCTTTGTCGAAAGCAACTCAACTTACCTGCGGGTAATTTTGTTTTGTAGCATAAGAAAAGGCGAATGAAAGTTCGCCATTTTTTTATAATCAAAGAAGAGATTTAATGCTGGAATTGCCAATAGTAGAACGTAAAACACCAAGAGCCAGAAAACCGGAATGGCTGAGGGTCAAACTACCCATCGGCCAGGAATATAAAAAGGTGAGGACTCTGGTGGATGAATACAACCTGCACACGATATGCCAAAGTGGTAATTGCCCCAATATGGGGGAATGTTGGGGCGCTGGGACTGCTACTTTCATGATCCTGGGCAATACCTGTACCCGTTCTTGTTCCTTCTGTGCGGTGAAGACTGGCCGCCCACCCGAGTATGATGAAGACGAACCACGGCGTGTAGCTGAAGCCATCAAACTAATGGAGGTTAAACACGCAGTTATTACTTCAGTTAACCGGGACGAACGTAAAGATCGCGGAGCAGAAATCTGGCACCAGACCGTAAAATTGGTCAAGGAGTATTCCCCTGAAACAACGATTGAGACCCTCATTCCCGATGTTCGGGCTACCTGGGATGCGCTGGAACGTATGATTAGCGCAGGGCAGGAAGTGGTTTCCCATAATATGGAAACGGTAGAGCGCCTCTATCGCAAGGTGCGCCCTCAAGCTAAATATCACCGCAGCCTGGAGCAAATTCAGCGTACCAAAGACTTTGGAAAACGTACGAAGTCTGGTATCATGGTAGGCTTGGGAGAAACCGATGAGGAAGTCTTTCAAATAATGGATGACTTAGTTGCGCATGGCTGTGATGTATTGACCATTGGCCAATACCTACAACCCACAAAGATGCACCTTGAAGTGGCTGACTATATCCACCCCGATAAATTTGCCGAGTATAAAGCTGTTGGCCTGGAAAAAGGGTTCGATTTTGTAGAAAGTGGCCCGCTAGTCCGGTCTTCCTATCACGCGGAAAGGCACCTTTAGGAGAGAAAAGATTAAAAATATCAACCTGCTTTTGGTTGTCAGTAAAAAGTAGAAGCGGGAAGTTGTTTAAGAACAACTTCCCGCTTTTTCTATTTCATCAAGGTAATATCCCCTTTATACTCAATCACTTCTCCATCCAGAAATTCAACCACGGCATAATAGACATATACGCCCGTATTCATTAATTGTCCACGATGCATTCCGTTCCAGCCATAATCAGGGTCATTTGATGGAAAGCCATAAAGTTCATAAACGGCCTCTCCCCACCGGTTGAAAATAAGGAAGCTCTTGATTTGTGCAACATCTGGTCCAGTGTAAACGTAAAAGTTGTCGTTTTGGCCATCGCCATTAGGAGAAAAGACATTTGGAATATAGACTTGCCTTCTTCTGTCAACAAAGACGGTAATTTCATCAGAATTGGAACATCCATTTTCATCAACTACGGTAACGACATAAGTAGACGTAAACATCGGTGAAGCATTTGGATTGAAACAATCCAGGTCCAATGTATCACCAAAACAGTCCAGAGTCACGCTATTCTTCCATTGATACGCATCAACAGGATAAGTGGTAAATGCCTCCAACTGTGCAGATTCTCCTAATTTGATGAAGATATCTTCTCCGAGGTCAACGATCAGTTCTTCAGGTTGCAGAATAGTATAATTCTCTTCCCAGACACATCCATTCGCATCCTGGATTTGTAATTCATATTCCCCTACCGCCAGATTTGCAAACAGAGAAGAGGAAGTAAATGCCTGATTGTTAATGCTGTAGAGGTATGGACCAACACCTCCCTGGGCTTCTGTAACATTTATGATCCCCTGTGTATCTCCAAAACAAGCTGGATCAGTTACCTCCGCCTGGCCAAACATTGCCTGGGGAGCATCAAGATTGGCACTTGCTGATTCTTCGCACCCATTAGAGTCCGTGATCAATAGGTTATAATTTCCGGCAACCAATTCATCAATTCCTGTTCCATTGTCTCCATTCGACCATTGGTATTGGTACGGAAGGACGCCTCCGGTGACAGTAGATTGGATAAACCCGTCATTTTCATAATTACAACTTGTATTGTAGCCGCCATAGTCGGAAAGCGCCAGAGCCAGATCAATTGGGTCAGGTTGTTGGATGGTCACCATAACCTGATACTCGATCTCAAAAGCATCCACAACAACAATGCGGTAATTGCCAGCAGGCAATTCACTAATCAAAGTGTTTAAGTCATTTCCGTCAATGGAACCAGAACCATTTGTAGAACCATCCAGTGCAAACCAGTTGTAAGTATAGGGTGGTGTGCCAATGGTCATTGCAAAATCGATGAATCCATCAGAAAGCCCGAAACAGGTCACCGATCCCTCACTCATGGTTATGGCCAGCTCACATGGATGGGTGGTCAGGTCGAGAATAATGGTACTGTCACAACCCGAAACACTGCTTAGTGGGACCTGGAAAATACCTGAAGAACTAAAGCTAAGGCCACCTACTTCATAGGTTTCGTCATCACAGATGATTTCAGTCAATTCGGTAACATAAACTGGATCAATAGTCAAGTTGAGATATACAATGCTGTCACAGCCAGTGCCAGCCACCAGAGAATCTACGTAATTTCCATCCACTGTATATACAGAGTTGCCTACCTGGTAGGTATCGCCGTCACAGATGTTTTCTATTAGGAATGTTTCCAGCGTGGGAATAACGGTCAATTCAAGGTTTACAATACTATCACAGCCAGTACTAGCCATAATCACATCCTGATAATTACCTGAACTGGAATAAATCGATCCGCCAACGGGATACGATTCTCCCTCACAGATGGTAATATCCAGGCTGGTTTGCTCTATTGGGATGACATTCAAGTTGAGGTTTACTGTACTATCACAACCATTGGCAGCTACCAGAATATCCTGATAATCTCCCGCTTCGGTATAAATGGAATTACCTACAGGAAAACCATCGCCATCACATATAGATACCACTAAATCGGTGGTGTAAACGTCATTGACAGTCAGGTTAAGCGTAACCAAACTATCACAACCCGTAAAGGCCGTAAGGGTTTCATTAAATACACCTGTGGTTGTATAAGGAGTATTGCCCACTGTTACACTTTCACCGTCACAAATGGTAATATCTAAGGTTGTTAGTGGAATATCAAAAACGGTCAAGCTTAAATAGACAAAACTATCACAGCCATCCTGGGCCAGGAATTGAGCGGAATATTCTCCGGTCTCGGTATAAGGATCCGAACCCAAGAGGTAGCTTTCGCCATCACAAATGCTCGCGGATACCGGTGTTTCATAGAAACTGGTAACGTTGAGGGTCAGATTGACCGTACTGTCACAACCCACGGAAGAGGTGAGTAGGTTGGTATATGATCCACTCAGGGTATAGGTTGAATCGCCTACCATATAAGAACTCCCCTGACAAATGCTGATATTGAGGTTAGTCACGGGATTGGTCGCTACCGTCAGATCAAGGTTGACAATGCTATCGCAGCCATTGGCAGCTAACAGGATATCCGTATAGTTTCCAGTACTTCCATAAGAAGAACTACCTACCTCAAAAGTAAATCCGTCACAAATCAATTCGGTAAGATTGGTTACCGGTACATCCAGAATAGTCAGGTTCAAAAACACAATACTATCACAACCATTAGCGGCTGTAAGGGTATCAACTGAATTGCCAGCCTGATTGTAGGAAGAATTGCCAACAGGATAAGAATCTCCATCACAAATGGCTTCTACCAGTGCCGTAATCGGTACATCCAGGACCGTCAGGTCAAGCGAGACGATACTGTCACAACCATTAATTGCCATCAGCGTATCTACATAACTACCACTGGAATTGTAACTGGATGTTCCAACAGAAAAGGATTCTCCATCACAAATTGCTTCAACAAGGCTAACTTCTGGAACATTTAGTACCGTTAAAATAAGGTTGACTACACTATCACATCCCGTAACTTCCGAAGAAAAGATATCCTGGAAATTTCCAGTCTGCGTGTACACTGATCCTCCTACTGCAAAACTTTCTCCATCACAGATACTTTCTGTAAGCTCGGTATAGAGAATGGGATGTACGGTCAGGTCCAGTGATGCGACACTATCACAACCTTGAGAAGTAATAAAAGATTCGTTATAAAAACCCGTCTGATTATAGGTGTTGTTGCCCAGCGGGTAGCTGTCTCCTTCACAAATTTCAATAAAGAGGGTATCTCGAAGAACGTCCTCTACTTGTAGGAAAAGGTATACAATACTATCGCAGCCAATGCTGGCCGTAAGGGTATCGATATAACTTCCCGGGTCGCCATAAACAGAGGTTCCTACTTGATAGGTTAATCCGGTACAAATAGCAATATTCAGGGTATCCCGATACGCCTCAATCACTTCCAAATCAAGCATGACGATACTATCACACCCTGTTGATGCTGTTAATACATCGGTAAAGGAACCATTGGTGGAATAACTGGAGTTCCCTACCTCATAGGTATTGCCAAAACAAATCGCAATATCTAGTAGTGTTTCCGGAATCTCCAATACGGTCAAATCCAAATTAACCGTACTGTCGCATCCAGCCTGAGCCATTAATACCACGGAATATTGGCCAGTGACGGTAAAAGTTGAGTCACCAACTTCATAGGTGTCGCCATCACAAATTTCAGCATCAAGGTCATTTGTAATCTCGGTTAATACCCTTAAATCCAGGTTAACAATACTGTCACAACCATTGGATGCAGGTAGGATATTTTGATAATTACCGGTTGAGGTATAAGTGGAATCACCTACAGCGTATCCTGAACCAGCACAAATTTCTTCTAATAAATCCGTTACGGAATTGTTGTTAACAGTCAAATTGAGGGTAACCGTACTATCACAACCACTGGTAGCAGTCAGAACATCCATATATGTCCCATTGGCATAATAATAGGTGCTTCCTAATAAAACGGAGTCACCTTCACAAATAGCTGTATTAAGAATGGTTTCAATGGGTGTTTGTACAATTAGGTCCAATTCAACGATACTGTCACAACCCAGATAGGAAGTAAGTGTCGTAGTATAAAACCCGGTTACGTCATAAGTTTCGGATCCAATAACGACTTCCTGACCCGGGCATATTGTTGTATCAATGGTGGTCAAGGGATCATTAATACTGAGGTTGACGGTTACGGTACTGTCACAGCCACCAATACTTTCAATGGTTGCTGTATGAATGCCAGGTGAGTTAAAGGCAAAAAAGTCGCCAATGAAAAAATATTCATCGGGACAGATGGTCTCTATAATATAAACCGGTGAAGGTACTGGGTACACAAATAGCGCCAGATTGACCAGACTATCGCAGCCTTCGCTGGATTGCAGTACATGCGAATAGGCACCTGTAGTGGTGTGGGTATAAGTATTGATGCCATCGGTAATAACAATACTTTCTCCCTCACAAATACTTTCCTGGAGTACATTGTTATAGAAAGGGTGTACAATTAATTCAACAGTTAATACACTATCACAACCACTATTAGAAGCCTGTAACAAAACCTGGTAGACTCCCGCCTGAGTGAATATTTCATTATTACCAAAATTGTCATGAACAGAGAAAACCTCTCCCTCACAAATTTCTCCCTGGACTTGAGCAAAAACAGGTGGAACGACCGTTAGGTGAAGGGTATATTGCTGCAAACAACCCTCGTCAGTAAAGGAGGAGAAATTATAGGTGCCAGTTGTATTAAAACTCGTGTTTCCGAGGGTATATACATCACCATCACAAATGGTGGCAGATTCTACAATTGGAGGTAGCGGGGTAATAGGGAAGGTCTGGCAGGTTTGAGGTCCGGTTTCACAAGGGTTGGATGGTGTGACACAAAGTTCAAAGGAACTTCCAGATGTTGGTACGCTAACGGAGATATTCTGTTCGTATCCGGCTGGAGCACCATTAAGGGTCCACTCATAGATACTAGCACCAGATACCCCCGCAACACCAAAATCAAAGGTGCCACCAGGACAAAAAGGGCCCACACCAACAATAGCGGTATTGCCAACAATTGGAGGTGCTTCAGCAAGGCCACTAGTTACATCAATTGAGAATTCACAAATATCACCAAAGTTCCCATCAATCACCAAAAAGTAAATCCCTCCGGGCATCAGTCCGGTGGCATTAAAGACGAAGGGGATGTTTTCAGGCATAGTTGGTTCACAATTACTTACCAGGCTGAAGTCCGTACAGTCTAAGGTATTATAGATACCTATTTGAAGGCCATTCCCGGAATCACAATTGAATGCCGTGATATTCATAGAGATGCTGGGCGTACCAGCTACAAAACCCAGCCATTGAGTATTGTGTAATTGAGGTGCGCAAAATCCATCAGGAGCCTCTCCAAGATCTGTTGCAGAATTGGATCCGATATATCCGTCAAACCCCATACATAAAACACAAGCCTCGGAACATAAGCTGGTTAAGATCACCATATCATCAGGACAACCTCCTGGAGGTTGTTGCCCAAAACCCAAAATGGTAAAAAATAGCAATACAGTAGAAAGTAGTATTCTCTTCATAATACAGGTAATTACACTGTTGTGAATAAGTAATAGCTCCAATTAATGGCATTAGTAATTTCGTGGGGGGACGAATTTCAAATACCTTGTTTGTAAGAATCTACAGATCGAAATATGTAAACGCTTATTGTTTCATAGGTATAATCATTGAGAATCATACGACAGAGGAGAGAGCTGTAATTTGGGGAATAAAAGATACAAGAACAATATTTGTTATTATTCTCTATCGTAAAGACACAAATATAGTAAATGACGCTGCTTTGATGAAATATTTTTTATTATGCTTATTCATAAAAATATTTCATTTTTCAATATAAAAATAGGGTGAAATTTATTAAAACCGCAAAAAGCGCCTTTTTTTCAAAAAAACCAAATTTGGTTTTTTTAGAGGGTGTATTTCCAAATAATGTTTTATTGTTTTTGGGGAGCTGATTTTATGGAATCACCGTGACAATTCTGGAGAAAATCCAAAAGCCTGTCTCATTTTCTTGTGAATGGCCGTGTTTTCATAGATGCCACTGAATAATTCCGAGCCTGGACCATAGGCGAATACCGGTATTAAGGACGCTGTGTGATAATCTGTTGTAAACCCTGCAACAATCGTATCCATGCTTGATCCTTGATTGATGGAATATCCTCCTGTTTCATGATCTGCAGTAACAATAACCAGCGTTTCTCCATCTTCTTTAGCAAATTCTAAAATTTCACCGATGGCGCGATCGAAGTCTATCATTTCACTGATAATATATTCTGAGTTTTTTGCGTGACCACCCCAATCTATTTGTGCACCCTCTATCATCAAGAAGAAACCTTTTTCACTGTGATTATTAAGAAAAACAGTTCCAAGTTTGCTGGCGGGCACTAGGTAATCTCGGCCTTTAGAGGCCATTTTGGGGTCACTATTAGCCGTGAAATAAGCAAATTTCCGATCAAAATCAACTACGATCTGGCTGAGGTCTTCCTTAAAATAGTCAGAAACAAAATAGCCTCTTTTTTCCAATTCCCGATAAAGGTTTCGACCGTCTTTGCGACGGTCAAAATATTTTTTCCCTCCACCTACAATAAAGTCGACTTCTGTTTTTAGAAAATAGGTAGCGATATCCTCCATATTATTACGGGAAGATACATGAGCGATAAAAGAAGCTGGTGTGGCATGGACAATGGTAGAGGTAGATATCAATCCGGTGGAAATGCCATTTTCTTTGGCTTCTTCTAAAATACTTTTTACAGACTTGCCCTTTTTGTCTACCCCAATAGCGCCATTATTGGTTTTTACACCTGCGGAAAATGCCGTAGCTCCTGCCGCAGAATCGGTTATCAGGTTATTGTAGGAGTAAGGTTTGTGCAAGCCTACCACCGGAAAAGATTCCAGGTTCAGCTGATTTCCATTGCGGTATAAACCTGCGCTGATCTGAGTAAGCCCCATACCATCGCCAATCATCAAAATGATGTTTTTCGCTCGCTTAACGGTGGGAGCTAACTCAGGATTTGGCGTCTGAGTGGTTACGTGGGAAGCCGGTTCATTGCAAGACACAAATAAACACAGGCATAAAAAAAAGAGGACTAACTTCATATTTGATCAGATTAAAATATATCGTTTACCCGGTAGTGATTTAACCATGCCTTTAAATTCGAGATTTAACAGGAGATTGGCCATTTCACTATTGGACTTCTTACAATTATAAGTTAATGAATCAATATCCAGCGCTTCGTTTTGGCGCAACAAATCTACAATTATTTTTTCTTCTTGAGATAATTCGATAAAGAGCTGCTTTTGAATCTGCTGACGCTCTTGATCCATGAGCCGCCATCGCATCACATAAGCCAAATCTTCTACACTTTCCAGCAATGCTGCCCTATGGGATTTAATCAATAAATTACATCCCTTAGCAAAAGGATCCTTTACCCTTCCGGGAACGGCAAAGACATCCTTATTGTAGTCATTAGCCAGTCGGGCCGAAATCATCGAGCCACCTTTTTGAGCAGTTTCTACCACGATCAATGCATCACAAAGACCAGCAATGATCCGGTTGCGCATGGGGAAATGCTCCCTTTCTGGAGTGGTCTGACTACTGAACTCAGTGAGTAATCCGCCATTCTCCAACATTTTCAACCCTATATTATGGTGTTGTCCAGGATAAATTAGGCGCAAGCCATGGCCCAAAACGCCTACTGTTGGAATTTGGCATTCTAGGCATTTACGATGTGCAGTAATATCAATGCCAAAAGCAAGACCACTGATCACGGTGACGCCATACTGACTCAGATCATTTACAATTTCTTCACATAATTGAAGACCATAAGGACTCGGTTTTCTGGTCCCTACTATGGCTACAGAACGCAATGGATTAAGATCGGCATTGCCTCGGTAATATAACAAAACCGGTGCATCGTGATAATGCCTTAATCTGCTTGGGTAGTTTTTATCCTGAAAGAAGAAAGCTTGGATGTCATTTTGTTCCATGAAACGGATTTCGGCTTCAGCCTGCTTCAAAACCTTCTTTTCAAGGATAATTTGCACCGTCATTTCACTAATTTTCGGAATCTGTTGTAGCGTTCTTTTTTTTGCTTCAAAGACTTCTTTGGCACCACCACATAAATGGACTAGCTTTTTAGCCGTTATCGCACCTACCTGCGGAATCATGGTTAGGCCCACTTTGTACAATAAATCTTCCATCAATCGCATATTTTTGCCAGGAACAACTTCAGAAGTTGGTCAGGTTATCAAAAGAAAAATTTGTTGGAAATTGCCAGGCTAGCAAAATATTGCGAGATCGGGTATTATCTAAGATTCACGACATCTGGTTAGATCAAAAAGAATGAACTCCAAAAGTAAATGGCAATTTTCAAACGCAAATTAAGGTTAATTTTATAAAAATAGCAATCAATTCGGCTATTTTTGCCAACAAAACCGGATTAAATACTATGACGAAAAAAAAATTGTTACCCCGGATTGAACTAATTCTTATCCTGATTTTTTTTATGGCTTTCATTACCTGGACAATGCGTAAATGTAGCGATACCCGCCAACAATACCAGGAAGAAGCTGCACTGGAAGAAAATCAGCCTGAGGACGTTACGTCTGTTAGTCCAGATACCACTGCTGCTCCAGCCGAGCCAGAACCAGAGGCAGCTCAGCCAGAAAACAGGAGAGAGCGAGAACGGGCCATCCGCGAAAAATTTACACCGCTCTATGTCACCATTGACGGCATGAATATGCGCGAGGAGCCTACGCTCAAAGGTAAAGTTGTCGGACGGTTGGTGTTGTATGAAGAGGTTACCTTCCTAAATGAGGTGACCGATTCAACTCAGGAAATCAAGCTTGGAGACATAACCGCCAATGAACCTTGGGTAAAAGTAAAAAACCAAAAAGGCAAAGTTGGCTGGATTTATGGTGCCGGTGTCAGCTACTACAAAAAGAAGCTGGAGGGTGTTAATTAGACTTATTCCCACGGAGCAAGTCTATTAATCGTCAAACTTATTGAGTTGATAATGCTCAATAATGCGCACCAGGTTGTTGGCAAAACCTTTGCCGCCTCCAAAACCTGCATTTTCCAACGCTTTGGCCCATTGCTTGTAATCTCCTTTTGGCATTTGATTACCTGCAAATAAATAAGTCGACAGGTAAAGGCTGTGATCCCGGAAGCTGGTCCAGGCATTTTCGTATTTGCGAAAGCATTCCCCTTTATAGTTGGCTGTTTCTCCTTGCCAATCCTTGGTGCAGGGCAGGGCAAAATGATTGTTGCCTTGTTTGACCAGTGGATGTTCTCCAGCCCGGCTAATCAAGAGTGCATTGCCAAGGATAACAGATGCCGGGATCTTGTATTTTACATTTTCGTTTTCAGCGACATGAACGAAGCGACGGATAAAAGCCTCGTGCACTGGCGTTTCAAGTGCCCAGAATTCGTCCGAATTATTGGAACTACTACCCAATACACCGGATAGATCAAATTGATCCAATACGGATGAAACTATCGATTCATTTCCTTTTCCTGTAGGCCTTGCTTCCGTGAAGGTTTCTCGCTTTACAGGCTTTTCAAGGGGAACCGAATGCTCAGAGTTTGGAGGGACAGACTCCAGACTATCCGGAGCGTTCAGATTAATCTGGAAACTGAGGTCTTTTTTTAAAATGATAAATAATAAAAGTAAAGCCAACGCTATTTTTATCCAATTGCTTCGGAAATATAACTTGAGGTCGATTCCGGAAATTTTGTTTTCCATTAGGCTATAGTTTTGACCAAAATGTTTTACAAAAGTAAAAATAAAACAAAATGTTTTTAAAACAAAACCTTATGGAGCTTTTCTAAAAAAAAATGCTTTGTCAGGTATCAAGTTGACCTAACAAAGCATTATTCCAGAATATTAACGATTCTCTTTAGACCGTCTGTAGAGCCTGGTCTAGATCTTCAATCAAATCACTGACATCTTCAACTCCGACACTCAGGCGAATCAGGGTGTCCGTGAGGCCGACTTTCAATCGTTCTGCCTTGGGAATAGAAGCGTGGGTCATAGAAGCTGGATGCCCAATAAGCGATTCTACGCCCCCTAGCGACTCCGCCAAGGAGAAAAGGTGGGTATTGCTCAGCACACTAATGGCTTTATCAAATTGGTCCTGCTTCAGTTCAAAAGAAACCATACCTCCAAAAAGGCGCATTTGTTTTTTTGCAATTTCATGCCCGCGATGGTCAGGGAATCCTGGGTAATAAACTTTACCAACTTTGGGGTGCTGTAAGAGATGTTCTGCTATTTGCTGAGCATTATGGCAGGCTCTTTCTACCCGAAGGTGAAGGGTTTTTATACCTCTGAGTATTAAAAAACAGTCCTGTGGACCCGGCACGGCACCCACGGCATTTTGCAAAAAGTGAAGATCCTTTGCCAGTTTTTCATCCTTTACCACAACAGCCCCTAAAATAACATCGGAGTGACCACCGAGATATTTAGTGGCGGAGTGTAATACAATATCGGCTCCCAGGTCAAGGGGTGTTTGCAGGTAAGGTGACGCAAAGGTGTTGTCGACGCAGGTTAAAATACCATTTTTGGCAGCCAATTGACAGACTGCTGCGATATCCACCAGGTTTAACATAGGATTGGTAGGCGTTTCAATCCATATTAAGCGGGTGTTGGCATTGATCAGTGCTTCGATTTGATCCAAATGATTCATGTCGACAAAATGTGACTTGATACCATACCTGCCGTGGACCTGAGTCATCTGGCGGAAAGAGCCACCATAAAGGTCATTGGTGGAAATAATTTCATCACCGGGGTTGAGTAAACGGATAACGGCATCCATGGCCGCCAAGCCGCTACTATAACAAATACCTTCGAGGCCATTTTCCAGGGCAGCAAGATTACGTTCCAATACCGAACGGGTAGGATTTTGGGTACGGGCATATTCGTAACCCTTATGTTTGCCTGGAGCTTCCTGAGTATAGGTAGAAGTTTGATAAATAGGAGTCATGATGGCGCCAGTACTTGGGTCAGGTTCAATACCAGCGTGAATAGCTTTGGTTCCGAATTTCATGGTTAAATTATAATTGTGTTGGTCAGGAATAGAGTTGTTGTGTAGTAGCTGGAGAGTGGGTAAAAAAGATCCATTAAAACCTCGTCGTGATTGCTGCACAATAACTCAAAAATTAAAAGGGCAATCCAAGCGTCTGCCCGGATTGCCCTTAGCTTTTATTTTTGAGAAACCTTTAGTTCTTAGTTAACAGCTTCGCTAAGCTTCTTACCCGGCTTGAATTTCACTACGTTCTTAGCAGCAATTTTGATTGATTCACCGGTTTGTGGGTTTCTTCCAGTACGAGCATCACGTCTTGAAACGGAGAATGTCCCAAAACCTACAAAGGCTACAGAGTCGCCTTTTTTCAAAGCGCCAGTGATGCTATCCAGAACAGTGTTAACTGCATCTTCTGCCTGAGCTTTAGATAAACCAGCGCTCTCAGCAATCTTGTTGATTAAATCTCCTTTGTTCATTTCAGCAAATTTTGATGATTAAAAATGTGCCGCAAATTTATACGGTAGCTTTATCATTACCAAGTTTTCGCCCTAAAAAACCTGGAAAAATCAGAAAAGACAAGGGTTCAGCGATTTTTTTAGGCGTATTTATATGTTTATCTTCGCCCAAAACGTTTGAGTTTCAAAAAGATGTCAATAAAAGTAGGCTTGTAATCTGCAGCAAAAAACTTTTATTTGCACTAATAAACAAATAAGAATGAGACGATTTTTGGTCCTTTTTACCTTTTCAGCTTTATTAATTTTGATGGGAATCAGCACAACTTCCTGTAATCGGGGCTATGGTTGCCCTGCTGTTGATACTCAGGTCAAAACCAACCGTAAGGGAAAATTGCCTAGTAAAGGAGGTAGTTCAACCTTATTTCCTAAAAAAATGCGCAAGAATTGATCTTGATTGCTGAAAGCTAACGTAAAATTATCTGCGCAGCCGTGGATTTAGTGCATCGGAAAGCCCTTCACCAATCAGATTAAAGATAGTTACGGTGACAAAAATGGCCAGACCAGGGAAAATCATGATCCACCAGGCTTTAAAATTACCTCTGGCTTCACTGAGCATGCTGCCCCAGGTTACCTGACTTGGGTCAACGCCAAATCCTAGAAAAGAAAGGAAGGCTTCAAGCAAAATGGCATTGGCAATACCAAAAGCCAGCGTTATCAATACCGGCGTTAAGGCATTGGGCAAGGCGTGGCGAAAAATGATCCGCATTTCAGAATAGCCAAGTGCTCTGGCAGCTTCAATGTATTCCAGGTTTCGGATACGTAACAGTTCTGCCCGAACAAAACGGGCAATAGTTGTCCAGCTGATCAACCCAATGACGGCCATGACATTAAAAATGGATTTATTTTTGATTAAGGCGACAATAGACAGCAATAACAATAGGCCTGGTATGGCATTGATGATTTCTATCAGGCGCATAGTCAACATATCCACCGGAACACTGGTTTTTTTGTTGAAAAAGCTTAGCCGTTCAAATAATCCTCCCAGGAAATTAAATAATAGTACTACAGCCACGGTTATACACAGCCCAATCAGGATTTGTCCCAAAAAATATTCGCTTTCTGAAAGGATATAACTCCTGGAGAAAAATCCAAAAAACAATCCCAATGTCAAACCCAGTAAGAGCAAGACAAACCGAAATCGGGAAATGCGTAAATAATTATCTCCGTAATAACCAGCCAGGGACCCTAATATAATGCCAATAAATCCGGCTATGGACATCGCCAAAACGCCGATGATTAAGGCGGTTCTTAAACCCGAAATCATACCCGCAGCAATATCGCGGCCGAGTTGGTCGGTCCCCAGCCAATGGCGGTAACGGGTTCGTCGGACCTGCTGTTCATCAAATGGGCCTACATAGTTTCTGCTAGTTTTGTCCCTTGTGGAGTAGGAATAGGGTATCAGAGGCATAATTGAATCTTCAAATGCCGGGTTAGGCGCTAACCAATCTGTATCAAAAAACTGGGGATAAGACTTCAGACCATAATCCATAAGTACTGGAAAATAAGCCTTGCCATCAATTTTGCAATAAATGGGTTTTTCATTGGCTATAAAATTGCTAAAAATTGCTAAAAAGATCAGCAATTTAAGGATCCGCCAGGACCATAGTGCCGGTTTGTTTTTCCGAAAACTTGTCCACACAGTCTCCCAGTAAGCATTGGTTACTTTTTTTGTTGCTACTTCCGTACCCATATCTTCTAGACTACTGTTTATTAAATTTAACCCGGGGATCAGCCAGGGCGTATAATAGGTCCGCTATTAATATGCCAAGTACCGTCATTACCGAAGCAATCATTAATATAGTATAAATGACTGGCCAGTCTTGTGCATTAATGGCATCCACGGTGGTTTTTCCCATTCCGGGAATACTGAAAATGACTTCTATGACCACCGACCCTGAGATGGCAGCCGGTAATACGGAAGCAAATAAAGTAATGATTGGAAATAAGGCATTGCGAAAGCCATGTTTCCAAATCACCTGATGCTCATTCACGCCTTTGGCCCGAGCTGTTCGAATATAATCCAACCCCAAAATATTGATCAACCCACCACGCATCTGTCTGGATAGAAAGGCGATTGCACCATAAGTAAGGCTGAAAATGGGTAAAACCAGGTGATAGGCCGTTTCCCAAAATCTTTGCCAGAATGGAGCTGAATCAGGCAAATTGCCCAAACCATAGGTAGGAAACCAGTCAAACCCATATTCTGGAGTAGAAAAAAAGGCAATGAGCATAGTGGCTATCCAAAATACGGGTAGTGAATGCAACATAAACAAAAGTACCAGCGTAATGCGGTCAAAAGCACGGTCTTTATACTTGGCGGAATAAACACCTATCGGAACGGCAATCAGATAGGCAAAAAATATGGCCAGGCCATTGATCATTAAAGTCAAGGGAATGGCGGTTTTCAACTGATTAGCCACTGGTTGTTTGTCGCGATAGGATACGCCAAAATCGCCTTTCAGGAAATTGCTTATCCAAAAGTGATACTGGTTTTGCAAACCATACCAGTGTATTACAGGTACTTTTAATTTCCAGGGTGTTTGCTGGGATTTTATCTGAGAATAACTTCGTTTAAGTTGATCAACTTCACCGCCAATGCGGGCATTCAACAAGGCATCTTGCTGTAGAAAATGGTCAATGGAGTCCAATTTTGTTTGAATACTTCGATCCTTATCATTGAGGTTGAGCAATAATAATTCAGATCTGACTCTATTTAACATCTTCAGAGAATCAGGGAGCTTTGTCAATTGCCGGTCCAATTCTTGGATTTGGTTGTAATAAGTACTGATTTGTTCCCAATTTCCATAATGAGCAATGAGCTTCAGCAGGTTCTCTCTTTGATCTTTTCTGACAATACGGTGCAAGGTATCCGGATAGGCTAGAGCGGAAAGACTCAGATAAAAAACAGGTCTGTCCAAACCCATCTGATGAGCCAACTGACGATAATTGCGATCATAAGCTTCCCGGGAAATAAACCCTTTTTCTCCTACTGCCATCGTTTCTTCTACCGGATCACCAGGGGTACATTGAGACAAACCAAAGGCTAGAAATGAAATGACCAAGAGGGTCGGTAAAAAGATTAGGATCCTTTTAACAATGTACTGGAGCATAAGCTTATTGGGCCGCTTTTAGTTTCAGGTGTTGTGGGAAATACCCTGGGTGAATAATAGAGGACTCCATGTCAAAACGTTTGTGAACGACAATCCTTCCTGTAGGCACCAAGAGATAAATCTCAGGCTGTTCTTCATAAATAATGGCTTGCAGGTTGTGATAAAGCTCCCTTCGCTTATCCTTATCAGTAATTTTTTGCAATTCATCAATGAGCTGATCGGTTTCAGCATTGCCAAAACCAGTGCGATTATCTCCTACCGTATAAAAATTTTGTTTGGGTTCCCAATCGGTAGGTGCCAAAGAGCGCCCTCCGGAACTCAGCTCGTAATTGCCGCTTTTCTGAGCGGCAGTCAATTCGTTAAAGGTTTTAGCGACCAGTTTTAGTTCTACTCCGGATTTTCGGGCATTGTCCTGAAGGATAATACCCAAATTGCGCGACCTTTCACTATTGGCTACAATGAGGTATTCCAGACTCATCTCCACAAGTTCTCCATCGATTTCTTTGTCGACAATCCCATTCTGGTTGGTATCCGTCCATCCCGCTTCGGCCAGCAGCACTTTTGCCTGCTCGGGATCGTAAGGAAGGGGTTTTAAATCAGCATTAAAATATTGGTCTAATGGGTGCACCGGACTAACGGCTTGTTTGGCCATGCCGAAATATAGATTGTCAATAATCTCATTAATATTGACCGACAGGGCAAGCGCACGGCGTACTCTTTTATCGGAAAGCTTTGGATTTCGAGTATTAATATAGGTAAGGTAAAGTGCCAATAATGGCGGAGCATGGAAATTGTAAATACCTTGTGAAAAAGGATTTTCCTTCAATTCCTTAAAATCTTTGGGATCCAAGTCTGAAACCACATCCAGTTCTTCCGATTTTATGGCAGCATTAACGGTGGCAGGGTCAACAATGGCCTTAAATACCAACCGATCCGGGAAGGCTCTGAATGCTGGAGACTGATCGGCAAGTGCATCTCCCCACCAATTCTCTTTTTTTACGAGCACCGTGGGCTGCCCAGTACCCAATTGTTCCAGACGATAGGGCCCTGCTCCCATGATATTTTTGGCTTCCCGGGTAAATTCAGGTGACGCAAAACGTTGTGCAAACTCTTGGAGCTTCAGGTCTTTTTCTACCAACGCACCTATGGCTTCTCCGTCAAAGAATGTAGACAAAGCTACCGTTTCAAGTATGCCATCGGGGTCATAATGGTGGGCTGGCAAAATAGGAATCGTATTGCCCAGACGTTCTACAGCTTGATTTGGCGGATCCAAAGTAATCACCGTAAATTTTCGGGCATTATCCTCGTCGACAATCACGTCTTTTACAAAATTCAAATAGGGCCGGTATCTTTGAGCCTGCACCTGTGGATGAAACAAGGCTTTAAGCGTAAATACGTAATCCTGACCCGTAACGGGTTGTCCATCATCCCATACAGCTTGCTCTCGAATTTCAAAGGTATAGGTTTTTCCACCTTTATTTGGATCAGAATCGGACGTAATATCCTGGACTTCCGGTTGGCTGTTAGCCAACTGGGGGACTAATTTGAGTTCATAGGGGTCGTAATACATCAAATAAGCAAAAACCTGCTCGCAAACCTGAACCGTATAGCGGGAGGAAGTCAGCATCGTATTGATTACATCGGGCTCCCCGTCGATGCGACAGATGACTTCATTGGAAGTTCTGTTCCAGGTAACATTTTCATTGCCTTTCTGATCTCTGACACAGGCACCAAAAATGATGGTCATTAAGACACCTAATAAAAAATGAAATCTCATGGGTGATTAGGATTAATTATCTTGATTTAATTTGAAATGGCTTGGCTGGAATCCTGGTGACATGACTGATGGTTTCGCATCAAACTTTTTATTGATCAATATTCTTTCCTGTGGCGAAAATAAAAAGATCATTGGTTGTTCATCATATACAATCTGTTGAAATTCCTTGTACAATTCATTTCGCTTGGTTTCATCCATCGTGACCCGGATTTGATCAATCAGAGAATCGGTAACGGCATTGCCAAAACCGACCCGGTTGGAGCCATTAGGGGTATCACTTGAGGTATGCCAGTGTTGTTTGGGATCATCAGGAATAGGTTGTTGTCCCATGGCGCCACCATTTAACTCGTATTCTCGTTTTTTTAAATCCTCGATCAGGCTGCGAAACTCCTTGGCTTCAATAATCACTTTTATACCTGCTTTCGGCGCATTATCTTCAAGAATCAGCCCCAGGTTTCGGCTAAACTTACTAGTGGGAGTGGTCAGATAAGTGAGCTCCATTTCGGTTAGTTCACCACCGATCATTTTATCTACGATACCATTGCCGTTGGTATCTTCCCAGCCGGCCTCTTTTAGCAAGGATTTGGCTTTTTCAATATTGTAATCAATAGGCGTCAGACTTGTATCATAATATTCTTTCCGTGGATTGAAGGGACCTACCGTTCGTTGGCCCAAACCGAAATAAAGGCTCTCAATAATATCGTCTACATCAATGATGTGTGCCAATGCCCGTCTTACCCGCTTGTCTTCGAGTTTGGGACTTTTGTTGTTGATCCCAATATAATACAGTTGCAAGGTGAGGGGATTGTGGAAGTTATAGTTTTCTTTAAGTAATTCATTTTGCAGTAAATCGGTATAATCTTTGGCATCAAGCTGGCTGGCAACATCAATCGATAAGTCCTTAAGGGCGGCAATAGTTGTATTTTGATCGCCAATTATTTGAAAGACCAAGTTTTGCGGATAGGCATCTAAAGCAGAAATGTCTTTTACTTCATCACCCCACCAGTTTTCTTTTCGCTCCAGAGTCAATTTTTGCCCACTATCCCATCCGGTCAGGCGGTATGGGCCATTGCCAATGATGTTGTCAATTTCTCTACCAAATTTTACATCATTAAATTGGCTGGCAAATTCCTGGATATTGGCGTCAGTATTGGCCCAATCTTCTGCTTTTTTAGGATTGGTGAGTTGATCCAGGGCTATGTCATTCATCAATCCCGAGGAATCGTAGTTGTATCGTGGCAGGATGGTAATATTGCTCACCGCAGGCTCAGTCAGGATATATTGTTCATTGGTATAAATGGTAAATTTTCTTGGGTTGTCGGTATCAATTTTCATATCCCTGATCATGTCCAGATAGGCCCGGAAAGCGCCTGATTTGACCAATGGATTAAACATAGCTTTCAAGCTAAACAAGACGTCATCCGTAGTGACTGGATCGCCATTATCCCAGCGGGCATTTTCCCGCAGCTCATAGGTTAAGGCCATGCCACCGGCATAGGGACCATCCGAAATCGAGGTAATTGTAGGTGCAGATTTTACCAGAACAGGTTCCAGCTTCAGGGATTCAAAATTGAATTGCATCAACGGCAGAAAAATATTTTCGTGCACGATCCGACTGTATAGACTAGTCGTAATTAAAGGATTCAGATTGTCAGGTTCAGCAGGTAGTCTGACCTGAACAGGAAAGCCCTCATCAGTTGAATTTTCCTGAGGCTCTGTCGTACAGGAAATGCCCCAAAGCATTGAAAACAAACAAAGAAGAATAAGAATTTGATTTTTCATAAACATTGCTTAATTGATGGTTGAGGGATTGATGTCCACTTAAAAACTCTAAAATAAAGTAAATTTTGTTAGGGATGAAAATAATCCTGACTGAGCAGATGTTTGGGCGTCGCCTTTGCTGGCGAAATGAGCCTATTTATTAATAATGTAAATTTCCAGGGTATCTGTAAACCAGTCAGGTAATGGGTTGTTAAAGAAGCAAATTTAAAATACAGAATATGGCCAACATATTAATAGCTGGAGGAAGTGGGTTAGTAGGACAACGACTCAGTGAGCTGCTTACAATAAAAGGATATCAAGTGTCCTGGCTGAGCAGGAATAAGAATAAAGATAATCCTTATGCCACTTTTGAATGGGGTATTCAGAAAGGATTCATTGAAGCAGCAGCAATTGAGTGGGCAGATTATGTAGTCAACCTGGCTGGCGCAGGCATTGCAGACCAGCATTGGACGAAAAATAGGAAACAACATATCATTGCTAGCAGGGTGGAATCAGCAGCATTGCTCCTGGAATACTTCAAAAAGATAAAAGAACCCAAGGCCTATCTGTCCGCTTCAGCTATAGGATATTATGGCAATCGTGGCGATCAATTATTGTCAGAGCAGGCATCGCCAGGAACCGGATTTTTATCCAAGAGTTGTATGGCTTGGGAAGGAGCTATAGATAAAGTCCGGGAAACAGGAATCCGAACGGCTACCATTCGAATTGGTATTGTACTGTCTTCTCAAGGTGGAGCCCTGGAAAAAATGCTGATTCCCTTCCGTTTTTTTATCGGGACTTATTTTGGTGACGGTGCACAATGGTATAGCTGGATTCACATTGACGACCTTTGTCGGGTTTTTATCCGGGGCATCGAAAATGAGGCGATGATAGACACTTATAATGCAGTAGCCCCTCATCCTGAGACCAATAAGAAACTGATTAAATCAATCGGCCAAGCGCTTCAGAAGTCAGCTATTTATCAGTCAACACCCGCCTTTGTTTTGCGGATGGGCATGGGCGAAATGTCGCATGTTGTCCTGGATAGTGCCAAGGCATCTTCAGCCAAAATAGAAGCGATAGGGTTTAAATTTGAATTTCCCCATTTATTACCAGCCTTAAAAGATCTATTTGATCGAGAAATCTAGGGTTACTCCATTAATTATCAACGCACTGAAACCTGCTGCCTCACTCCGTTTATGTATGGAGGCCATCCCGAATTTTATTACAGCTATAGAGATCAGAAAATTTTGCTGAAAATTACTTCAAATTTAGACGGCAACCTCGATTTGTCTAAACATCACCATTGGGTCCAGCCGAGCGACTTTTTTGGTCCGTTTTTTCGTCGTGGAAAAAATGGACGAAAGATTATTTAAAGCTCCAAATCTTAAACCTACCTCCAATACTCAAACAAAAGCCTTGCCTGCATAATGCCGATCTTTTATCTATTGCTTTTTGCACCCCCTTTGGTGGCAAACCTAAACGCCAAAAACCGCTTACGCCCTTTCAGGGCTGAAAAAAATGCATCAATTAATGCCGGGCGATGCCCCGCACTAATTGCTTTTTGCCCTTCAGGCAAATGGTAAAATGCCCGCAAAAGCGCGCTAAGGGGTCAGCGAAGAATAACTTACCCATTTGATGCGGCTCTTTTGCCACCAGCCGTCGTTACTCAAATCCTTGCGTAGTAGTGACTATGCGCGGTTTTCGCGCCTAGGTTGGCGGCAAAATAGCTCACCTGAAACAGA